>DVKM01000002.1 GCA_018716015.1 Candidatus Enterenecus stercoripullorum | reverse complement strand
TGTTGCGCAGGGTGGTGGCGGTGAGGTTTTCAATGGCGCTCATGGGCTGCTCCACCCCATAGGTGTACAGCTTGGGGTCGGTGATCTGGAAGTAGATCACGGTGTCGATCTGCATGGTGACGTTGTCCTTGGTGATGACGGGCTGGGGGGCGAAGTCCACCACCTGCTCCTTCAGGGAGACGGTCTTGGCGATACGCTCAATGAAGGGAATCTTCACGTGCAACCCCACACCCCACACAGTGCGGAACGCGCCCAGACGCTCCACCACGGACGCTTTGGATTGCTGGACTACCTTGACGTTGGCCGCCAGGATCAGCAGAACCAAAAGGATGATCACCACCACGACGATGATGCCAATGAAACGGCTGGGATCTGCTGGGATGGAAAGTGCAAACATGGAAAGGCCTCCTTTTCTCTTATTTCAAGTTTAAATGGAATACATACCGGTGAAACTGGGGCGTCAGACTGCCGCATGTTCCTCCACAGGCTCCACAAATACCTTGACGCCCTCGATGCGCAGCACCCGCACCAGCCGGCCGGCGGGGATGGGCTCGCCGCTCTGGCTGCGGGCGGACCAGGTGACGCCGCCGATGGTAACGGCGCCTTTGCCCTGGATGTTGTCGATTTCTTCGGTGACCTGGGCCTCCTCGCCGATGATGCGGTCCACGTTGGTGGGCTGCACCTTGCCGTTGAGGTATTTCTTGGCCAGGGGACGGGCGGCCAGCAGGCACAGCACGCTGACCACGATGAACAGGGTGATCTGCAGCCAAAGCGGGCCGTTCAGCAGTGCACAGATCAGGGCGGCCAGGGAGCCCGCGGCGAACCAGATGGAGGTCAGGCCCACCGACACCGCCTCGCCCACGGCAAAGAGAATCAGCAGCCCCAGCCAGACAAGCATGGGTACCATTTCGTTGGACGCTCCTTTCATCAGACTGGCGCTGAGCAGAACGATCAGCGCGAGGAACACTACGGCGGGGCCCGCCCAGACAAGCAAGCGGTTGCGGGGGGAAAGGTTGGTGAAGAAATTGCCCAGCGACCGCTTCAAAGGAGGACTGGCCATGGGCTGGCCGTCGGGCTCCCCTTGTTTATTTTGAACTGGGGAGCGGCGGGGAACCTCGTCCAGAAACAGTTCATCCATGGACACGCCGTAGTGATTGCAAATGTATATGATCTTTTCGATTTCCGGGTAGCCCCGGGAGGACTCCCATTTGGATACGGCCTGACGGGACACCTTCAGCTGTTGGGCGAAGGCCTCCTGGGTCATGCCGGCCCCTCGGCGCACAGCCTGCAGTCGGTCGCCGAATGACATGCGCGTTCCTCCTTGTCCGGCTCTATCGTAACAGAATGGCCCGGCTTTGTCTACCAACTTCAATTTGCGCCGGGTAAAATTTTGCGCGCAACTTTAGGTTTCCGTCGGAAAGAGGGGGTGGTTATGGTTACAGTATAGCATAGGGATGGGCAGAAAGCTACTGCCGGGAGAAAACAAATTCAGGTAAAACGATTGCGCCGGGGAGGCTTTTTCGGTATACTGAATAAAATATGCTTTTTCCGTAAGGGGAATCCCCTGGGGCGGCGGAAAATTTTGAAGTGGAGTCTTATGGTATGGAGCAGTCGCTGCAATTTGTCATCCCATCCCTGTTGGGGGTGGAGGGCCTGGTGGCCCGGGAAGTGGAAAAACTGGGGCTGAAAAACGTACGCGCGGAGAACGGCCGGGTGCTGTGCGCCGGCGCCCCGGCGGACATCCCCCGGCTCAACCTGAACCTGCGCATGGGGGCCCGGGTGCTTGTATCCCTGGGCAGCTTCCCGGCCCGCAGCTTCGAGGAGCTGTTTGAGGGAACGCGCAGCCTGCCCTGGGAGGAGTTTATCCCCAAAGACGGCCGCTTTCCGGTGAAGGGCTACTGCCTGCGTTCCCAGCTCCACGCGGTGCCCTCCTGCCAGGCCATTGTGAAGAAGGCCGTGGCCAAACGGCTGGGCGGGAAGTACGGGATGGACACCTTGCCGGAGACGGGGGCGCTGTACCAGATCCAGTTCTCCCTGATGGAGGATCGGGCTACCCTGATGCTGGACACCTCGGGGGAGAATCTGCACAAGCGGGGCTACCGGGCCCGGGGGGTGGAGGCCCCCCTGCGGGAGACCCTGGCGGCGGCTATGGTGACCCTGGCCCATTATAAAGGGCGCGACCCCTTCTGCGACCCCTTCTGCGGCTCGGGTACCATTCCCATTGAGGCCGCCCTCATTGCCAAAAACCAGGCGCCGGGGCTGGGCCGCTCCTTCTGTGCCCAGAAGTGGAGCTGGCTGCCCGGAAAACTGTGGATGGACGCCGCCAGCGAGGCCATGGACCAGGAGTTTCACGGAAGCTACGAGATCTGGGGCGGGGACATCGACCCGGCGGCGGTGGAGCTGGCCCGGTACAACGCCCGGCTTGCCGGGGTGGACGACGTGGTGAAATTTGAGGTGGCGGACGCCGCCCGGTTCCACTGGGGTGGGCTGCGGGGTAGGGTTGTCACCAACCCGCCCTACGGGGAGCGGCTGATGGAGCGCCGGTCAGCCCAGGAGCTGTACCGGGCCTTCGGCAGGGCGTGGGACAAGTTCCCAGACGGTTGGCAGCTGTATCTGCTCAGCGATCACGACCAGTTTGAGCGGGCCTTTGGCCGGCGAGCGGATAAAAAGCGGAAACTTTATAATGGTATGCTCCGGTGCGACCTGTTTATGTACGGGGTAAAGCGGGGCGGAAGAGGGAGCACTCCATGAAGAAGTGTAGGATCACCGTGATGCGCATGGCCCGATACGAGGATTTGATGGCGCGGTATGAAAATCCCATGGACCACCCTTGCGATTTGCGGGAGGGACAGGTGTTTGTGGCCAACGGCTGGCAGCGGCCGGAGGGGCTGTGTCTGAGCGCCTGGGAGACCATGTCCCCCTTTGTGCTGGCCCTGTCCCACGGGGGAGAGGACTTGTACGACGGCTGGATGAAGGACAAGAAATCGGCCATGATTTCCTGCAACGACGGCTTCCGCCCGGTGAGCTTTCTCATTGAGGCGCTGGAGGAAGCGGCGGACTGAGGCCGAATTGAGATAGAGACTGGGGAGCGTCTGGAATGAAGCATCTGTTTATCATCAATCCCGCAGCGGGTAAGCGGGAAAACACCCACAGGCTGGAGGCGGATATCCGGGGCCTGGAGTGGGACTGGGAGATTGTATACACCGCCAAATCGGGGGACGCCTGCCGGTATGCCAGAGCGGCGGCGGAGACGGGAGCGCCGGTGCGGATCTATGCCTGTGGCGGGGACGGTACCCTCAACGAGGTGGTCAACGGCGCGGCGGGATATCCCAACGCGGCGGTGACCAACGTGCCCATTGGGACGGGCAATGACTTTCTGAAGATCTTCGGGCCGGACAGCAAGGCCCTGTTCTCCGATTTGCGCGCCCTGGGCCAGGGGACCCAGGCCCCCTTTGACCTGATGGACTGCAACGGCAAGCTAGGCATCGGCGTGGTGTGCGCCGGAGTGGATGCCCGCATCGCCGCCGACGTCCACCGTTACAAATCCCTGCCCCTGGTGCGGGGCATCGGGGCGTACATCCTCTCCTTGTTGGTCAATGTACTCTTCAAGGGCATCACCCGTCCTACGGCAGTGAAAATGGGGGAGCTGAATTCCCGGGGGGAGACCGCCATCATTTGCATCTGCAACGGCCGGTACTACGGCGGCGGCTTTATGCCGGTGGGGGAGGCCATGCCGGACGACGGGGTGCTGGACATGCTGGTGGTGCCCAAGGTGAGCCGGCTGACCTTCTTCCGGCTGGTGAAACAGTACGCCACCGGGCACTACCGGGACTACCCGGAGCTGATCTATGCCCACCATGGACAGAAGATTACCTATGCTTCCCTGGACGGCAGCGATGTGGTCACCGTGGTGGACGGGGAGACCATGCGGGCCCCGGAGTTTACCGTTACCCTGTCCCACCGGCAGGTGAACTTTTTTTACCCAGGGGGGGCGAGCTATCAGCCGCTGGGGAAGGAGTTGGCAGGGATTGGCGCGGGAAGCCCACGGAAGGATCGGCCCGGGTATGGACAGGGATAAGGTGAACGAAAAGACCGGAAGAATCCAGGAGGCGGAGCTGTACAAAGTCCGCTGGAGCTCCGTGTGAGAATGGTCGATTTTAGCACTCTGGCCGCCAGGTTGTGAACGAAACATGAATTTTTCAAAATTAACCTCTATTTTTTGAAAATAGGGGTTGATTTTTTTGCCCGAAAAGGGTATTATCATACTTGAGCTTAGCACTCAGAAGAATTGAGTGCTAAAAGGGGAGCGCTGAACCTTTGCGACCAGCCCGGATGGACCGGAGCGAGGGATGCAAACCAAGGCAGGCCGTCGGCCCGGCTGTTTGCGTTCCGAGACGGAGGGAAGCCGGGCGTAGGGAGCAGGCGAAGCGTGACAGCCCAAAGCGCTGAGCCGCCGCGAGTAGCCCGGCGCGCCTATCACACCGTTTACAAAAATATTTCCATACAAGGAGGAACCCGTTATGACTCTCAAACCCCTGTCCGACCGTGTGATCCTGAAGGCTGTAGAGGCCGAAGAGACCACCAAAGGCGGCATCATCCTCACCTCCAGCGCCAAGGAAAAGCCTGAGATGGCCGAAGTAGTGGCCGTTGGCCCCGGTGGCATGGTGGACGGCAAGGAAGTTGTCATGACTGTGAAGGTGGGTGACAAGGTGCTCACCAGCAAGTATTCTGGCACCGAGGTCAAGGTGGACGGCGAGGAGTACACCATTGTCCGCCAGGGCGATATTCTGGCGGTTGTGGAGTAAAACTCCTCCAGGGGGGATGTATCCCCCCTGGATACCACGGCGAAGCCGTGGATACCCCCCTGCGGCCTGCGGCAGCGCACTCGCTTTGCTCGCACGTTTGCAGGCCGAGAAGTGTTTTCGTCCACGTACACGCCGCGGCCGAAAACGGATTGGATTTGCGCCCCTGGGCGCAAGCTCTGTGCAAGTTGTAAATTCACTCTAATTTTGGAGGTAATGTTATCATGTCTAAGCTCATTTGCTACGGTGAGGAAGCCCGCCACGCCCTGGAGCGGGGCGTCAACCAGCTGGCCGATACCGTAAAGATCACCATGGGGCCCAAGGGCCGCAATGTGGTGCTGGACAAGAAGTTCGGCACCCCCCTGATCACCAACGACGGCGTGACCATCGCCAAGGAGATCGAGCTGGAGGACCCCTTTGAGAACATGGGCGCCCAGATCGTCAAGGAAGTGTCCACCAAGACCAACGACGTGGCCGGCGACGGCACCACCACCGCCACTCTGCTGGCCCAGGCCATCATCCGGGAGGGGCTAAAGAACCTGGCCGCCGGGGCAAACCCCATGGTCATGAAGAAGGGTATCGCCAAGGCTACCGAAGCTGCCATTGAGGAGATCAAGAAGAACTCCAAGCCCGTGTCCGGCACCTCCGACATCGCCCGGGTAGGGGCCATCTCCTCCGGCGACGACACCATCGGCAACCTGATCGCCGAGGCCATGGAGAAGGTGTCCCACGACGGCGTGATTACCGTGGAGGAGTCCAAGACCGCCGAGACCTATTCCGAAGTTGTGGAAGGCATGCAGCTGGACCGGGGCTATATCACCCCTTATATGGTCACCGACACCGAGAAGATGGAGGCTGTGCTGGACGATCCTCTCATTCTGCTCACCGATAAGAAGATTTCCTCCATTCAGGAGCTGCTACCTATTCTGGAGCAGGTGGTTCAGAGCGGCAAGAAGCTGCTCATCGTGGCCGAGGACGTGGAGGGCGACGCCTTGTCCACTCTGCTGGTGAACAAGCTGCGGGGCACCCTGAATGTGTGCTGCATCAAGGCCCCCGGCTTCGGCGACCGCCGCAAGGAGATGCTGGAGGATATCGCCATCCTCACCGGCGGCACTGTGATCTCCTCCGACATGGGCATGGAGCTGAAGGAGGCCACCATGGATATGCTGGGCTCCGCCCGTCAGGTGAAGGTGCAGAAGGAGAATACCATCATTGTGGACGGCGCCGGCTCCTCTGAGAACATCGCCGCTCGTGTGGCCCAGATCCGCCACATGATCGACAACACCACCTCCGACTATGACAAGGAGAAGCTCCAGGAGCGCCTGGCCAAGCTGGCCGGCGGCGTGGCCATCATCCGGGTGGGCGCTGCCACCGAGGCGGAGATGAAGGAGAAGAAGCTGCGTATCGAGGACGCGCTGAACGCCACCCGGGCCGCTGTGGAAGAGGGCATCGTGGCCGGCGGCGGCACAGCCTATGTGAACGCCATCCCCGCGGTGGAGGCCCTGCTGGCCACGGCGGAGGGCGATGAGAAGACCGGCGTGTCTATCATCGCCAAGGCCCTGGCCGAACCCATGAAGCAGATTGCCGCCAACGCCGGCATCGACGGCTCTGTGGTGCTGGAGAAGGTGAAGGACTCCGGCAAGGCCGGTTACGGCTTCGACGCCTACAAAGAGGAGTACTGCGACATGCTCTCCGCCGGTATCGTGGATCCCACCAAGGTGACCCGTTCCGCCCTGGAGAACGCCGCTTCCGTGTCCTCCATCCTGCTGACCACCGAGGCGCTGGTGGCCGACAAGCCCCAGCCCCCCGCCCCCGCTCCCGCCGCTCCCGACATGGGCGGCATGTACTAAGAGACCGCAAAGTCCTTTCAGGCCCCCCGGCGAGTGCCGGGGGGCCTTTTTACGGCTGGGGCTTGTCGGCCCTTGCCCCTCCTCTCCCCGGCGAAACCCAGCGGGGCGGTTTCGCCGGGGAGAGGAGGGGCAAGGGAGGAAAGGAGCAATGCCCGGCAGGGCGCTGCGAACAGGAGCGGACTTTGCCCAGACGAAGCTCCCTGCCCCCGCCCCCGTCGCTCCCGATATGGGCGGCATGTGCTGAGAGAAAAGCCCCAAAAGGCCCTGCGGCATCCGCCGCAGGGCCTTTCTCATCGTGACAATTGTCTGCCATCAATCCGCGAAAATCTCAGGATAAAACGCCACCGCCATACGTTCCACAGCGTAGGCCATGCGGTTGCCGGGCAGAACGCTCTCCAGGGTGATGGAGGCGAACCGCTCCTGCTGGACGCACTCCAGCTGGGCCAGGGTGGGGTTGCTCTTGATCTCCGCGATTTTTTCCTCCAGGGAGGGGGAATCGTAGTCATGAATCAAAATCACGTCGGGATCCCGGGCCAGCACTTCCTCATAGCTGACGGTGACCCACTGCTGATCGGTCAGATCGTCAAAAATATTGTGCCCCCCTGCCATCTGGATGAGCAGGGATTCAAAGTTGCTGCCTGAACAGGTGAAGACACCATTGCTGCCGCTGTCGTAGACCAGAACGTCCAGGGGTTCCTGACCGGTGACGGCGTCCTGAACGGCCTGAATACGGGCGCGCTGATCGTCCACAAACTGCCGGGCGGACTCCTCCACCCCAAAAATCTTTCCGATGTCAAGGATCTCCTGATACTGCTCCTCCAAGGTGGTAGCTGAGTTGACGTAAACCGTCATCCCGTACTGGGCTACCTCCTGGATGTTGCAGCCGGTGTCGCTGATCTCCCAGTCCAGGGCGTAGATGAAGTCCGCGCCGCTGGAGAGAATGGCCTCCCGGGTGGCGGAGGCGTTGTTCAGCACCGGAATGGCGTTTACCCCGCCGGCATATTCCTCCAGCGGGCCCCGGCTGTGGTTGATCAGGGACCGGCCGATCACATAGTCCTGAAGGCCCAGCGCCACGAACAGCTCCGTGCAGTTGGGGCCCAAGGTCAGCACTTTCTGGGGCTTCTGGGTCACGGTGACTTGGCGGCCGTAGTTGTCAAAAGTCATGGGGTAGGCGCCGCTGTCCGAGGTCTGCGCAGGAGAGGCGGATCCCTCCCCCGACCCGCTACCGGACGGGGCCCCCTGACCGCCGCAGGCGGCCAGCACAGAGAGCAGTACAACCAGGGCCAGCATGGTACAAATCACTTTTTTCATAGTCATTCCTCCCAAAGAGATTAAGCTCCAATTCCTGCGGGCAGGAAGGAGATGGACAATTTTCCCGTAACTGGATGCTTCTCCACACAGCTGCGCACGCCGTAGACGCGGTAGATGTTCTCCGGGGTGAGGACCTGCTCCGGCGTGCCCTCTATCACCACCCGGCCCTGGCTGAGCACGTAGAGCCGGTCGCAGTAGAGCGCGGCCATGTTCAGATCGTGGATGGCGGACAGGACCGTGACCTTTAGACGTTTGATGAAGTCAAAAATCTGCATCTGGTAGCTGATGTCCAGGTGATTGGTGGGCTCATCCAGCACAAAAAAGTCGCTCTCCTGGGCGATGGCCCGGGCGATGAGCACCCTCTGTTTCTCCCCTCCGGACAGGCGGCGGTAGTTGCGGTGTGCCAACTGTTCTATGCCCAGATGCTCCAGGGCGTGGCGGACGATCTGACGGTCCCGGGGGGTGTCGACGTCAAACAGTCGCTTGTGAGGGGTGCGGCCCATGGCCACCATCTCCTCCACGGTGAAATCAAAAGGGACTTCATTTTCCTGGCCTACGACAGCCATTTTCAGGGCAGATTTCCGATAGGGCATGGACAGCAAGTCCTCACCGTCCAGGGTAATTTTCCCGCGGTCCGGCCGCAAGCCCCGGTACACATTTTTCAAAACCGTGGATTTCCCGCTGCCGTTGGGCCCGATCAGCCCCACAAACTCCCCGGCGTCTACCCGCAGGGACACATGGTCCGCGGCCTCTTTCTCCCCGTAGGAATAAGTGAGATCTTCTACCTGTAAGCGCATTGCCTCCGCCTCCTATTGCTTTTCCCGATGGCTTTTCTTCAGCATCCAGATGAATACCGGTCCTCCGATTACTGCGGTGAGGATACCCACCGGCAGCTCCTCCGGGGCAATCACCAATCTGGCCGCCACGTCCACCCACACCACCAGGATGCCTCCCAGCAGGGCAGAGATGGGGAGGACCTTTTTATGGTCCCCGCCCACCAGCAGCCGGGTGAAGTGGGGTACCATCAGGCCCACGAATCCGATGGAACCGCTGACGGCGATGGTAACCCCCGCCATCAGGGAGGCCACCAGAACCAGCAGTTTCTGAAGCCGGCGCACGTTGACCCCCAGCGCTCCGGCGCTCTCCTCCCCCAACAGCAGTAGGTTCAGGCCCCGGTAGTTGACCATCAGCACCGCCATGCAAATCACAAGGACGGCCAGGGGCAGGGTCAGATAGGCCCATCTGGCTCCGGCCAGACTGCCGGACATCCAGAACTCCGCATTGTGCAGGCCCAGCGCATTGGGCGCGCTCAGCGTGATGATGTTGGTGACGCCGTCCATGATCATGGATACCGCCACGCCGGACAGGAGCAGCTGGGTGATGTGGATACGGCCTCGAACCCGGGAGATGGTGTAGACGAACAGGATGGTCACAGCGGAGCCCAGAAAGGCGCTGATGGAAAGGGAGTAGGTGCCAAGAAAGGAGAATGCGCCGAAGAGCATGCCCAAAGTCGCGAAGGCAGCCGCGCCGTTGGAGACCCCCAGAATAAACGGGTCGGCCAGGTTGTTGCGCACCAGAGCCTGCATGGTCACCCCGCACACCGCCAGCGACGCGCCCACCACCATGCCCAGACAGACCCGGGGCAGCCGCAGACCCAGGACGATATTCTCGTCCAGGGTCTGCCAGGTGTGGGCCACGCCGGAGCCGATGACCGGAATCCGGCTCATCAGGATCCGAATTGTGGTGCCGGGAGAGACGGAAACCGGGCCAAGCCCCGTGGCCACGATCAGGGTAATCAGCGCCAGGGCGGCAAGAGCGCAGAGAATCAGGGGCATGTTGGGTTCTCCGCGCCGGAAATGGTGCTTTTGCTTCAAATTTCTGCCCACCTTTGCAACAAAAAAGAGGCATACAACCCTTCTTCAGAAGGACTGTATGCCTCTTGACATACCATATGAGAGAATAAAAATGCGGGGATGGAAGTTTCAACTTCCGGCGCCGCTTCCTGCAGGCCACGGGTACAAGTATACGGGAAGATCCCGAATTTGTCAAGCGCGGCTTCGGGGGCGGTCCCGTCCCACTCACAGCGCGCCGGGGAAATACTCCTGCAGGAAGGTGCGCGCCGCAGTCCAGTACAGTTCCGGATTGGTTCCCACGCTCAGCGCGTGGCCGGCCTCCGGAACCCACAGAAAGCTCTTGGGGCAGCGGGCGGCCTGATACAGCCGGTTCATCATGGGGGCGGGGACGAAATCGTCCTTGGAGCCATGGATGAACAAGGTGGGGGTTTTGGACAGCGCGACGGCCTTGATGGGGGCGGCATCCTTCAGATCGTAACCGGCCCTGCGCAGCACACTCTTGCGCAGCGCGGCAAACAGCATGCCGGCGGGGGCGGGCAGCGAGCGGGAGAACTGCTGGCGGACACTGGACTGAAGGACATGGCGCATTTCCTCCTCAATGGAGGTGTAGGAGCAGTCCGAGATGGCGGCCTTTACCTGCCGGGGAAGCACGCCGCCGGTGGCCATCAGCACCGTGGCAGCCCCCATGGACACCCCGTGAAGCACGATCTGCGCCTCATGGTCCCGGCGGGTGATATAGTTGACCCAGCCCAGCAGGTCCAGCCGTTCGTCATAGCCCCAGCCCACATAGTCCCCCTCGCTCTTGCCGTAGCCCCGCTGGTCGGGTATCAGCACGTTCCAGCCGTGATCATGATAGTGCTTGGCTATGGCGCCCATGGACTCATGGGTGTCGTGGTAACCGTGCATACAGATGGCCCAGCGGTGGCTTTCTCCTTGCGCGGGGACCAAGGCAGACCACAGGATCAGCCCGTCCACGGACTGAATGGTGGCGCTGCGGAACCCATCCCCGGCCCGGGCCCAGAGTCGGCCCTCCGCCTGGGTGGGATTGTCCTCCAGCCGCTCGGCGTCCCGCACCTTGGGCACCATTACCTGACCATATAAATAGTTCCCCAGGGCGGTCGCGCTGCCGGCCACCCCGGCGCCCGCCATCGCCAGCCCCAATAAACCGACTTTGATACGATGCTTCATAACGGCCTCCTGACCCATTTTTTTCACTATACCCCGAAAAAAATAGGCAGTCAACCCCCAGATTGTAAAGGGATTGTGAATCTTGCGTTCCCGGACGGCCCCGTGCAACAAAGGGGAAGTTCAGTCCGTTATTTGGGGCTGAACTGGAAAAGTTTCACTGGGGTTTCCCTTGACTTTTCCGGCCAGAGGTGGTAATCTTGCCCATGGGAATAGAACTAATGTTCTATAATCGGGGGATACAGGGTGGATGTCAGACGGAGAAGGGGCAGTATGTGTGGGGAGAGGAGGAACAGTGGAGTGGGGGACTGATTTTATGCAATCAAAAGTCGGAACAGGCGAAACTTGTTCCGACGTGGTAGCGGAGGATGGATTCGCTTTTCTGCGGAAAAGCCCGGCGGCTGCGGCGTACCCCCGGCACACCGCCAAGAGCCGCCGTCTCATCCATCCTCAAATGAGAAAAACGGCAACCCCTAGTGGGGTCACCGTTTTTCTGGTGGAGGAGGATGGATTCGAACCATCGAAGGCAAAGCCAGCAGATTTACAGTCTGTCCCCTTTGGCCACTTGGGTACTCCTCCCTATCAACTTTTGAACGCGAAGTTGGAGCTGGTGGACGGATTCGAACCCCCGACCTGCTGATTACAAATCAGCTGCTCTACCAGCTGAGCTACACCAGCACGCAGCACCCTCCCCGTTTGCAGCGAGGGTTATTATATCAGGAGGATGGAGATTTGTCAACACTTTTGCGGGAAAAGAATGAAAAAAAGGGCTGGGGATCCACAGGGGCGGCCGGGGCCGCCGGCGGGGTTCAGTGCGGTATGTGCCAAGGGGAACTGTACTGGGGAGACCGGTATTTTCTGCTGGAAGGACAGAAGATCTGCGAAGCCTGCCTGGAGCGGTATGCCCAAAGACGATTTGCCCACCGGCTGTGCCGGGTGGGACGGCAGGAAGGAGGATGGGGAGCATGACGCTCTACGAACTGGGGGAGCAGTACGGCGTGACAGCCGAGGTGCTGCAAGGGCGCATCGCGGAGCTGGAGCGGGTTTTGGAGGAGACGGAGGATGAGCTGGCCCGGCAGCAGATCGAGGGCCGGATCCGGCCCCTGCGGGTAATGTACCGGGAGACCAGGGCGGTGGCCCGGCATCTCCAGGGCTATTACCGGCGCACAGGCGGAACACAGCGCAGAAAACAGACCAACAGGAGGCGGGGAAGATGAAGAAGATTTCCTATGACAACACGTTCGGCATGGTGGACCTGGCAGTATACAGCACCATGATGGCTCAGGACAACCGGGAACAGATCGGGAGGCTGAAGCGGAACCTGACCCACGCCCTGCGCCAGGACATCACGCCCCGGCAGCGGGAATATATGATGCTGTACTACGGGAAAAACATGAGCATGGAAGCCATTGCCCGAGAACTGGGGGTCAACAAGTCCACGGTCTCCAGAACCTTGAAGCGGGGCAGGCAGAGGCTATACCGCTGCCTGCGGTACGGGGCGGCCAATTTGCTGGAACAGGCTGACAGTTGAAAAAGTGGGGAATTTGTGATACTCTACAAGAAACGGCGGGATGTTACCGGAAGCATTTTGGAGGAGGTCACAATGGAACTGTCTTTACAGATCAAGCAGACACAGAAGCTGTCGCCCCAAATCATTCAGACCATGGAGATCCTCCAGATGGGCAGTCAGGAGCTGCAGGAGTACGTGGACGAGCTTCTGCTGGAAAACCCGGTGCTGGAACGGAAAGAGCAAGAGAACAATGCCGGGGCGGATGAACTGCTGCGCAGGATGGAATGGCTGGTTGGAGACAGCCGGCACCATACCAGAAGATCGGACACAGACAGTGGGGTGATGGCCCCTGTGGCGGTACAGCCCCGGACTGAGGGGCTGTATGAATATCTGCGGGACCAGATTGAGTTTAAAAGGATGCCCGCCCAGCTCCGGCGGGCGGTGGAGAGCGTGCTGACGGGACTGGACGCCAACGGATATCTGGAGGAGAGCGTGGAGGAGCTGGCCCAGCGGTGCGGGCAGCCCAAGCAGACGGTGGAGCGGGCCCTGGTGCTGATCCAGAGCCTGGAGCCGGCCGGAGTGGGGGCCAGAACCCTGGCCGAATGTCTGGAGCTGCAGCTGAACCGCCGGGGAGAGCGGGGGCTGGCGCTGACCATTGTGCGCTTCCATCTGGAGGATGTGGCCAAAAACCGCTATCACAAGATTGCCCAAAAGACCGGGGCCACCCGGGAGGCCATTCAGCGCGCCTGCCGGCTGATCCGGTCCCTCTCGCCCAAGCCGGGGGCGGCTTTTGCCCCGGCGGAACCGCCCGGGACCCTGCTGCCGGACTTGATGGTGTGGGAGGAGGAGGGGAAGTTCGTGGTGTCGGTGAACGATACCCCGGGCCCCTTGTTGCGGGTGAACTCCTACTATCAGCGGCTGCTGGCGGAGAGCGACGACCCCCAGGTGCGGGAATATCTGGCGGCGAAAATGCGGCAGGCGGACTGGGTGGTCAAAGGAATCGAGCAGCGCAGAACCACCCTGCTCAAATGCGGGCAGAGCATTGCCGAGGTTCAGGAGGAGTTTTTCCGAAAGGGGCCGGGGCACCTGCGGCCGATGACCATGTCGGATCTGGCGGCGGAGCTGGGCGTTCACCCGTCCACCGTGAGCCGGACCGTCCGGGATAAATATTTGCAATGCAGCTACGGCGTATTTCCCCTGAGTGATTTCTTCAGCCGGGCGCTGTCCGGTCCCGAGGGGGAGGAGGCCACCGCGCAGCAGGTCAAGGCGGCGATCTATACACTGATTCAGGAGGAGGACAAGCGCCACCCCCTGTCGGATCAGAAGCTGTGCGATCTGCTGGCGCAGCAGGAGCTGGTGTTGGCCCGGCGCACCGTGGCCAAATACCGGGAGGCCATGGGCATTGCCCCGGCGGCAGGGCGCAGAGAGTACTGAGGAAAGGCAGACCAACCGATGCAATATCAGGGTGTTTTCTTTGATTTTGATTACACATTGGGGGATTCCACGGCACCTATTACTGTGGGTTATCAAAAGGGCTTTCAGGCCATGGGTTGGCCCGCGCCCACCCAGGAACAGGTACGCCCCACCATTGGCATGACGCTGATGGACGGCTATACCATGCTCACCGGCGACCAAAACCCCGACCGCCGCCAGGAGTTTTACCAGCAGTTCCAGCTGGCGGTGGGCGAGGGCCACCAGCGGATCATGGTGGAGGGCACCCGGCTGTTCCCCGGCGCTAAAGAGCTGCTTTCCGCGCTGAAGGAACGGGGAATCCGGGTGGCCATCGTGTCCACCAAGCTGGGCCAGACCATCCAGCGCATCTTCGCCTACCAAGGACTGGAGGACCGGATCGACCTGATCCTGGGGGGAAAGGATGTGCGCCGGGCCAAGCCCGATCCCGAGGGGCTGAACCTGGCCATGGAGCGGCTGGGCCTGACTCGGGAGCAGGTGCTGTTCTGTGGGGATACGGTGATCGACGCATCGGCGGCGAAGAACGCCGGGGTGGACTTCTGCGGGGTGCTCAACGGCACCACGCTGGTCGCAGCCTTTGCGGAGTACCCCCATGTACATATCGCGCCGGACCTGGTGGAGCTGGGGCGCTGGCTGGAGCTGTGAGGCTGGTGACAGGAAGCGGCTGTGGGCCGCAATCGCCGGGGAGTGTTTTTTTCCAAGAGACAAAGGGCCTTCATGGTGAGTTCGCCAATTACTTTTTTCAACGCAAATCATATTATAATGATAAATCATATGAGCGGGGTGTGATTCAGTAATGTCTGATTTGATGATTTGGGTTAGTATTGGCGCTTTCTTACTGCTTCCGTACTATCTCTGTGTATTTACCTTCAGCAAAACGCTGCTGCGATGCCATGTTTTGTTTTGGGTTTGCTTTCACACTGTTTTTGTGGGAATCTTCTGTCTTGCACAGCCCTCTCTGTGGTTGACGCCGACCGTCGTGCTCATCGCTTATGTACTCTATTACTTATTTTCGTATCTGTTCTACGTCCGCAATATGTTCCAAGAACCCGTGCGAAGCAATGTGGCCCAAATCATTACAACCAAGGGGTTTCAATCCATATTACTTGTGGTGATGATGGGGCTTGCTGTGTTGTGGACAGTTGACTGTGTCTTTCTTATAAGAGGACTGCTTACTGAAAGCGTTTTACCCACATCAAAATGAAATAGGATCCAGCTTCTCAGATCCGCCTCTGCGGCTGAGAGCGGGCAGAGGAGGATATATGAAGAAACATAAACACATAGTAAGGATTATAAGATTTAGTCCCCCGGCTGTTATGACATTGGTAACGCTTGGACCTATAGGCTGGTTCTTCATACACTGGTCATCAGGAAACTATGATAAATTGCCATTCGTATTTGTAGCATCCCTGATCTGCACCATCCTGTCTACGATCTTTTGGATGAACGCAATTCGGTGGGACTGGGAAGATGAAGGAGATAACAGATGAGAGCACTTATGGATATGAGGAAAGTCAACACACTCGTATTAGGGTCGTCCCTATGCTTTTACCTGTCTCTTATCACAATGTGTTTCATGGACCATACACGCTATAATGGGTATTTATGGGGTGTACTGGCCTTTTTGATGATTGCTTCCTTCCTCATTTCTCTCCTGCCGGATGCTGCAATCAACCTTGGATATCGGATCAAGGTGGGGGATGTGAGAAACAGCGTCATCAGCAAGGGTGTGTGCTTTATACTATTTCTGGGGATCTGGTCTTACTTAGATCCCGTATATCAAGCTGGTTCCATTGCAATCTTTGCAGTTATCCTTTGCTATGATTTGTATTTGACAGGAAAAATCATAAAGGCAATTTCAAAGGAGAAGATTGAGCTGCGTTCCATGCTGAAACAAATCAAACAGTTGGATATAGAGCAGGTTAAAATTATTTATGATTTATTGTGGAAAAGCTTGGTCTCCTTACTTGTGTATATTTCATTTGCAGGCGTTCAATGGATCTCCGGCATCCTATTATCTGTGCTTTTCTTTGCCTTCCAGCTGTCCATAGCGCTCAAAATTCAGGAAGAAATGAAAAAGATATACGCCGGGCAGGAGAAGTCCATCCGTATCCTGCTTGCCGTCCTTGTGGTGGATACCATGCTGATCATTGCATTGACGATGCTTAGAATGAAACTGATCTTCCTCTGTGTGCTGTTTGGGTTCCAGTGGGCGTTGGTTTCCGACAACGCCTTAAAGAAAAGGACCGCCCTATTCAGATTTATAGATCAGGATGACGAGTGATCCATATGAGCCCAATTGGCCAATTCAATTGCCGGGACAGTTACAGGGCTTATTCTAGGTTCGGGCGGATGGCCGATCGGTAGCATGACGGCAAATGCATGGGATGCCAATGACCGATACAAGAATCATGGGTGGTGTGATATCTCAATGGTCAAGTTTTATGTGACGATTTTTGTAGCAATCATTGGCGCGCTCTTGATTGTGTTATCCACAAGCCTTTTTGAGCAGATCTTACCCAAACCGTATTCCTTGTTGTTATTGATCATAGGATTTGTGCTGGTGATTGTCGCATTGCTTTTAATGAAATTCCACAAAAAATAAACAGCGTATTACTTTCTATCATAACTGTAATGAGGAATGTGCTGTATCCCGTTATATTTGTGGTGGCCCTTCTTTGCACCATCCTGTCTATGATTTGTTGGATGAATGTCATTCGGCTACCAAGGGGGATCGGGATGAGGAAGGCATGGATGAGGGCACTCAGGAAGATTAAAGTGCGTAATGCAAAAAGCCTATTCTGCATTGCTACTGACAAAATGACTTATGTGGTGAAGGTGTGATAAACAAAATACTGTGTGTTCTGACTCTGGGAGTCTTGCTGGCTGGGCAATTCATCCACCCGTTCGCCTGGGGGTTGCTGTTCTCGCTGACAGCCCTGCTGTGGATCATTTCCCTAGGTATCTTTACCGATGCGGCGTTTGAACACGCTTGCTCCCATCGAACTATTGCCGACCTTGTGGCCAAAAGCGCTTATGTCCTGTGTACAGACCTGATTTTACTGTTTGGCAACCGGCAGCCCATCTCATTGGTGGTCTTTAGCGTATTTCTATTGCTCCTGATCCTCGATTTGGCATTTGTCAAACTCCCATATCGCCAGGTCAGTGGCAGCCGTGCACATGCGCAGCACGCCACAGACATCATGCATGCAGAGTGGGAGAAATACTTGGCCGGGCGGTCCAATGATCTGCGCGGGCATGCCACCGTCCGCGCACAGCGTCTCAGGTCTTTGAGCTTTGTGACCTACTCCGTTGTAAGCACCCTGCTCATTGCAGTACTGGGCGTTATTGTGGGCAGGCTATTTCACAATTTGCTACTGCTTTGCCTGTGGAGCCTTCTCATGTCTATCCTGCTATGGTACTCGTTTTATGAAATGCTCCGGTATCTGCGGCCGGGGCGGCTGTGCCAGCTGTTGTGCGGCATTTCTGGTTTTGTATTGCCCGCCGCTCTGCTGCTGGCCCCGTTCCTGACCGGTACGATAGGCGGCCTTGCGGATCTCCGGCTGCCGTTATATGTGCTGGGGATTGGTGGTGGCGTCACCTTGCTCATGGCCTGCTTCAAAGCCTCGCAAACAATCGGCAAGATGTTGAATGAGACGGGTGATGAGACTTAAACTCATATTCATATGGGCAGAGCCTGTTTTATGATTGCAAAGATTACAGGCATACGAAACAGATCAATAAGCCATATGAAAAATCCCTGCGGTGGTTCCGCAGGGATTTCTTGCGTTCTGTTTCAGCCCAGCTCCTCGTTGCCGCAGGCGCCGATGAGCTGCCTGGCATAGGGGAGGGTGAGAATGGTATCGCACAGGGTGTGCCACTCGTCCAGCTTGTGGCCCCGGCGGGCATAGTAGAGGTTGGCCAGCACCTCATAGTTCAGGGTGACGGTGCGCATCTGGTTGTAGCTGGAGGGGAGCAGCTGGATGAGATCATACCAGTCTGCCTTGTCCTTGGTCTCCAAATAGCGCTGGCGCACCTGTTCCAGGTAGCCAAGGAACCGCTCAAACTGCTCTAGGGAGGGGGCAGTCATGTGGTCGGCGCTGAAATCCTCCAGCGTGAAGGGCTTAGCGTGGATCTTGTGCATGGTGGAGGTGGAGTTAGCCACGGTGCCCACCTTATAGGTGTCAAATTCCTTCCACCAGTACATGGGGGCAGTGATGTCCATGGACACCAGGATCTGCCGGATGAACTTTCGGTGATCGCTACCCGCCCGGCATAGCCGAACGGCCAGATCTAGGTCGTTGGGGCCCAGGACATACTCCCCCGCGGCGTTGTAGGCGCTGTCGCTCCTGGCCCAGCTGCTCAGGGGATTGCGGGCCCCCCGCATGGCGTTTTCCAGGTTCATCACGCAGATGTGGTCGGTTTTCAGCATGTGTGGTCCCTCCCGGAAGAAGTGGATGGGCGGAGCGTCAGGACACGGAGATGTACTCGCCCATGATGTAGCCGGTGTTCTCCTGGCCGCCGGAGCCGATATAGGTGATCTCGTACCAGCCGTCTCCGGCGTCGGCCAGCACGGTGACGGCGTCGCCGTTGAGCAGGCTGGCCAGCACCTCGTAAGAGGTGCCGGGGCCGGAGCGCACACGCAGCCCGCTGTCGGCGTTGACGATGATGCCGGTGGTGCCGGGGGTCAGCGCGCCGCCGGAGGGGGTGGTTACGGCGGGGGGATCGCTGGTGACCGTCTCGACGCCGCTGCAAGAGACGGTGCACTGGGCGGTCAGGCCTCCGGCGGTGACGGTGATGGTCACCTGAGCGGTGGAGGCTGTGGCGTTGACGTTGGTGACCAACCCGGTGGCATCCACTGTGGCTGCGCTCACATCAGAGGAGCTCCAGACCGGGGCGCCCACCCAGTCCGCCGGTTCCAGGGCAAGGACGAACTGGTGAGTGCCGCCGGCGGGCAGGGTCAGCTGGGTAGTATCCAGAGACAGGCCGGTCAGGGGGGCCTCCTGGCCGGAGGGGCTGGGGGACAGGGAGGGCTGCTCGCTGCCGTCCGGGGCCTGGGAGGAAGAGCTGGCCGGCGCGGGGTCCTGGCGCAGCTGGGGGTAGATCACGGTAAAGACGATGACCAGCGCTGCAGCAATGATCACCAGGGAACACAGGAAGGTGATCAGACGGGGCCAGTTGATGGGCTCAGGCGGCCGGCGGTCATCGCCCTGCATGCCGGAACCGCGCCGGTCGCCGGAAGGCCGGACGGAGCCGGATGGTCTGCCGGAAGCGGAGGCGCGGGAGGAGGTGCCGGCGTGACGGCTGCCGCTGCTGGTGGCAAGGCGCTTGCCCCCCTTTGCCCTCACGGGGCGCACAGGCTCTGGGCCGTCGTCAAAGGCGTCCTGTCCGTCAAAGACATAGCCGTCATCCTCGTCCTCCAGGTCATCTGCCTGGAGATCCCGGGCTGCGCGGGAGGGGCGGCTGCCCTGGGGAGGCTCACCGCAGAAGGGGCAGCGTTTATAGGTTGCACTGTAATCTTCTCCACAGGCGTCGCAGTGGATCAGACCGTCCAGATTGCTTCTTCGGGCCATGTTGGATTCCTCCATTGTCGATAAAATCATGGATAGGACTATACTACACGGTTCGGGGCAATCCGTCAATCTTTTTTTATTATGTCTACCTGGGGGCGGCTAGGAATATTTTGGCCCATTCGCGCCTTCTTGGGCTTGCGGCTTTGCCCGGCACGCATTATAATAGGGCACAGATGAGCCGCCGGCAGAGAGAACGGTCCGGCAGGCGGCATGGAAAGGATGTGACGGCCATGGCCCAGCCGATGACCCCAGCCGTTGTGCATAAACAGTATGACGAGGCGATGACGGCCTTCCGCCGCCAGATCCGGGACCCGGCGGTCAGGGTGGCCTTTGGCCGGGAGTCGGACGGCTTTTTGCGGGATTGCGCCTGCGGGGTGTGGCAGAAGGACCAGTCGGGGATCACCCCGCTGCATGTGGAATGCTACAATGCCATTTACGCCAAGGGGAACCCGGTGCCTACCGTCCTCTACTGGGAGCTGGCCACCGCGGTCAGCCAGTATTCCAGCTTTGTGCTGCCCGGCTTTTTCCGGAGGATGGTGAAGGCAGACCTGGAACTGGGCGGCCAGTGCAGCCGCCGGTTCGTGGACACCTTTACTTTGATGATGCTGCTCTTCGCGGCGGTGGACGGAAAGGTGAGTGAGGCGGAGGCCGGGTTTGTCAACGCCTGCGCCGATTCCCTGAGCGCCTACTGCGACAAGGCCGGCGTGCCCGGGGGGAAAAGCACCCTGGATGTGCAGGAGTTTGTCACCCGGCGGGCGGACGGGGAGCCCATCCCTACGGGCAGGCCCCAGGAGGAAAAAACCGCGACGGAGGGGGCGGCCCGGACGGCCCAGGGGGAAGAGCAGCCGCCCAAAGAAAAGCTGGAGGACCTTTTGGCGCAGCTGGACGGACTGTGCGGGCTGGAGAAGGTCAAGGAGGATGTGAAGAGCCTGATCAACCTGGTCAAGGTGCGCAAGCTGCGCCAGGAGGCCGGCCTGCCGGTGACGCCATTGTCCCTGCACCTGGTATTCATGGGCAATCCGGGAACAGGCAAGACCACGGTGGCCCGGCTGCTGGCCCGGATCTACCACGCCATCGGCGTGCTCAGCAAGGGACAGCTGGTGGAGGTGGACCGGTCAGGGCTGGTGGCCGGCTTTGTGGGCCAGACCGCGCTGAAGACCCAGGAGGTGATTGAAAAGGCCAAGGGGGGCGTGCTGTTCATCGACGAGGCCTACGCCCTGGCCAATCAGGAGGCACCCAATGATTTCGGGCGGGAGGCCATTGAGGTGCTGCTCAAGGGGATGGAGGACCACCGGGATGACCTGATCGTCATTGTGGCGGGATATACCGACCTGATGTGGAACTTTATCCACGCCAATCCAGGGCTGGAGAGCCGCTTTAACAAGTACTTCTACTTTGAGGACTATAACGGTGAGCAGCTCATGGAAATCTTCCGTGCCATGTGTGAAAAGAACGGCTATACCATGGATGAAGCGACGGCCCAGGCGGCTGAGAGGGCACTCCAGAAGATGTATGACCACCGGGATGAGAACTTTGGAAACGCCCGGGATGTGCGTAATGTGTTCGAGACTGCGGTGACCCGGCAGGCCAACCGGCTGGCGGGCATGGAAATGCCGGCAAAGGAGGACCTGATGGCCTTCACCCTGGACGATCTGGATCTGCCTCAGGAGGAAAAAACAGAGAGCTGAGACTTTTTCTCTTGCGTTTTTCCGGTCTTTGCTGTATAATTTCTCTCGCAACTGCCGGTGTGTTAGAATTGGTAGACGAGGTGGATTCAAAATCCTATTCGCCTGTTGTTACCACTTCGGCTGGGAACCTTGATTTTTCAAGGGTTTTTGACAACTCAATATTCAAGTGATTTTTAATGTCCCCCCACGATGGACCTCCGATTTCTCAGAGGCTCCATCCGGGGTGTGACTTAAAAATATAAATGCCGGTGTGATGGAATTGGTAGACGTGACGGACTCAAAATCCGTTGGGCTAATACCCCGTGTGGGTTCGAGTCCCACCACCGGCACCAGCTCGCCGCAAGCGTTATATCGCTTGCGGCGAGTTTTTATCTCCTGCAAAGCGTATTGCCCGAGCAGCTTACCGTGCCGGGCTTCCAACCGCGGCCCGCTGGGCTGATCTCCTGGGTGGCGCGGCGCCCTTCAGATGGCTTTTCCTTTGTGGAATCAATCCCGCTGCCAACCTGTCCCGGGAAGCCCCGGAGCCGGTCAAGGGCCGGGGCCCGGCGGCAGCGGTTGAAGGATTCCCCTTTTTGGGCTATACTAGTTACAATATGACAAATGCCCCAGGAGAGGAGATCATGCCGTGGCAGGACGCAATCGAGGGAAATACTGGACCATGTCCGTGCTGGAGAGCCGGGGATGGACAAAGGAACTGGCGCGGGAGCTGCTTCCGGAGCCGTGGTACCGCGTCAGAGACGGACGGACTGTCCGGGTCTGGAGCAAGGAGCAGGTGCGCCAGGCAGAGGACGATCCCCGCTTTCCTAGACCTGTCCTGGAGGCGCCGGGACAGGATGATGCCTCCGGGCCGCCCCCGCCGGAGGCAAAGCGGGCCCAGGCCACTCTGGCCCGGGCCTGGGAAGCGGGAGAGCGGGAGGACACCCCGCTGTGGCTTTTGGCGGGGCGCTATCACGACGGGATTGCCCACGGGTTGCTTAAGGCGGCCAGATTCAGGCGGGCCAGAGGGGTGCGTCCTGCCCAGGCCACGGCCTGGCTGAATGAGTTCCTTGCCCTGGAGCAGCGGTGCGAGGTCAAGCGGCTGCCGGAGATCCTGCGGAATTTCCTCCGGGCGGGGATCTGGATAGGGAGGAATCCCAATCACCCGCTGGTCCGGCGGCTGGGCCAGCGCTATGTCCAGGTGCTGCTCCAGATTTCGGGGCGGGTGCTGGAGGACTTCTCCCAAACTCAGCCCGAGGTGGATCTGGAGGCGCTGCTGAAGGCAGAGGACTTTCCCGAGGGGCAGCTGATCGGGGAGGGACTAGGCACGGTGTGGTCGGTGTGGTATGTGCCCAGGGCCATCCGTACCAGCCTGTCTCTGCTCATTGCCCTGAACCCCAAGGACGAGTATCCCCAGGCCAGGGCCATGCACCGGCATTTCGTCCTCCACTTGGGAGGCACCAACACGGGCAAGACCTATGCCGGGTTCCAGCGCCTGATGGGGGCGAAAACGGGAGTGTACCTGGCACCTCTGCGTCTGCTGGCCCTGGAGGCCCAGGAGACCCTGATAGACGGGGGGGTGGACTGCAGCCTGACCACCGGAGAGGAAGAGGACGTCCGGGAGGGGGATACTCATGTGGCTGCCACGGCGGAAAAGCTACCCCTGGAGCGGCGCTTTGACGTGGCGGTGATCGACGAGTGCCAGATGATTGCCGACCGGGAGCGGGGTTACGCCTGGACCCGGGCTATTTTAGGGGTTCTGGCCCCGGAGGTCCACCTGTGCGCCGCGCCGGAGGCCAAACAGATCCTGATCCGGCTCATCGAAAGCTGCGGGGACAGCTACGAGGTGGTGGAGCACCGGCGCACCACCCCGCTGATCTGTATGTCCCACCCGGTGGACTACCACCGCATCCAGCCCGGAGACGCCCTGATCACCTTTTCCAAGGTGGGGGTGCTCAGCGTGGCGGAGGACCTGCGCCAGAGCGGCAAGGAACCGGCCATCATCTACGGCGCCCTGCCCTACGCCACCCGGCGCAAGCAGATGGAGGGTTTCCTGGCGGGGGAGATGGAGTATATCGTATCCACCGACGCCATCGGCATGGGGCTGAACCTGCCCATCCGGCGGATCATCTTTATGGAGACGGAGAAGTTCGACGGGGTGGAGCGGCGGGAGCTGAAGCCCGAGGAGATCCGCCAGATCGCCGGCCGGGCGGGCCGGTATGGGATGTATAACAAGGGGTATGTGGGCGCCACCCAGAACCTGGGGCTGATCCGGGCGGGACTGGAGGCGGTGATCCCGCCCCTGGAACACGCCGTGGTGGGCTTTTCCGACCTGGTGCTCCAGGTGGACTTCGATCTGCTGGAGGTGCTCACCCAATGGAACAAGATGCCCACGGTGGAGCCTTACCGCAAGCTGGACATCTCCCGGTATATCTCCCTCATCTCCAAGATGCGGGAGATGGGTTTTGTGCTGACCCGGGAGCAGGAGCTGCGGGCGGCCAACATCCCCTTTGACGAGACGGAGGAGGCCCTGCGGGAGCTGTTCTTCCGGTTTCTCCACGCCTGGCAGCGGGGGGAGGCCATCGAGCAGCCTGGGCTGGTGGAGGAAGAGGCCACCTTGCCGGAACTGGAACAGTACTACCGAAAGCTGGACCTCTACTTTTCCTTTGCCAAGGCCTTCGGCTGCCCGGTGGACGAGGACAGGCTGTATGACACCAGGGAGAGGGTGGCCGACGAGATCAACGAGATCCTGCTACACCGGTTGCGCAATAACATTCGCTTCTGCGGCCGCTGCGGCAAAGCCTTGCCACTGCACCACCGGGGGCGGCTGTGCCAGGACTGCTTCCAGAAGGAGCGCCGGCACGGCGGAGGAAAGTGGCGTAGTGGATAGTTTGCGCCTCCGGCGTGCTGCCGGGGAAAGATACGGAGTATAATCTGCGGCCCCCGGCTTTTCAAAAGCCGGGGGCCGCAGATTATACCGGGAGTCAGAATAGCTAGGGCCCGGGGTGTATTTGCCGCAGGGGTCAGCCCACGACCTCCCCCAGGACGGCGTGGGCGTCCTGCAGGGCGGTGATCACGTCGATGTGCTGGGGGCAGGCCCGGCGGCACTGGCCGCAGTAGACGCAGGCTTCGCTATTGACCGGCAGGGATTGGTACTCAGCATGGTAATCCTTCTCCCCCGGGGCTCGAATCGAATCATTATAGAGGGAGAGAATAGCTGGGATGGGGATATGGCTGGGACAGCCCTCGGTGCAGTAGGAGCAGGCGGTGCAGGGCACCGTGCCGTCCCCTCGGATGAGCTGTGCGGCCCGGGCGGTGAGTGATAGTTCCTCAGTGCTCAGCGGGACAAAGTGGGACATATAGCAGGTGTTGTCCTCCACTTGCTCCAGGCTGGACATGCCGGAGAGCACCACAATGACCTGCTCCAGGCTGGCGGCAAAGCGGATGGCCCAGGAGGACAGGGAGGAGTTGGGGTCGTGGCTGTGGAACAGCTGGGCCACCTCCGGGGAGGGATCGGCCAGCTTGCCCCCCTTCACAGGCTCCATTACCACCACCTGCTTGCCGTGGCGCAGGGCGGTCTCGTAGCACAGACGGGACTGGACGCTGGGGCTCTCCCAGTCCAGGTAGTTGAGCTGCAGCTGGACGAATTCCACCTCGGGGTGCTCCCGCAGCACCCGGTCCAGCACCTTGGCGCTGTCGTGGAAGGAAAAGCCCAGGTGGCGGATGAACCCCTTCTCCTTCTGTTCCAGCAGGTAGGAGAAGCTGCCCAGCCGCAACGCCGTCTCGTAGGACTCGGCGTTGACGTTGTGCAGCAAGTAGTAGTCAAAGTAGTCCACCCCGCACCGCTCCAGCTGGGTGTGGAAGGTCTGCGCTTGGTCCTCCCTGGTCTTGTCCTTGAGCATGGACAGAGGCAGCTTATCCGCCAGGGTGAAGCTGTCCCGGGGATGGCGGTTCACCAGTACCTGCCTGACGATGCCCTCACTGGTGCCCTTGTGATAGAAGTAGGCGGTATCAAAGTAGGTAAAGCCCCGCTCCAGGAACCGGTCCACCATGGTCTTGACCTGTTCCAGGTCCACCGAGGTGGGATCGTCGGGGCTGCGCAGGGGGAAGCGCATGCAGCCAAAGCCCAATTTCTTCATGGAAATTCTCCTTCCGTTTTGACCCGCGTTACAGCAGAATGACCCCGGCGTCCTTGCAGGTCTCCAGGGTCTGATCGTCCCAGACGGAAGCCTGTACTTCCCCAATATGGGCCTTGCCCAGCAGGTACATGGACACCCGGCTCTGGCCAATGCCGCCCCCCATGGTCAGGGGGAGCTTGCCCTCCAGCAGCAGCTTGTGGAAGGGCAGGGCCCGGCGGTGATCGCACCCGGCGGCGGACAGCTGCCGGTCCAGGGACTCAGGACTGACCCGGATGCCCATGGAGGACAGCTCCAGGGCGTGGCCCAGCACGCTGTTCCACACCAAAATATCCCCGTTCAGCGCCCAGTCGTCATAGTCCGGGGCCCGGCCGTCGTGGGGCTTGCCGGATTTTAGCGGGGCGCCGATGCCCATGAGGAAGGTGGTGGGGTGGTCCTTCACCCAGGCGTCCTCCCGCTGCTTGGGAGACAGGTCAGGCCAGCGGTCCTCCAGCTCCTGGGTGGTGACAAAGGACACCTCCCGGCTGAGGACGGGCAGGGGAGTGAGCTGGGGGAAGACGGAGCGCAGGGTGGCCTGGGTATCTGCCAGCACACCTACGATGGTGGACACCGTGGCCTTCAGGTAGTCCACAGTGCGGTCCCGGGGGGCGATGACCTTTTCCCAGTCCCACTGGTCCACATACACCGAGTGGATGTTGTCCAGCTCTTCGTCCCGGCGGATGGCGTTCATATCGGTGTACAGCCCCTCCCCTACGGAGAACTGGTAGCGATACAGGGCCATGCGCTTCCACTTGGCCAGGGAGTGGACCACCTGGGCCTCCCGGCCGGCGAAGGGAATGTCAAAGGATACCGGGCGCTCCACTCCGTTCAGGTCGTCGTTCAATCCGGTGGACGCCTCCACGAACAAAGGGGCGGACACCCGGCGCAGGTGGAGGGCCCCGCCCAGGCTGTCCTCAAACAGGCGCTTGAGCAGGCCGATGGCCTTTTGGGTATCGTACAGGTTCAGACAGGGGGCGTACCCCGAGGGAATGACGGTTTTCAGCATGGCGGCAGCTCCTTCTTTGGCTGGATTCCGGCCGGCTGACAGGGCCGGCGCTTTAACAGAATAGATTATACGACAGCAAGGGAAAAAATGCAAACCGGAATTGCTTTTTCCCGGGGGACGGGCTATAATGAAGGCACCATCACTGCAAAGGAGAACGCACCTAAATGGTCAAGGATTTTCAAGCAAAGCTCAGCGAATACGCCCGCCTGCTGGTGGAGATGGGCATGAACGTCCAGCCCGGCCAGACTCCCCGCATCGCCGCCCCGGTGGACTGCGCCCCCCTGGCCCGGCTGTGCGTGGAGGCGGCCTATGACTGCGGCGCCCGGGATGTGCTGATGGACTGGACGGATGACTTTGTCGCCCGCCAGCACTACCTGAAGGCGGACGAGGCAGTGTTCTCAGAATTCCCCACTTATCTGACCGCCAAATTCGACTGGTTGCTGGAGCATGAATGCCCCGCTCTGTCCATCACCGGCTCTGACCCAGAGCTGTTCCAGGGGGTGGATCCCGCCCGGATCCAGGCCTGGCAACGCGCCAGCGCCCAGCCCACCAAACCATACTATGACGCCATGAGCGCCAACCGCTTCCAGTGGTCCATCGGGGCCTATCCTACCAGGGCCTGGGCGGAAAAGGTGTTTCCGGACCAGAAGGGGGAGGCGGCCATCGACGCACTGTGGGAGGCCATCTTCTCCGTGTGCCGCATCACCGGGGACGGCAAAGGGGTAGAGCGGTGGAGGGCCCACATTGAGGCCACCGCCCGCCAGGCGAAAATCCTCAACGGCTACAATTTCAAGAGCCTCCACTATACCAATTCCCTGGGCACCGACCTGACCATCCAACTGCCGGACCGCCATGTGTGGATGGGCGGCGCCGATGCCACCCCCGCCGGGGTGGACTTCGTGGCCAACATGCCCACCGAGGAGATCTTCACCGCCCCCCGGTGGGACGGGGTGGACGGCCGGGTGTACGCAGCCCTGCCCCTGGCCCTGGACGGCAACCTGGTGAGGGATTTCTACCTGGACTTTCGGAACGGTAAAATTGTGAACGTCCATGCTGAGGAAGGGGAGGAAGTGCTGAGACACTCCATCAACCTGGACGAGGGCTCTTCCTATCTGGGGGAGGTGGCCCTGGTGCCCTACGATTCTCCCATCCGCAACACGGGTATTTTGTTCTACAACACCCTGTTTGACGAGAACGCCTCCTGTCACCTGGCCTTCGGTTCCGCCTACCCGAACTGTGTCAAGGGCGGGGAGGAGTTGGACGAGAAGGGGCAGAAGGCCGCGGGGCTCAACCAGTCCCTGAACCATGTGGACTTCATGGTGGGCACCCGGGATCTGTCCATTGTGGGCTGCACCCACGATGGGAGAGAGGTCCCCGTGTTCGTGGATGGGAACTTTGCTTTTTAATATGTTCCTGCGAAATTTTGAATGAAAACAGGAGGGTTTTACCATGGACTACAAGCAGACCTACGAGAAATGGCTCAATTCCCCCGCCCTGGCCCCGGTGGAGAAGGCGGAGCTGGCCGCCATCGCCGGGGACGATAAGGAGATTGAATCCCGGTTCTTTGACCAACTGGAGTTCGGTACCGCCGGCCTGCGGGGCACCATGGGGGTGGGCCTGTACCGGATGAACGTCCACGTCATCCGCCACGCCACCCAGGCCTTTGCCGAGGTGATTCTGGCCGAGGGGCCCCAGGCGGCGGCCAAGGGTGTGGCCGTGTGCTTTGACTGCCGGAACAACTCGGACACCTTCGCCCGTGAAGCTGCCTGCGTCATGGCCGCCAACGGCATTCCCGTCCGGCTGTTTGAGTCCCTGCGGCCCACCCCAGAGCTGTCCTTCGCCATTCGGGAGTACGGCTGTACCGCCGGTATCAACATCACCGCCAGCCACAACCCCAAGGAGTACAACGGCTACAAGGTCTACTGGTCCGACGGGGCCCAGCTGCCCCCCCGCCACGCCGACCAGGTGGCCAAAAAGATGCGGGAGCTGGACGTGTTTGACAGCGTGAAGACCATGGATTATGATCAGGCCCTGGCCCAGGGGAAAATCACCCTCATGGGGGGCGAGACGGACGAGAAATTCCTGGCCAACGTCATGGGCCAGGTGAACGACAAAGCCGCGGTGGAGGCGGTGGCCGACACCTTCCAGATGGTGTACACTCCCTTCCACGGCACCGGCTACAAGCTCATCCCCGAGGCCCTGCGCCGCCTGGGCATGAAGCACGTCATCTGCGTGCCCCAGCAGATGGTCATCGACGGCAACTTCCCCACCGTGGCCTCCCCCAACCCGGAGAACCCGGAGGGCTTCACCCTGGCGGTGGAGCTGGCCAGGAAACACGGGGCCGACTTCATCCTGGGCTCTGACCCGGACGCCGACCGGGTGGGCATTATGGTCAACACGGGTAATGGGGAGTATAAGGTGCTCACCGGGAACCAGACCGGCGTGTTGCTGCTGGACTACCTCATCGGAGCCAGAAACCGCACGGGGAAAATGCCCCCCAACCCCGTGGCCCTGAAAACCATCGTCACCACCGAAATGGCCCGGAAGGTGGCCGAAGTCAACGGTCTGGCCTGCTATGACACCTTCACCGGCTTCAAGTTCCTGGCCGAGAAGAAGGACAAGCTGGAGAACGCGGGGCAGGGCAAGGTGATCTTCGCCTACGAGGAGTCCTACGGCTATATGCTGGGGGACTACGTCCGGGACAAGGACGCGGTCACCGCCGCGGTGGCCCTCACCGAGATGGCCGCCTG
Source organism: Candidatus Enterenecus stercoripullorum (assembly GCA_018716015.1). GTDB lineage: Bacteria > Bacillota > Clostridia > Oscillospirales > Oscillospiraceae > Enterenecus > Enterenecus stercoripullorum. The sequence goes on along the minus strand of DVKM01000002.1, from coordinate 23,929 downwards.
GTACGCCGGGCAGGGTATGACATTGTACGACGCTCTGCTGGCGCTGTACCAGAAGTACGGCTACTATGGGGAAAAGACCCTGAACCTGGTGATGCCCGGCCTGGACGGCCTGAAGAAGATGGCCGCCCTCATGGCGGGACTGCGGGAGAATCCCCCCAAGGAGATTGGCGGCGCCCAGGTGAAACAGTGGAAGGACTACAAGGACGGCAGCGTGGTGGACGTGGCCACTGGGGAGAAGTCCGCTATGGGGTTGTCCGGCTCCAACGTGCTGCGCTATGAGCTGGCCGACGGCACCTCGGTGATCGTCCGGCCCTCGGGCACCGAGCCCAAGGTCAAGGTGTATATCCTGGCCCAGGGCAAGGATCAGGCTGACTGCGAGGACAAGGTGGAGCGGTATACCGACTGGGCGGAGAGCCTGAGAAAGTAAACAGATTCTGTATTGAGGGCGGCGGCTTCGGATTTGGGGCCGTCGCCCTGTTTCAATGGGATCCGGCCGTGCTCAGCGGGAGGAGAAAACAGAATCCGGCAAACGCGTGCCGCCGGGCGCCCACTTTCGGGCCGCCCGGCGGCGTCGCTTTTTGGAAAACTCCGTCTTGACAGATGGGTCTACCAAATGTAAACTATAAGAGGTTTACTAAGTGTAGACCAAACGGCGTAGGAATGCGCCACCACAGAAAACCAAGACAGGAGGCGTGTCGCGATGAAATTTGGAAACAGGACAGCCCGGCGAATCTGGGCCGGATGGCTGGCGGCGTTGAGCGTACTGGCCCTATCGGGCTGCTGGCCGGAGATCAGTCCGAGAGGCTGGGAGTTGCCCACGGAGAGCGCAAACCCCGGCCCTGCCGGAGTGCAGGCGCCCTCCGGGACAGGGGGGATCGTGTACGGGGAGGGGACGGTTCCCCTGACCGGGGAGCAGGAGGGACTGCTCCACACTTACATGACGGCGGCCTATGAGGCGCTGGCCCGGCTGGAGTCGCCCGATTTCTCATTCCTCTTTACCGATCCCATACAGGCCCGGGCCAATGAGTGCGCCGTGGAATTGCAGATCGGGCTGCGCACGCTGATCCCGGAGGTGGACTACTCCCTCACCGGCTACTCCTATGTGTTGACCTGCCGGGAGACGGCCTGGCGGGAGGACGGCGGGCTGGAGGTCCATTTGGAAGAGGCCAGCGTCCAGAACTTTGCCCAGTTTCCAGGGGTGGATTCCCGGCGGGGGAGCAACTCCCACGTCTTCGTGCTGGAGGAGACTGGGGCGGGTTGGCGTTTGCGGGCTCATTGGGAGTACGACATTCTCTTTACTCAGGTGGCGGAGCAGGTGGGAGAGGAGAACGCCTCCGAAGCCTATATCCAGGCGGCGCCGGGCTACCTGTCCCAGCTGCGCCAGGCCTGGGCCGCCCGGGAGGAAACCCGGGGGGAGCAGGCCAGCCTGCCCCAGGCGGAGGAGCCCTATGACCGGGACGAGGCGCTGGCCTACGCGGACCGGTACGCCATGGAGCGAAACTGGGAGTGGCCGGACTATTCTGACTATGGGGGCAACTGCCAGAACTTTGCCTCCCAGTGCCTGCTGGCGGGAGGAATCCCCATGGATACGGTGGGGCCAAATATCTGGAAATGGTATGGCCCTGACCCGTCGGAGACGGTCCTGGCCGAGGGGCGCTCCCCTTCCTGGAGCGGGGTGAACCAGTTCCGGGAGTACGCCGAGGAAAACAGCGGCTTCGGCCTGTCCGCCCTGGTGGACGCGCCCTACTACTCCGGCCAGTCGGGAGACCTCATTCAGATGGGCATGGAGGATGGACTGCGCCATACGGTGATTATCCGCAGTTTGGTGTCCGGCTCGCCCGGACAGACGGCGGACTATCTCATCCATTCCAATACCAACGATATGAGCAACTATCCTGCCAGCCTATACGGCTATCCCGTTTTTTCCCTGGTGCGGATCGCTGGATGGAACCGGGGATGAGGACATGCGGGTCTGCCCTTGACAAAGGGGTCTAACTCCTGTAAACTGAGAGTGGAATGACAAAATGTAGACCAAGGAGGGAAATCCATGGCGGAATGGAGAATGGGACTGATTGAGTCCCGGTTTGCCGACCTGATCTGGAGCAACGAGCCCTTGACTTCCACCCAGTTGGTGAAGCTGGCGGGGGAGGCGCTGGGCTGGAAGAAGTCCACCACCTACACGGTGCTCAAGCGGCTGTGCCAGCGGGGTATCTTCCAAAACCAGAACGGGACGGTGACCTCCCTGCTCTCCCGGCAGGAGTTCCAGGCCCGGCAGAGCGAGGAGTTTATCGCCGACTCCTTCGGCGGCTCGCTGCCGGCGTTTCTCACCTCCTTTACCACGCGGAAAAAGCTGTCCCAGGAGGAGATCGTCCAGCTGCAGGAGCTGATTGACCGGAGCAGGGGGTGAGCGGTCATGCTGGATGATGTGCAAACGCTGTTTTTTCTGATCCTGAACATGAGCCTCACCGCCAGCGTGGTCATCGCCGCGGTGCTGCTGGCCCGGCTGGCTTTGCGCCGTACGCCCAAGATCTTTTCCTATGCTTTGTGGGCGGTGGTGCTTTTCCGGTTGCTGTGCCCGGTGTCCATCCCGCTGCCCGTCTCCCTCATGGGGGCACTGGATGCCCCGGCTCAGGCCGTCACCGGGGGAATGGGCTCTGCGGTGACCTATGTGAGTCCCGGAAACGGGCAAGAGCCTTCCACCCCGATTCAGAACGGGGAGAATGGGACGGCCTATGACGGGATGGAACAGACCCAGCTCCAGGGCCAAACCCAGGGGCAGAATGCCGGCCTGCCCCAGACCGGGGAGCAGGAGACAGCCGGGGAGGCCCAGACACCTACGGCAGCCCAGGGGGTTTCCTCGGCGGAAATCGCGGCCTGGGTCTGGCTGGCGGGGGCGCTGATGATGCTGGGGTATGGGGCGGCGGCCTATCTGCGGCTGCGCTGCAAATTGGCGGAATCGGTTCGCTTGACGGGTAACCTGTTTCTCTCTGACCGGGTGGGTACCCCCTTTGTGCTGGGGGTGCTGCGGCCGAAGATTTACCTGCCCGCCATCCTGAAGGAGAAAGAGCTGCCCTACATCCTGGCCCATGAGCGCCACCACATCCGCCGGGGAGACCATGTGCTGCGGCTGCTGGCCTTCCTGGCCCTGTGCCTGCACTGGTTCAACCCCCTGGTGTGGGCGGCCTTTCTCCTGTCCGGAAAGGACATGGAGATGAGCTGCGACGAGGCGGTGGTGAAGAAGCTGGGGGAGGGGATCTGTCCGGACTACTCCGCCTCCCTGCTCAGCCTGGCCACCGGGCGGCGGATGCTGCCCGGCATGCCCCTGGCCTTCGGGGAGGGGGAGACCTCCGGGCGGATCCGCAACCTGCTGAGCTGGCGCCGGCCCAAGGTGTGGATCACGGTGACCGCGGCCGTGGCCTGCTTGGCGGTGGCCGCCGCCTGCGCGGCCAACCCGGCGGGGGTGGTTTCCCAGGACCCGGAGGGGGCGCTGTCCGGGCAGTATGCCGATGTGGAGGACTATGTGGCCCAGGTTCTGCCCCTCATTCAGTCGGTAACCTATGAGACGCAGCAGGGAAGTTCCGCCACTGCCCATGTGGCGGATGTGCGGCTGGCCTCTCTGACCCGGGTGGCCCAGGTGGACGGCCTGGCCCAGGAGGGGACGCTGGAGACCTGGCAGTTCTCCTACCAGGTGCGGCTGGATGAGGCGGGCCGCCGGACGGTGGAAGCGGACGGCCTGACGGGGGAGGCGGGCTGGTTCACCCTGGGCTCCCAGCCGGAGATGGCGATTGTGTTGCGCTATGCCGACGGCAGCTGTGACGTGCTGCGGGAGCGCAGCTCCCTTCAGGGCTGGGGCATCTGGTATGAGAACGAGGCCCAGGCCCTCCACGACTGGTACGTGACAGAGCAGGGGCTGGACGAGCCCCGTTATGTGGAGGACTGGATCAGCCGCCTGCCTCAGCTGCGCCAGGCGGGGTATGCCAGCTTCCCGGCCCGGCGCTTTGAGGGGGAGGGCTGGAGCATCCTGCTGCCCTGCGAGGATCCCTTCTGGTGGGAGCCGCAGACGGATGGCGTGCAGCAGTACTGGCAGTGGAACTCCCAGCTGAGCAACGCCAGTCTGAGCGTGAGTTGGATGGAAACCCCGCTGGAATGGGAGCGGGAATTGCTGCGGGAACAGGGCTATGAGGCAGTGGATGGCGCGGGCCTGATCTGGGAGCTCCGGGCGGAGTACCTGGAGGGGTACGACGCCGCCCACCGGGTATATTTCTGCCTGGGCCAGGACGGAATCTGGCGGTTGGACCTCATCTGGGACCAGTATCAGGCCGAGGAGATGCCGGAGGTGGAGGCGGAGCCAGAGGTGCTCATCGCCATCGCGGAGAGCTTTGTGGTGGCGGAGGACTGACCGCCGGCCGGACTGGAGACCAACATCAAAACGAGAAACGCGCCCGCCCCTTCCATCCGGAGGGGGCGGGCGCGCTGCGTTTGACAAGGATTATCCCAGATGCCAGATGTCCTGGTTATACTGGGCGATGGTGCGGTCGCTGGAGAAATAGCCGCTCTTAGAGATATTCACCAGGGCTTTGCGGGCCCAGACGGATCGGTTGCCGTAGTCCAGCACCGCCCGGTCCCGGACAGCGATATAGTCCTCCACGTCCAGCAGAGCCATGAAGTAGTCCTTGCCCTTCATGTCCTCCCACAGGGCTCTCAGGTCAGCCTCGCTGCCGATGGAAAGCAGCTGGGGGGAGATGAGGAAGTCCACCAGAGGTTTGACGGCGGAGCGCTCATAGTACTGCCAGGGGTGGTAGCCGTTGTGGGCGTACAGGCCGATGACGTGGTCGCTGGAGGCGCCGAAGGTGTAGATGTTATCGCCCCCCACCAGCTGGGCGATCTCCACGTTGGCCCCGTCCATGGTGCCCAGGGTGACGGCCCCGTTGGCCATGAACTTCATGTTGCCTGTGCCGCTGGCTTCCTTGGAGGCCAGGGAGATCTGCTCGGACAGGTCGCAGGCGGGGATGAGCTGCTCGGCCCAAGTGACGTTGTAGTTTTCCACCATCACCACCCGCAGCCAGGGGCGCACCTGGGGATCGGCCTCAATGAGCTGTTCCAGACACAGGATCAGATGGATGATCCGCTTGGCCATGACGTAGGCAGGGGCGGCCTTGGCCCCGAAGATGACGGTGATGGGCCGGGGGGGCAGGTGGCCGGCCTTGATCTCCAGGTACTTGCGGATGACGTACAAAGCGTTCATCTGCTGGCGCTTATACTCATGCAGACGCTTGACCTGGATGTCGAAGAGGGACTCGGGGTCCAGGGTGATGCCCTGGCGCTCCCGCAGGGCGCGGCACAGGGCCTGCTTGTTCTCCCGCTTGATTTCCAGTAGGCGGCGCAGCACCTGGCCGTCTCCGGCAAAGTCCAGCAGCTTTTCCAATCGGCTTGTGTCACGGCGCCACTCCGGGCCCACGCACTGGTCCAGAAGCTGAGCCAGCTTGGGGTTGCACGCCTCCAGCCAGCGGCGCAGGGTGATGCCGTTGGTCTTGTTGTTGAACTTGTGAGGGTACACGTCGGCAAAGGGCTTCAGCTCAGACTTGCACAGAATCTGGGTGTGCAGGGCGGCCACGCCATTGACCGAGTAGCTGTAGTGGATGTCCATGTGGGCCATGTGGACGGTGTCGTGATCGTCGATGATGGCCAGCCGGGGATCGGGGAAGACTGATTTAGCTCGGCGGTCCAGCTCCCGGAGGATAGGCTCCAGCTGAGGGGCCACGGTGCGGATGTAGGACATGGGCCACTTTTCCAGCGCCTCGGCCAGGATGGTGTGGTTGGTGTAGGCGCAGGCGTGGGCCACCTGGTGCAACGCCTCGTTCATGGACAGCCCCCGCTCCAACAGCAGCCGGGTCAGCTCGGGGATGACCATGGAGGGGTGGGTGTCGTTGATCTGGATGGCCACATACTGGCACAACTGGCGGGGATCGATGCCCCGCTCGTCCAGCTCCTTCAGGATGAGCTGGGCGCCGGCGGACACCATAAAGTACTGCTGGTACACCCGTAGCAGCCGGCCGTTCTCGTCGCTGTCGTCTGGGTAGAGGAAGCTGGTCAGGCAGTGGGCGATGTCCGTTTTGTCAAAGTCGATGCCCTGTTCCGGGGCGGGGGCGGGGTGCTCCACGTCGAACAGGTGCAGCCGGTTGGCGATGCCGGTGTGTGCGCCGGGGATGGCAATGTCCCACAGCACCGCCTTCAGGGGGCCGGAGCCGAAGGGGACGGTGAAGGACACCCCCGTGGGGATCAGCCAGCTGTCCGCCTCAATCCAGGGGTTGGGCAGCTCCTGCTGGCGGTTGTGAGAGAGCACCTGGCGGAACAGGCCGTAGTGGTAGTTCAGGCCAACCCCGTCCCCCGGCAGGCCCAGGGCGGCGATGGAGTCCAGAAAGCAGGCGGCCAGGCGGCCCAGGCCGCCGTTGCCCAGGGAGGGCTCGGGCTCGACCTCTTCCACGGCGGCCAGGCAGCTGCCCCACTGCCGCAGCAACTCGTCCACCTGATCGTAGAGGCCCAGGGCCAGTAGGTTGTTGCTCAGCAGCTTGCCCAGGAGGAACTCCGCGGAAAAGTAGTACAGCTTGCGCCCACCCTGGGGGGAAGGGCGGCCGGTGCACAGCTCCTGCGTGAGCTGGAGCAGGGCATGGTAGAGCTGGGTGTTGTCGCACCCATGGGCCTCCAGGCCGTACCGGGCCCGGGTGATCTCCGAAAGGCGGGACTGGATATCCATAAAAAATCTCCTTTCTGAAGGGGAAAGCAGAGAATTTTACTTTCCCTGGGGGGAAAAGTCTGTTATGATAGAATCGACCGGTAGAGATCGAGGGATTGCAGCGGGCAGGGATGGGGCTGCCATGGGAGAGATGGGGGAACGGTATGGAGAAAAAGCGGGTGTCCATGCGGGAGATTGCCAGGGCGTGCGGCTGCAGCGTGGCCACAGTGTCCTATGCCCTGAACCACTCCGGTGGGGCCAAGATCAGCAGCGCTACCAGGCTGAAGGTGATCGCCACAGCCAAACGGCTGAACTACTCCCCGGCCCGAGCCGCCAGGAGCAGGCCCGGGCGGGCGGTCATCCTGGTCAGCACGCTGCCCGGGCAGTCGTTGGGACGCCGGGTGGCCCTGATGGACCTGGCCAGCGAGCTGGCCGGCCAACTGGCCGCCCGGGAGCTGTTCGCCTGCATCCTGGAGGTGGACAGCCTAGCGCAGAGGTGGCGGCAGATCCAGGCGCTGTCCCCAGGCATCCTGTTCATGCTGGACCGGGGCAGCGGTGCGGTGGCTCATCTGGATCCCCCCTGTGTGCAGCCCATCATCTTTGTGGACAGCGACAACAATGACTCCCTCTATTATAAGGTGCTGCCCGACTATCCGTCCCTGCTGGGACAGGCCGCCGACATGCTGGGAGAACCCCGCCCCTTCCTCATGCTGGAGGGGGTGCGCAGCGGGGGGCTGCTCCAGACCATGACGGGGGCCACGCCGCCGGAGGACGTGTTTGTCCATGTGGGCCGGGATATGCGCCCCTTTCTGGAAGCCCACCGGGGACGGAAAGGGGTGGTGGTGGGCGACCTGCTGGCCATCGAGGCCTGCGGGCACTTCCCGCCGGAGGACCTGGCGGTCATCTCCGCCTTGGGAAGTAGCGGCCTGTTTCCCCCGGGGCTGACGGTCATTCCGGTGTCCAACCGGGCCCGGGCCGCCGCGGCGGTGGAGGTGGCCATGGAGCTGATGGCCCTGGACTATGACCCGGAGCGGGACCACCGGATTTTGCTGCGGCCGGATCCATGAGGGAAAACGACTGTTCTCAATGTGCGTCAGTATATCTCCTATTATGCGGTACGTCAAAGGGATTTTGAAGGAAAACCTGCACAAGATTTTGGGGCAAAACTGCTGGAAAGTAAACAACGGCCGGTGAACAAAAAATTGTTCACCGGCTGTTGTTCTATCAAATAATTGCAGCGCAATGATTTTTGAACCGGAAGTGCGTTTGTTCACTGGGGGATACCGGTTGAACGTCGTCAGAAAAATGACGAATTCTGGTGTGGAATCCTGCAAAAAGGAGAGCAGTCCTCCGGTTGTGACAAACGGGGGCGGCGCGGCCAGCGCTCAGGTGGGCACGGATTGCCCGCTGCCGGGAAAGACCTGAAGCCTGCCGCCGCACCGGCAGCGGTACCGCTCCGGATTGTCCACCAGGGGGGAACGTTTCATCCGGGGGATCTGATGGCCGCAGGACTGGCATACCACCAGGTAGCGCACCGGGCGGGGATCGCTCAGTCCCAGGGCCTGATAGCTGTCGGTGCGCTGAATATGGTAGCCGTAAGCCTCGTTCATCTGCTTGGCCCAGCATCGCCATTGGGGGCCGTGGTTGGCGCAACCAGGGCAGGTGTGGAGCACCTCGTGGGCCAGCACTTGCCGCACAGCGTTCTCCTGGGCGCCGCACAGGGCGGCGGCCACTTCGATGGTGTGGCCCGACCAGGTGGTGCGGCAGCAGCCAAACCGGGTCTTGGCCCGGCGGTTGACGCGCACCCTGGGGGAGATGTGGGGGGAGACGGGGATGCCCAGTGCTTTGGCTTGAGCGATGACCTGAGATAGGAGCGCATCCAGCCGCTGCTGCTGATTTGCCATGGGGTCTGCCTCCTTACGCGCCCGGCGGGGCCATTGGGCCGGCCGGAGATTCACCGGAGCCTCTATGATACGCCCAGCAGGCGAAAAAAGCAAGTTTTTCAAAGAAAAAATAGAAATCTCTCCCGGAAAAGTCTTGACAAACGGGTGAATTTGGATATAATAATTTAGTCTGCCGCTTCATGAGCAGGCGGCAGCGACATCCTTGCCTCCGGTAGGAGACCGGAGGCCATATGTCCATAAGGAGGTGCAAAGAATATGGCAAAACTGACCGGCAACTACGAAGTGCTTTACGTGATCAACCCCACCCTGGGCGAGGAGGAGACCGCCGCCCTGGTGGCCCGTTTCAAGGAGCTGGCCGAGAGCCGCGGCACGGTGACCGAGGTGGAGGAATGGGGCAAGCGCAAGCTGGCCTATCTCATCAACGATCTGGACGAGGGCTACTACGTCCTAATGACCTTCACCGCCGACCCCGCTTTCCCGGCTGAGCTGGACCGTCTGATGCGCATCAACACCGGCATCATGCGCTCCATCATCGTCAGCAAGGACGCCTGAGGAGGGAACGGAACATGCTCAACCGTATCATTCTCATGGGCAGGCTGACCCGTGATCCCGAGCTTCGCCACACCCAGATGGGGACCCCCGTGGCCTCCTTCACCCTGGCGGTGGACCGGGATTTCAAAAGCCGCGACGGCGGCGAGCGGGCCACGGATTTCATTGACATTGTGGCCTGGCGCGCCAGCGCGGAATTCGTCTCCAAATACTTCACCAAGGGCCGCATGGCCGTGGTGGAGGGCCGCCTCCAGATTCGGGACTGGACCGATCGGGAGGGCGGCAAGCGCCGCTCCGCGGAGGTCATTGCCGACAATATCTACTTCGGCGACTCCAAGCGGGACGGCGACAGCGGGGGGGGCAGCTTTGCCCGGCCCGCCGCCCCTGCGCCTGTTGACTACGGCATCCCCTCCGGCAATGAAGACCAGTTTGCCGAGCTTGCCGATGACGACGGCGACCTGCCCTTCTGACTGGAAGGAGCCCAATAAGGAGGTTTTGCCATCATGGCTATGGATAATGGGAAGCCCCGCGGCAACCGCAAGCGCCGCAAGGTCTGCGCCTTCTGCGTGGACAAGGTGGAGCACATCGACTACAAGGACGCGGCCAAGCTCAAGCGCTACCTGTCCGAGCGGTCCAAGATCCTGCCCCGCCGCACCACCGGCACCTGCGCCATGCATCAGCGCCAGCTGACCGAGGCCATCAAGCGGGCCCGATACGTGGCTCTGCTGCCCTATGTGACGGACTAATCCTGAATTTTGTAAAGCGCCCGCCTTTTCCTCGAAAAGGCGGGCTTTTTATACCTCCGGGCGGGAAAAGCCTTGTCCTATCCCGGCGGCTGTGGTAAAATTTTGAGGAATGAGCGGAGAGGGGGGAGGCGCCGGGGAGCCGGCGCTGACAGAGAAAATGGCAAGAGAGATTGGATTTGACAACCAGCGGTATCTGGACACCCAGTCCCAGCGCATCCGGGAGCGCATCGCCCAGTTCGGCGGCAAGCTGTACCTGGAGTTTGGGGGCAAGCTGTTTGACGACTACCACGCCGCCCGGGTGCTGCCCGGCTTTGCCCCGGACAGCAAGATCCGCATGCTGCTGGAGCTGCGGGAGTCGGTGGAGGTGGTCATCGCCATCAACGCCGCCGCCATTGAGCAGAACAAGGTGCGGGGGGATTTGGGCATTACCTATGACGAAGATGTGCTGCGCCTGGTGGACACCTTCCGGGGAAAGGGTCTGTATGTGGGCAGCGTGGTCATCACCCAGTATGCCGGGCAGAGCGCGGCAGACGCCTTCAAGCGCCGGCTGGAGGCGCTGGGGGTGAAGGTGTATCTCCACTACCCCATTCCCGGCTATCCCCACGACATCGCCCACATCGTCTCCGATGAGGGGTATGGCAGAAACGACTACATTGAGACCACCCGGCCCCTGGTGGTGGTCACCGCGCCGGGCCCCGGCTCGGGGAAGATGGCCACCTGCCTGAGCCAGCTCTACCACCACTACCGCCGGGGGGTGAAGGCGGGCTACGCCAAGTTCGAGACCTTTCCCATCTGGAACCTGCCGCTGAACCACCCGGTGAACCTGGCCTATGAGGCGGCCACCGCCGACCTCAACGACGTGAACATGATCGACCCCTTCCATCTCCAGGCATATGGGGAGACCACGGCGAACTACAACCGGGATGTGGAGGTGTTCCCCGTGCTGGCGGCCATGTTCGAGAAGATCACCGGCGGGGAGAGCCCCTACAAGTCCCCCACAGACATGGGGGTGAACATGGCGGGCAGCTGTATCGTGGACGACGGCGTGGTGTGCGCCGCCGCCCGGCAGGAGATCCTGCGGCGGTACTACACCGCCCTGTGCGACCGCCGCCGGGGGCAGGGCAGCGACGAGATCGTGTTCAAGCTGGAGCTTTTGATGAAGCAGGCCCAGGTCACCGAGGATATGCGCCCGGTGATCGCCGCGGCCACCGCCCGGGCGGAGGAGACCGGAGAGCCGGCGGTGGCCATTGAGCTGCCAGGCGGAGAGATTGTCACCGGAAAGACCGGGGCGCTGATGGGGGCGTCCTCGGCGGCGCTGCTCAACGCCCTGAAGCGTCTGGCGGGGATTGACAAGGAAGTGCACCTCATCTCCCGCTCGGCCATCGAGCCCATCCAGAACGTGAAGGTGAACCATCTGGGCAGCCACAACCCCAGGCTGCACAGCGACGAGATTCTCATCGCCCTGGCCATCTCCGCCGCCACCGACCCCCGGGCGGCCGAGGCCCTGGACAGCCTGTCCCAGCTGCGGGACTGCGAGGCCCACTCCTCGGTGATCCTGTCCGGGGTGGACAGCGGTATCTATTCCCGCCTGGGGCTGCGCCTGACTTGCTCCCCCCAGTACCAGACCAACCAGCTGTTTCACAAGTGAGGGGCGGTTTCCGAACCCCGTCACTTTCCCAAGCTAATTTTTTTAAGTTTGTTTGAATTTTCCGGCTTCTCCCTTGAAAATTTACGGAATCTGGTACATTCTGTGGGCGAATAAATTGCAAAGAGAAGTTTAGAACGTGAAAGAATAGAGGAGAATGAGGCGGCGCCCATGGATGGCCGCGCCGGGCAACGGCGGAGGTGACTGCCCAATGGAGAAAAGCAGAAAGAGGAAATGGATCGCTGGCGGGATTGTGGCGTTGGTGGTGTTTGCTGGCGCTTGGGTTGCCCTGCGCCCGTCCAAGTCGATGGCGGCCCGATATGTTCAGGGGCACCAGGCGGAGCTGAACGCCTATGTGGAGGCGCTGCTGGACACCGACCCGGCCCAGCTGCGGGACTACCATGGATACTCCGCGGGGGATACCTATAACGGCTGGAAAGTGACCTACTACCCCCAGACCGGCATGGTGGAGTTTCAGACCTCTGCTTTCGGCCTCGTGCCATCCTCCACCTATTCGGGATTTTACTACTCTCCGGAGGATGTGCCCATGGGCTATCAGAGCGTGCAGGTGGAGTTTGTGGAGAGCGGCGACGGTTGGCTCTGGGAGGAACCGGAGAGAGACAACCGGCAGTACACGGAAAAAATCGAGGACCACTGGTACTGGTATGAGGTCAGCTTCTGAGTTCCCCTGTTTAAGAGGACAGAAAACGAACAATACCCTTTCCCGGAAGTTGGGAGAGGGTGTTGTTTGTTTTGCAGAAAAATCAGCTGTCTTCGCCGTACCGCTTGGCCGCGCCGATGAAGCCCCGGAACAGGGGATGGGCCCGGTTGGGCCGGCTCTTCAGCTCCGGGTGGAACTGGCCGGCCACAAACCAGGGGTGGCCGGGCAGCTCGACGATTTCCACCAGGTGGCCGTCGGGAGACAGGCCGGACAGGGACAGCCCGGCAGCGGTGAGCTCCTCCCGGTAGTCGTTGTTGAACTCATAGCGGTGGCGGTGCCGCTCGTTGATCTCCAGGGCGCCGTAGACCTGGGCGGCAAGGCTGCCCTCCTTCAGGTGGCAGGGGTAGCTGCCCAGGCGCATGGTACCCCCCTTGGCGGTGACCCCCACCTGGTCGCTCATCAGGTCGATGACGGGATGGGTGGTGGTGGGGTCCAGCTCGCTGGAGTGGGCGTCCGCCATGCCGCACACATGGCGGGCAAACTCCACCACCGCCATCTGCATGCCCAGGCAGATGCCCAGGAAGGGGACCTTGTGTTCCCGGGCGTACCGGATGGCGGAGATCTTCCCCTCGATGCCCCGGTCGCCGAAGCCGCCGGGCACCAGAATGCCCTGGACACCGGAGAGGATCTCGGCGGCGTTGTTGTCGGTGACCAACTCAGAGTTCACCCACTGGATGTCCACCTTTACGTCGTTTTCGATGCCGCCGTGGGTGAGGGCCTCCACCACCGACAGGTAGGCGTCGTGGAGGGCCACATACTTGCCCACCAGGGCGATGGTGACGCTACCGTGGACGTGCTTGGCCCGATGGACCATGGTGGCCCACTCGGTCAGGTCGGGGGCGTGGCAGATCAGGCCAAGCCGCTTGACCACCACGTTGGCCAGCCCCTCCCGCTCCAGCATCAGGGGCACCTCGTAGAGGATGGGGGCGGTGAGGTTGGGGATAGCGTGATCCACGGGAATATTGCAGAATAGGGCGATCTTGTCCAGAATATCCTGGGGAATGGGGGAATCGCTGCGGCACATGATCACGTCGGGCTGGATGCCCAGGCTCAGAAGCTCCTTGGCGGAGTGCTGGGTAGGCTTGCTCTTCAGCTCGCCGGAGCCGGGGATGGCCACAATGAGGGAGACGTGGAGGAACATCACATTCTGCCGTCCCCGCTCGGCGGCCACCTGGCGGATGGCCTCCAGGAAGGGCTGGGACTCGATGTCGCCCACGGTGCCGCCGATCTCCACAATGGCCACATCGGTGTCCTCTCCCTCCAGGGAGTAGATGTTGCGCTTGATCTCATTGGTAATATGGGGGATGATCTGCACCGTTCCACCCAGATAGTCCCCCGCCCGCTCCCGGTTGAGCACGTTCCAGTACACCTTGCCCGAGGATACCGAGGAGTTGAAGGTGAGGTTTTCGTCGATGAACCGCTCATAGTGGCCCAAATCCAGGTCGGTTTCCGCCCCGTCGTCGGTGACGAACACCTCCCCGTGCTGATAAGGGCTCATGGTGCCGGGATCCACATTGAGATAGGGGTCCAGCTTTTGTACCCGCACCCGCAGGCCCCGCTGCTTGAGCAGGCGGCCCAGGGATGCGGCGGTGATCCCCTTGCCTAGGCCGGATACCACGCCGCCGGTGACAAAGATGAATTTCGTGCCGGTTGCCATGCGTTTTCCTCCCTCGCGGCAGGCGCGGCCTCCTCGCGCCCGGACATCCTTGCCCGGCCCTGCCTGTTTCTCTGACATAAAATAACTTTATTATTTTACGTTCCGGCGGAGGACAAGTCAAGAGGCGGGAGGGCAAGTCAGGCGGGAAAAACCTCACAAAAATATCCGTCCCGCCGGTAGGTGGTTCCCGGTGGGGTGGAAAAGGCAAGGGGAAGTCAGTCCACCCCGGCGGGGTGCAATCCCTTCGGAGTGAGCTCCAGCACCCGGTCACAGACCTGCCTCAGGTACAGCCGGTCATGGGACACGCTGAGAATACAGCCGGGGAAGTCGGTCAGCACCTGCCGGATCACCGGGGCGGACAGGGGAGAGAAGTTCCGGGTGGGCTCGTCCAGCACCAGCACATTGGCGCCGTTCAGCACCATGGCCAGGAAAAGCAGCTTGGCCCGCTGCCCGCCGGAGAGGCCCGCCGCCGGGTGCTCCATCTCCTCCGCCTTGTACTTCATAGCTCCCAGCAGGGTGCGGGCCTGGGTGATGTCGTCCTTGTGTCCCGAGGGAGCCAGCAGGTCCATCGGGGTCTGGCCCCCCAGCAGCTGGTCGCCGTAGTCCTGGGCCATCCAGGCGGCCCGTAAATCTTTCCGGGGGAGCAATTCTTCCGCCACCAATTTCAAAAGGGTAGACTTGCCTACGCCGTTGGCCCCCACGATGCCCACCTTTTCCGGTCCGGTGACCCACAGCCGCACGTTTTGGGCCAGCACCCGCTCCCCGGCTTTCAACTGGGACAGGTCCAGCCGGAGCACCGTCTTGCCTGCGGGCAGGGTGGCCTTGCCGCTGTCAAAGGCGGTCAAAATGGCCTCCTCCCACTCGGGCAGCTGGGTCATGTCCGCTTTCTCCCGCTCGAACCGGCGGCCCATGGACAGCACCGTGTGCATTTTCTTTTTCAGCATCCCGTCGGCAAAGGCGTTGGGAATGCCGGCAGAATTGTAGCGGGGGACCGTGGCCTGGGCGTGTTCCACCTTGTCCCGGATCTGCCGGAACCGCTTCATTTTCGCATCAAACTCCGAGCGCTCCTTCCGAGCCACCTGCGCCTGGTGGGCAAAGCCCGCCTGCCGGGCGTTGAAATAGCTTCGGTAGTCCGTCCGGGCCACGGTGCACCGGGGGAGGGTGCGCCGGCGCAGCCGCTCCAGGTGGATGACCACGTTGGCAGTGCGCTCCAGCAGGGTCTCGTCGTGGGAGATATAGAGCACCGGGGCGGGACAGGATAGCAAGAAGCCCTCCAGCCACGCCAGGGTGGCCAGGTCCAGGTCGTTGGACGGCTCATCCAGCAGCAGCACATCCGGCCGGTCCAACAGCAGCAGGGCCAGGCGCAGCTTCACCCGCTCCCCGCCGGACAGGGTGGCCATGGTTCGCCTGTCATAGAACAGCCCCGGTCCCAGCCCCATCTGCCGGGCGCATTGGGCCAGTTCTCTGGGGGTGGCTTCCTGGAAGGCCGGGATTGCCTGGCAGAACTCCGCCACCGGGGCCTTCAGCTCTTCCGGCCTCAGATCCTGGGCCAGGTAGCCCTTCCGGAGCCCCTGGGCTAAAATCTCCCCCGTCCACTCCGCGTAGGGGTCCACCAGGGCGGGGTCGTAGAGCAGCTTGAGGACGGTGGATTTCCCGTTACCCTCCTCCCCGATGACCGCCGCCCGGTCCCCGGGGGCCAGGACAAAGGACAGCCCCTCTACCAGGGTGGTCAAATCCTTTTTATGGGTGATAGTCAGATTCTTGACCTGTAACATAACGCATGCCTCCTCTCGCGCAAAAAGCCTGCCTCCGTGACCGCAGGCAGGCTTACATGACGAAAGAACACCGGGGCAGGGCGTACCCGTCCGGCGGAAGTCCGTAAACTGCCCTTCTCGTCACGAAAACCCAGACCTATCCCCGATGGGCCTGACCGATGGTATGGTTCATGACTGGAAGTTCAGTTTACTTGCGCATTCTTTCACCCTTTTCTATTTTGGATGAGATGAGTATAGCACGGACCGGAGAACCGTGTCAAGGAGGGGGAAACAGCGGCTGTTCCGGAAAAGTTACTCAATAGGCACGGTCCAGCCATAGGGATCGGGCTCGGTGCCCCACTGGATGCCGGTGAGGGTGTCATAGAGCTGCTGGGTGAGATGGCCGATTTTGCCGCCGTTGATGATCACTTTCTTGTCCCCCATGGCCAGCTCGCCGATGGGGGAGACCACCGCGGCGGTGCCAGAGCCCCAGGCCTCCTCCAGCTTGCCTGCGTCGGCGGCGTTAAACAGCTCCTGGGCGGTGATCAGCCGCTCCTCCACGGGCACGCCCCAGTCCCGCAGCAGTTCCAGGCAGCTCTTGCGGGTGATGCCGGGCAGCACCGAGCCGGTGAGGGCGGGGGTGATCACCGTGCCGTCCACCTTGAACAGCACGTTCATGGCCCCAACCTCTTCAATGTACTTGCGGTGGACGCCATCCAGCCACAGCACCTGGGAGTAGCCCTGCTCCTCGGCCCGCTCCCCGGCCCGGATGGAGGCGGCGTAGTTGCCGCCGCACTTGGTGTGGCCGGTGCCCCCCCGGACGGCCCGCACGTCCTCGTCCTCCACATAGATTTTCACCGGGTTGATGCCCTCGGGGTAATAGGCGCCCACAGGGCTGCAAATGATGGCAAAGAGGTAGCTGTGGGAGGCGTGGACCCCCAGGGAGGGATCGGTGGCGAAAACAAAGGGCCGGATATACAGGGAGGTGCCCTTCTTGGCCGGCACCCAGTTCCGGTCCACCTGGACCAGGGCCTTCACCGCCTGGACAAAGTCCTCCTCGGGGATCTGGGGGATGCACAGACGGTCACAGGAGGAGTTCAGCCGCCGGGCGTTTTCCAGGGGGCGGAACAGCTGCACCCTACCCTCGGGGGTGCGGTAGGCCTTGAGCCCCTCAAAGACCTCCTGGGCGTAGTGAAACACCATGCAGGAGGGCTCCAGGCTCAGGGGGCCGTAGGGCACGATGCGGGGATCGTGCCAGCCCTGGCCGGTGTGGTAGTCCATCAGGAACATGTGGTCGGTGAACAGCTTGCCGAACATGAGGGTGTCGGGATCGGGGAGGGGCTTGCCCTGGGCGGCGCGGGTGACTTTGATATCCAGCATGGAACTCGTCTCCTTTGTGCGTTAAAGCGTTGAATACCTGTATTATATCAGCGCTGGGGTGGTTACGCAATGGTGAAATCCCCAAATTGTCCAGGGAATTGCCCTGGGGAATTATCCTTGTTTTTATGGATGGCATTTGGTATAATAATGTCTATTGAAAATGCGCAGGGCATTTTTGCCGGCGTGGGCGCCATGCCTCCGGCCAAAAGCGTTTCCCGCCCTGCGCGGGACAGACAAATTGTGGAATGGAGAGAGGTGGACTGTGTGAACAAGAAACTATCACAGCTTCTGGCTCCCCGTTTTGGGCTATACTTTCTGGTGATGGCGGCCTTTGGCCTGATCACCCTCCTGCTGGGCCGGGTGGATGTGGCCGTGGGCGAACTGGTGATCGTGGCTGTCCTGTATGGGGTCTATTGGGGCACCATGGTCCACCGCCGGCGGGCGGCCGCCAGCTACCTGGAAGAGCTGGTGGGCAGCATGGACGGGGCCACCCGGGACAGCACCCTGAACTGCCCTTTGCCCGTGGCCATGTTCCGGCCGGACACCGACGAGGTGATCTGGACCAACGACCGTTTCCTGCACCTGACGGAGGAGCAGGAGGGTGTATTTGATACCAAAATGGCGGACTTGGTGCCCGGGTTTGACGCCCGCTGGCTGCTGGAGGGCAAGAGCGAATGCCCCCAGGAGGTGCAGGTGGGCCAACGGCGCTACCAGGTGTTCGGAAGCGTGGCCCGCACCGCGGGACAGGAGGAAGGGGTGCTGGCCACCACCTATTGGGTGGATGTGACCGAGCTGGCCAACACCCGGGATATCTACCAGGCCACCCGGCCGGCGGTGGCCCTGCTTTTGCTGGACAACTACGAGGACACCATCAAGGGCCAGGAGGACAGCGTGCGCTCGGCCCTGCTCAATGCTGTCAGCCAGAAGTTCACCCAGTGGACGGCGGACGCCAACGGCATTTTCTGCCGGCTGGACCGGGACCGCTACCTGTACATTTTCGAGGAGCAGTACCTGGACGGCTACAAGGCGGAGAAGTTCTCCCTGCTGGACAGTGTCCGGACCATCCAAAGCCCCAACGGCATCCCCATCACCGTTTCCATCGGCGTGGGGGTGGACGGGGACAGCCTGGCGGAGATGTTCCGCTTTGCCTCCCTGTCCGCGGAGATGGCCCTGTCCCGGGGGGGCGACCAGGCGGTGGTGAAAAACCGCTTCAACTTCGAGTTTTACGGTGGCCGGGCCAAGGAGACGGAGAAGCGCACCAAGGTGAAGAGCCGGGTGATGGCCTCCGCCCTGGGGGAGCTGGTGGCCGACGCCTCCTGCGTGCTGGTCATGGGGCACAAGGTGGCGGATATGGACGCGGTGGGCGCTGCGGTGGGGGTGTGCGCCATTGCCCGTAAGCGGGGCATCCCTCACTACATCATCCGGGAGGAAGGGCCCACCCCCGCCGACGACCTGTACGACCGGGTGGAAAAAATGGAGGAGTATCAGGGCCTGTTCCTGGACAGCCAGGCGGCCCTGCTCCGGGCGGACTCTCGGTCCCTGCTGGTGGTGGTGGACACCAACCGGCCAGAGCAGGTGGCCAGCCGGGAGCTGCTCATCTCCTGCAACAAGGTGGCGGTCATTGACCACCACCGCCGGGCGGCCACTTATATCGAAGGGGCCGCGCTGAACTTCCACGAGCCCTATGCCTCCTCCGCCAGCGAGCTGGTTACTGAGTTGATCAGCTATCTGATGGAGCCGATGGACTTGCTGCGGGGAGAGGCGGAAGCCCTCATGGCGGGGCTGATGCTGGACACTAAGAATTTCACCATGCGCACGGGGGGCCGGACCTTTGAGGCGGCGGCCTTCCTGCGCCGGGGCGGCGCGGACACCGGCGAGGTGAAGAAGCTGTTTCAGACAGGACTGGCCGACACGGTGGCCAAGTACGGTATCATTCAGAACGCTAAGCCCTACGGTCAGGACATCGCCATTGCGGCGACGGAGCGCGCCGTGGGGCGGGTGACGGCTGCCCAGGCGGCGGATGAGCTGCTGAATATCGAAGGGATTCAGGCATCCTTCGTGCTCTACCAGGACGGGGACCAGGTGGTGGTGTCTGCCAGGAGCATGAACGACACCAACGTGCAGGTGATCCTGGAGGCATTGGGCGGCGGGGGTAACGCCAACGCCGCGGGGGCCCAGATCCCCGGGAAAAGGGTGGAGGAAGTGGAAGAACTGCTGCGCGGGGTGCTGGACCAGTATTTTGAAGGGACGGAAGAGGAGGCCCGAGATGCGGAGGATTGAGCCGCGCGGCAAAACCGTAGGAACCGCCGGGATGCCCGGCATCAGGACCGTTTCGTGTTTTCATAGGAGGTATATGCCATGAAAGTGATTTTACAGCAGGATGTGAAGGGCCAGGGTAAGAAGGGCCAGATGGTGGAGGTGTCCGACGGCTACGGCCGCAATTTCCTCCTGCCCCGGAAGCTGGCGGTGGAGGCCACGGCGGAAAACGTCAACACCATGAAGATGCAGGAGAAGGCCCGCAAGGCCAAGGAGGCGGAGGAGAAGGCCCAGGCCGAGGCTACGGCCAAGCGGCTGGAGAGCTGCCAGGTGAAGATCTCCGCTAAGGCCGGCCAGGGCAGCCGCCTGTTCGGCTCGGTGACCAGCAAGGAGATCGCCCAGGCCCTGAAGGAGCAGCATCAGATGGATGTAAGCAAGAGCAAGATCGTGCTGGGCGAGCCCATTAAGTCCTTCGGCCCCTTTGAGGTCAAGTGCAAGCTGGGCTACGAGGTCACCGGAACCATCCATGTGCTGGTGATTGAGGAGAAGTAAGGAGAACCTGCGTTTCCGGGAGGCGAAGCCATGAACGAACTGGATAATCTGGCCCTGCCCCACTCGGTGGAGGCGGAGCAGGCGGTGCTGGGTTCCATGCTCCTGGATGAGCGGTGTGTGCCCGACGTGATTGCCCGCCTGTCCCCGGACGATTTCTACCTGCGCCAGAACCGGGAGATCTACCAGGTGCTCTACGGGATGTTCAACCGCTTTGAGACCATCGACCCGGTGACGGTGCTGGACCGGATGAAGCAGGCGGGGGTTTACGACGAGAACGCCTCCCTGCCCTATCTCAGCCAGCTTATGGAGATCACCCCCACCGCCGCCAACGTGCTGGAATACGCGGACATTGTGGCGGATAAGGCGCTGCTGCGCCGGGTGGGGGAGACGGCCGGGGAGCTGGAGGAGATGGTGCGCAAGGAGAGCGGCACCGCCCAGCAGATCTTAGAGGTGGCCGAGCAGCGCATCTACGCCATCCGGCAGGGAAAGTCCTCCCGGGAGATGGCCCACATCGCCACAGTGCTGGGCCAGGTGTGGGACACCATCAAGGAGCGGCAGTCCTCCGGGGAGGAGTTCCCTGGCATCTCCACCGGCCTGATCGACCTGGACCGGCGGATCTCAGGATTGAATAACTCCGACCTGATCATCCTGGCCGCCCGCCCCGGCATGGGCAAGACCTCCCTGGCGCTGAACATCGCCCTGGAGGCGGGCAAGCGCTCAGGCAAGGCTGTGGCCGTCTTTTCCCTGGAGATGAGCCGGGAACAGCTGGGCATGCGCCTGATCTCCATGGAGAGCCTGATCGACAATAAGAAGCTGCTCACCGGCCGGCTGAGTGGCGAGGAGGAGTGGACCCGGGTGGCCATGGCGGTGGCCACCCTGAGCCAGGCCAATATTTATATCGACGACGATGCCACCCTGTCGGTGGCGGACATGAACGCTAAGTGCCGCCGGGTGAAAAACCTGGGGTTGGTGGTGGTGGACTACCTCCAGCTGATGACCTCCGCGGGCGGGCCCCAGCGGGCTAACGACAACCGCCAGCAGATTGTGTCCGACATGTCCCGCTCTCTGAAGCTCATGGCCAAGGAGCTGAACGTGCCGGTGCTGTGCCTGTCCCAGCTGTCCCGGGCCAATGAGAGTCGGTCGGCCGGACAGCGCCGGCCCATGCTCTCCGACCTGCGGGAGTCTGGCTCCATCGAGCAGGACGCGGACATTGTCATGTTCATCTACCGGGAGAGCTATTATGAGAATGATACGGAAAACCCCAATGTGGCCGAGTGCATCGTGGCCAAGAACCGACATGGCGAGACGGGCACCGTTCTGCTGGAGTGGCGGCCTGAGTTTACCACCTTCCGCAACCTGGCCTACCGGGATGACGAGGACGAGTACTGATGCCGGGGCGGTTCTGCTATGATCTGATCCCTCCGGGCAGCCGGGTGCTGTGCGCCCTGTCCGGTGGCACGGACTCCATGTATCTGCTGTGCCGCCTGCTGGAGGGCGCGGCATTGGGCGACTACCAGGTGGGGGCCGCCCACTATAACCACAACCTGCGCCCCACCGCTGGCCGGGACGAGGCCTTTGTCCGGGACTGGTGTGGAAAGCTGGGGATACCCCTGTCGGTGGGCTCTGGCGACGTGGCGGAAAGGGCTCGCCGGGAGGGCCTGGGAGTGGAAGCGTGCGCCCGGCGCATGCGCTATGAGTTTCTGGAGCGGGCCGCCGAAGAGCTGGGCTGCGATCTCATCGCCACCGGCCATCACGCCGGGGACAATGCGGAGACGGTGCTGATGAACCTGATCCGGGGCTGCGGGCTGAAGGGCTTGACGGGTATCCCGGAGCGGCGGGGCATCCTGATCCGCCCCATGCTCACTCTGACCCGGCAGGACGCGGCGCAATACCTGATGGACCATCATATTCCCCATGTGGAGGATGAGAGCAATGCCGACCCGGCCTACACCCGCAACCGGATCCGCACCCAGGTGCTGCCCCTGTTGGAGCAGATCAACCCCCGGGCGGCAGCGCACATCGCCGCCACCGCCGCCCGGCTGACCCTGGACGAGGGGGAACTGGAGGCCCAGGCCACCCGGCTGGCTTCCCGGGCCCGGCAGTTGGGCCAAGGACTGGCCATCCCGGTGGAAGCTCTGGTGGGCGCCCCCCGGCCCATCGCCCTGCGGACGGCGGGGATCCTGCTGGAACGGACGGGACTGGGGGACCAGGCGGTATACCGGGCGGGCGCGCTGACGCTGGCGGCAGGGTCGGATCCCTCTGGGAGCCTGGACGTCAGTGGGGGCCGGGTATACCGGACCTATGAGGATTTGGTCTTTTCCCCCAAGGAGGCTGGGCCGGTTTTGGAGCAGCGCCCCCTGGAGAAGGGGGAGAACCGCTGGGGGGACTGGACGATTTCCGCCCAGGAGGGGGTATGCCCCCCAAAAGCCTATGTCCATCCAGGAGAATTTTATCTGAAGCCGCAGGGGTATATCATCCGATCCCGGAAGCCGGGAGACGGGCTCCGGCTGGGCCAAAGGCCCTGGAAAACGATCAAAAAACTGATGATTGAGCAGTGTATTCCCCGACAGGAGCGCCCGGCTGTGCCGGTACTTTCCGCGGGGGAGACCGCGTCTGCGGCAGGCGGGCTGGGCCCTCACTGGGACGCGCTGGCCGCACCGGGGGAGCGGTGTCTGCATATCACCATGAGAAAGGGAGAATGAGTCGTGCACCAGGACGTGGAGAGAATCCTGTTCACTCAGGAGGAGCTCAGCTGCCGGGTTCAGGAGCTGGGAGAGAAAATCACGGCGGATTACGCCGGGAAGGAAGTGGCGGTGGCCTCGGTCCTTCGGGGCTCGTACATCTTCATGGCAGATTTGACCCGGGCTATCCGGCTGCCTATTACGGTGGATTTTATGGCGGTGTCCTCCTACGGCTCGGGCACTGTCAGCTCGGGCCAGGTGGAGATCAAAAAGGACCTGTCCGACTCTATCGAGGGCAAGGACCTCATCATTGTGGAGGATATCCTGGACTCGGGCAACACCCTGTACTATCTTATGGATGTGCTCCGGGCCAGAAAGCCCGCCTCCATCCGTATCTGCACTCTGCTGGATAAGCCCGAGCGCCGGGCAAAGCCCATCGCCGCGGACTATGTGGGCTTCCAGATTCCCGACGCCTTCGTGGTGGGGTATGGCCTGGACTATGATGAGAAATACCGGAACCTTCCGTACATCGGGATTTTGAAACCCAGCGTATACGGCGGGTGGCAAGGGGAATTTTGAAATTTGAAGCCGTGGGGACCACGGCGGGAAGTAAGAGGAAACGACTGTGAAGCAAGCAAGCAGATTTCGGGGCATACTGCTCTATGTGATTGTCATCCTGCTGCTCCTTTGGAGCTTCAGCGCCTTCAGCGGCGCCCACCGGCAGGGCTATGTGTCCTACTCCGACATGGTGGGCTACTTTGAGCAGGAGCAGGTGCGGCAGTTTCGCGTGGGGGACGACGATGTGGTGACCATGACCCTGGCGGACGGCAGCGTGCGTTACCACGCCCTGGCCAGCCTGGAGCTGTTCCACGCGGACTTGGGCGCTCTCATCCAGGAGCAGAGCGCCGCGGGCGTCATCACCTACTATGAATATCAGCAGAAGATGGAGCTGCCCCAGTGGGCGCTGGTGGTGCTGCCTGCGGTGGTGTCGGTGGTGCTGGTGATGGTTATTTGGTGGCTGATGGCTATGCGGCAGCAGAACGCCCAGGGGGGCGGCCAGGGGGGCATGAGCCGCTTTGGCCAGGCCCGGGTTGTCAGCGGCCAGGAGCGTAGTACCGTCACCTTCGCCGATGTGGCCGGGGCGGACGAGGAGAAGGCGGAGCTGCAGGAGCTGGTGGATTTTCTCCGCAATCCCCAAAAGTTCACCGACCTGGGGGCCCGCATCCCCAAGGGCGTGCTGTTGGTGGGCCCTCCGGGCACCGGCAAGACCCTGCTGGCAAAGGCGGTGGCCGGAGAGGCGGGAGTGAAGTTTTTGTCCATCTCCGGCTCCGACTTTGTGGAGCTGTATGTG
>DVKM01000030.1 GCA_018716015.1 Candidatus Enterenecus stercoripullorum | reverse complement strand
GCGCCATTGCCCTGCTGATGATGATTCTTGTGGTGGTCTGCATGTGGATCATGAATCGCTTCGGTGAGGGCGAGGAACAGGCGGTGATGCTATGAAAAAGCAGCGCCGCGTGGGGAGCCGGGTGTTCATGGCCCTGGTGTTCCTCTTCCTGTACGCCCCCATCTTCCTCATGATCGTCTTCTCCTTCAACGCCGGCAACAGCAACGTGATCTGGAAAGGCTTTTCCCTTCACTGGTATACCGAGCTGTTCCAGGACCGGAGCATCATGCAGAGCGTGTACACCACCCTGCTGGTGTCCCTGCTGGCCACGGTGATCGCCACCATCGCCGGCACCTTCGCCTCGGTGGGCTTCTACTCCATGCGGCCTAAGACCCGGAGCGCCCTGCTGACGGTAAACAATATCCCTATGACCAACGCGGATATCGTCACCGGCGTGAGCCTGTGCCTGTTGTTTGTGGCGGTATTCGGCCTTTGGAATGAGTTCGCCGCCAACTACCGCTTTACCCTCAACTGGTTCGGCACACTCTACCGGATCACCCTTCCCAAGCTGTCCCTGGGCTTCGGCACCATGCTCATCGCCCATATCACCTTCAACATCCCCTATGTCATCCTCTCTGTGGGCCCCAAGCTGCGGCAGATGGACCGGAACCTGGTGGACGCGGCCCAGGACCTGGGCTGCACCTGGATGCAGGCCTTCTTCAAGGTGATCCTGCCTGAGATCAAGCCCGGCATCATCTCCGGAGCCCTCATCGCCTTCACCATGAGCGTGGACGACTTCGTCATCTCCTACTTCACCGCCGGCTCCTCGGTGTCCACCCTGGCCATCGAGATCTACGGCATGGCCCGCCGGCGGATCTCCCCGGAGATCAACGCCATCTCCACGCTGCTGTTCGTGGTGGTGATCCTGCTGCTGGCGGCCAACAACATCCGGGAGGCTCGGGCGGAAAAAGCCCTGGCAAAGCGCCGGTACTAAGGTCTTTCGGCCCGACAGGGCCCTGAGATAATCTATTTTAAAACGTGTATTGGAGGAATGATCAATTGAAAAAAATCACTGCCCTGGCGCTCTCCTGTGTGATGGCGCTCACTCTGTTCCTGTCCGGCTGCTCCGTGGAGCGGGTCGACAACACTGGCAATTCCGCCGGAAGTAATACCACCGGCAACTCCAGTGAAGCCAGCGGCGGCGACAGCGGCAACGGGAGCCAGCGGGTACTGAACGTATGCAGCTGGGGCGAGTATATCGACGAAAGTCTTATCGAGGAATTCGAGGCGCAGACCGGCATTGAGGTCAACTACCGGACCTCTCCCAGCAACGAGGAGCTCTACTCCACGCTGCAGTCCGGCGGCACCAGCTACGACGTCATCGTCCCCTCTGACTATATGATCTCTCAGCTCATCGAGGAGGATATGCTCCAGCCCCTGGATTACAGCAAGATCCCCAACTTTGAGAAGATCGACGACCGGTTCAAGAACCTGTCCTACGACCCGGAGAACCTGTACACCGTGCCCTACACCTGGGGCACCCTGGGCATCATCTACAACACCACCATGGTGGATGAGCCCATCACCAGCTGGAGCGTCATGTTCGACGACACCGCCGCCGGGAACGTGCTGCTCATCGACAACTCCCGGGACGCCTTCGGCATCGCCCTGTACTATCTGGGCTACTCCGTGAACACCACCGACGAGGCCCAGATCCGGGAGGCCTATGAGCTCATCGCCGACGCCTGGGACCGGGACGTGTACCAGGGCAAGGTGATGGACGAGATCTTCCAGATCATGGAGGGAGGCAACGCCGCCATCGCCACCTACTACGCCGGCGACTACCTGACCATGCTGGAGAACAACGAGGACCTGGCCTACGTCATCCCTGAGGAGGGCTCCAACTGGTTCGTGGACGCCATGTGCATCCTGAAGGACGCGGAGAACGTGGACGAGGCCCACGAGTGGATCAACTTCATGGCCTCCACCGAGGCCAACCTGCGGAACATGGACTACATCTGGTACGCCTCCCCCAACACCGAGGCCCTGGAGATGTACCCGGAGTGGTATGAGGAGCAGTACGGCGAGCCCCTGGACATGGAGCTCTATGAGATCATGGCCGCGCCCCAGGAGGTCCTGGACCGCTGCGAGGCCTACCTGGTGCTGCCCCAGGAGACCCGGGACCTCTACAGCGAGCTGTGGGTGGAGCTGGGCAGCAACTGAGCCCATCTGGAAAACAAATCGAACAACGCAGAACAAACGGGGCGCCGCTATCAAGCGGCGCCCTGTTCTATATCCACGCTCTTTTGATTTATCCACCGGCAGGGCGGAGGCGCAACGGCGCATTGGATTTTGTCCAGTTTACGTCGGTTGTTATCCTGAAGGCTTTCTGGTATGCTCCTTTGTGAGAAACCTCAGCTTTGAAAGGAGACCCATATGTTTCAGCAGCGTGCGAATGGCAAAAAACCACTTCCTCCGGCAGAGGTCAAAGGCCTGATCCTGACCCTTTTATCCGCGGCGGCATTGACCGCGGCCCTGGTTTGCCTGATCTGCGACTACTTTACCTCGGAGGGACTGTCCTGGTCGTGGATCGTCACCGCATCCCTGGCAGCGGCGTGGCTCCTGGCCCTCCCCTGCCTGACCGCCAGGAAGCAGCTGTTACAGAAAACATTGGTCATGGCCAGCATCCTCCCCTTCCCTCTCCTGGCCCTGCTGGCCTTCCTCCTGGAAACGCCGGTGGTCTTCACCCTGGGCTCCCGCGTCTCCCTCATCGTCATTGCCGGTGCCTGGGCGATCTACGGCATATTTCGCAGGTGCCGGGGCCGCCTGTGGCGGGCGGCTGGCTTTGCCCTTCTGGTCCTGATCCCGGCGGCTATCGCCATCACCCACGCGGTTGCCCAGTTCCTCCCCCTGATTCGCGCAGACCTCGCCTCCGACCTGTTCCACAGCGGGATCACGCTGATCCTTTCCGCTATATGCTTTTGCCTGGATTGTTTGACGCGCCATCCGAGAGGGTCCGAGAACCCATTAAAACCGTTTTCTCCAAGGACTGATCGTTTCGGAATCCCCTGCCGGACAGGGGGAGCAGAGCAGCGCGCAAGGCGGAGCCTTGCGCGCAAAAGTTTTTGCCAAGCTTTTTTCAAAAAGCTTGCGGGTCCAGGGCGGAGCCCTGGCGGGGTCCGGGGTGGAGCCCTGGCAGGGCCCTGAATCAGAACAACGTCATCTGGCTGGTGTCTGCCATGCCGGCGAAGGCCCCCAGGGCCTTGAGCTGCTCAATGTGGGTCTTGGAGAGCTTGTTGCAGCAGGTTGCGAACTCCTCCACGGAGATGAACTCCTTGCCCTGCCGCTTCTCCACGGTGTCTACGGCGGCGGTCTCCCCCAGGCCCCGGACGGCGGTGAAGGGCGGGATCAGGGCGTCGTCCCCCTTGATGACGAAGCGTGTGGCGTCGGATTCGTAGATGCTGATGGGCTCGAACCGGAAGCCACGGAGGTAGAACT
>DVKM01000029.1 GCA_018716015.1 Candidatus Enterenecus stercoripullorum | reverse complement strand
CTGGCGCAGGTAGGCTTGAAAGTTCCGGATGCCTTGTACAGTGATTTTCTTTTTCACGGTATACACCTCCTCGTGTGGTCTGGCTTTATTGTACCGCAGCAGGGCAAAAAATATCGCGTGGGGCGGGGCCGGAGTTTTCACTCCGGCCCCGCCCCACGCGTTGCGCTCATCTATACTCTCTTTTCCAGCCCTCAGACTGCCTGGACCATGGAGGCAGCCAGCTGCTCCATCTGCGCGCGGCTGTCCGCGTTCAAGGCGGAGCGAATGGTTACCGCAGGCTCCACCACCGTCATGTCTCTCATTTCTGCCAGGGCCTCCTGCATGGTCTTCAGCGCCGTGGGTCCCCAGGAACCGTTTTCCACCAGGCCCACCACCCGGTTGCGCAGGCTCTTCATCTTCAGCCGGTATAGGAACTGGGCCATGGGGGTAAATACGCCCGCATCATAGCTGGAAGCGGCCAGCACCATCCCGCTGTACCGGAACGCCTGGGCCACCGCTTCTGCCCAGTCCTGTCGGGCCAGGTCGAAGACCTGCACCTTTACGCCAGCCTTGTTCAACATTTCCCCCAGCTCCCAGGCAGCTTGCGCGGTGTGCCCGTGGATGGAGGCAAAGGCCACCAGCACCCCCCGTTCCTCCGGCTCATAGCGGCTCCACAGGTCGTACAACTCCACAGCGCGGGAAATCCTCTCCCCCGTCAGCACGGGGCCGTGCAGCGGGCAAATCGCCCGCAGCTCCAGCCCGAAGAGCTTTTTCAGCAGGGCCTGAACCTGAGTGCCGTACTTACCCACAATATTGGTGTAATACCGCCGAGCCTCATCGTCCCAGGGCAGCGATCTGTCCGGGTTGCCGAACCGGCCAAAGCCATCCGCGGAGAACAGCACTTTCTCCGTCTGTTCATAGGACACCATCACCTCGGGCCAATGCACCATGGGCGCCATAAAAAACTGCAGCGTATGGCTGCCCAGCCCTAGGGTGTCCCCCTCCTTGACCATCATGGTGCGCCCCGCATAGTCCTCCCCAGTGAACTGGGTCAGCATGGTGAAGGTCTTGGCATTGCCCACCAGTTTCATCTCAGGATAGCAGCGGGCCAGCCGCGCCACGTTGCCCGAGTGGTCGGGCTCCATATGGTGGATGATCAGATAGTCCGGCTTCCGACCCGCCAGGGCTTCTTCCAGATTGGTCATCCACTCCTCGCTTTTCCGGGGATCGATGGTATCCAGTACGGCGATCTTATCGTCTAGGATCACATACGAGTTATACGAGATGCCGTCCGGCACCGTATACTGACACTCAAACAAATCCAAGTCAGCGTCATAGCAACCTACACAGCGGATCGCGCTGGCGCCAGAAGAAAAATTCATGGTACACTCCACCTCAATAGAATCAGTTTGGCAAATGCTTTCGGACGCACACACGGTGCACCGTTCTTTTCCCGACAATCTTACTATGAATTATCACCCACGTCAAGTACCAATTTGTCTTTTTTTTCACACACTATCAATTTTCTTTGCATTTTCTTGACTTCCGCTTCCCTCTATGCTATAATTTTTTGGCAAAATAATTTCAAAAATCATATTAGGAGCTTTTTATTATGAGTTTTAAGATCATTGTGGACAGCTGCTGCGACCTCACCCAGCAGCAACGCGCCTCCGGGCTTTATATCAACGTGCCTCTGACCATCTATGTGGGCGAGGCGGAGTACCGGGATGACGAAACTCTGGACACTGAGCTGCTCACGGACGCCATGGCCATGTGTGAGCAGGCCGCTCACACCGCCTGCCCCTCGCCGGCGGAGTACCTATCTGCCTATGAGGCCGCCGAGGGAGACGTCTATGTGGTCACCCTCTCCGCCCTACTTTCCGGCTCCCACAACAGCGCCTGGCAGGCCGCCCAGCTCTTTCGGGAGCAGCACCCAGACCGCAACCTCCATGTATTTAACTCCTGCTCCGCCTCCGCAGGGGAGACGCTGGTGGCAGAGAAGATCGCGAGGCTGGCCGGGGATGGACTTCCCTTTGCCCAGGTGGTGGCGGAGACAGACCGGTATATCGCTGAGATGAACACCCTGTTTGTGCTGGAAAACCTGGATACCCTGCGCAAAGCGGGACGGCTGACCAAAACTCAGGCCTTGATAACCGGCGCCCTGCGTGTTAAACTGGTGATGGGTTCCACCCCTGAGGGGGAGATCCGCAAACATACCCAGGCGCTATCCATCAAGCAGGCGCTGAGCAAGCTCACCGATCTGATGGTGCGCGACGAACGGCACCACGGAAAGACGCTGTGCATTTCCCACTGCCTGTGCCGGGAGCGGGCGGAATACCTGCGGATGCTGGCCCGGAAAAACTGCAATTTCTCTGAAATCCTGATTACCGAGACCCGGGGCATCAGCACCTTTTACGCCAACAGCGGCGGTATCATCGCCGCCTATTGAGCCGGTCGCCGGCACCGGAACGGCTGCCTGTGGGCTGGTTGGAGGAATGACACGTGCGAAAGATAACCCATCCCCACATCGGCATGCGCACCATCAAAACCGCTGTGGCAGTCACCCTGTCCTACCTGATCTTCATCCCCTTCGGACTGCTTTACAACGAGAGCTATCCGGGCGTGCTGGGCTATATCGGACCGCTTTACGCCTGCATCCCCTGCGTGGTGTGTATGCAAAGCTCCCTGGAGCAGACCCTTCAGGTCGGGTTGTCCCGCTTTCTGGGGGTTCTGGTCGGGGCAGTCATCGGCGCGCTGATGATCCTGATCCCGGAGTCCCTGCTCTCCTTCTGGCCCTTCAAGGCGGTGCTGCTGGGCCTGTCCTGTGTTGTGGGCATCTGGTTGTGTACGGAGGTGCTACACCGCCCGGCGGCCTGCACCATGGCCTGCATTCTCCCCTGCATCATGGCCATTTCAGGCAGCGTCACCGGAAATGAGCGCCACTACTATGCCATCGCCCGGGTGCTGGAGACCATGGTGGGGGTATCCGTGGCCTTTCTGGTCAACGCCGCGCTACCCGCCCGCAGCAAGCCGTCCCAGCCTCAAGACGGATCCCACTCCAAGGATTGAGGAAAGATGGTCCATGTCTTGACAAGTCAAAGCGCGCCGACTGCTGGCAGTCGGCGCGCTTTTTCCTACGCCTTTTAATATCTTTTCTTGCCCAGCTCGGCATTGCGCCGCCAGGCCGCCAGCACCGCCTCCATGGCGGCGGCCCGGAAGCCCCCTCGCTCCAGCGCGGCCACACCGGCGATCGTAGAACCCGCCGGTGAGCAGACCTCATCCTTGAGGACGCCAGGGTGCTTGTCGCGCTCCAAAGCCATGGCACAGGTCCCCAGGACCACCCGGGCAGCATACTCCATGGCCTGCTTCCGAGGCAGACCGGCCATGACTCCGCCGTCGGCAAGGGCCTCCAGGAACAGGCAGACAAAGGCGGGGCCGCAGCCCGCCAGGGCGGAAAAGGCGTCCATCTGGCTTTCCGGAATCCGGGTTACCACCCCGGAACAGCTCAGGGTGCTCTCCACCTCTGCCAGCACCTTCTCATCGACTCCAGCCGGGGCGCACATGGCGGTCACCCCCTGCCCCACGCTCACGCAGGTGTTGGGCATCAGCCGCAGGATCGCCGGATCATAGCCCGCTCCCTGGACAGACCGGGCCAGGTCGGCCAGCCGCAGACCAGCGGCCACCGAGATCAGAACCTTGTCCTCCCCTGCCGCATGGCATCGCCGGAGGACAGGGGCCAGCTCCGCCAGAACGCCGGCCATCATCTGAGGCTTGACACACAAAAAGACATACCGGGCGCTCTCCACCGCCTGGGCGTTGTCCGGCGCCACGGCGCAGCCCAGCTCCCGGGCAAGGTCCTCTGCTTTTTGAAGCGTGCGGTTGGCCAGCACCACCTCCCCCGGCCCGATGGCCCGGCAAGCTGCCCTGGCCAGAGCGCCCCCCATATTTCCAGTGCCGATAAACGCGGCAGTTTTCACGGTCATCCCAGCCTTCCTATGATGTTTTTCTTCATCCTATCATATCCACCCCACCGATGGCAAGCTGCTATTTCAACAGGGAGCGGTTGATGGCGTTCAGAATGGCCCGCAGGGACGCCCGGTTGATATTATGGCTCTTGCCCACACCGAACACGTCCTCACCCTTGGGGTCCTTCAGGTGAATGTAGCACACCGCCTGAGTGTCCGAGCCGGAGGAAATGGCGTGCTCCTGATAGTCCACGAACTGGTAGCCGTCGATGGCCCCCTCGGGCATACTGTGCAGGGCGTTGAAGAAGGCATCGATGGGGCCGTTGCCCTCGCCGCTGGCTGCCATGGTCTTGCCCTTGTAGCTAATCTCCCCCTGGAACTTCACCCAGCTGGCATCCCCGTGGCGAGCGTCTTCCTGAAAGCTGTGGCGCACCAGCTGATAGGTCTTAGGGGCGGACAGGTACTCCTTGTCAAACAGATCAAAGATCTGCTGGGGCTGGAGTTCCTTGCCCACCCGGTCAGTCTCCTTCTGGACAATGGCGCCAAACTCCGTGTGCATAGCTTTTGGTAGATCATAGCCGAAGGTGTGCTGCATGACGAAGGCCGCCCCGCCCTTGCCGGACTGGGAGTTGATGCGGATGATGGGCTCGTACTGCCGGCCCACGTCCGCCGGGTCTATGGGCAGGTAGGGCACCTCCCACATATCGGTGCCGCTCTCCTCCATATAGCGGAAGCCCTTGTTGATGGCGTCCTGATGGCTGCCGGAGAAGGCGGTGAACACCAACTGGCCCACATAGGGCTGGCGCTCGCCCACCTTCATCTTGGTGCACCGCTCATACATGTCCCGAATCTTGTTGATGTCGTGGAAGTCCAGTTCTGGGTCGATGCCCTGACTCCACAGATTCATGGCCAGGGTGACCATATCCACGTTGCCGGTGCGCTCCCCGTTTCCGAAAAGGGTGGCTTCCACCCGCTGCGCCCCCGCCAGCAGACCCAACTCGGTGGTGGCTACACCGGTGCCTCGGTCATTGTGGGGATGCAGGGAGATAATGGCCCGTTCCTTGCCCTTCAGCTTGCGGAGAAAATACTCCAGCATATCGGCAAACTGGTTGGGCATGCAGTTCTCCACCGTGGTAGGCAGGTTGAGAATCACCGGGTTTTCCGGCGTGGCGTGGAGGTGGTCCAGCACGGCAGCGCAGATCTCGGCGGCATAGTCCATCTCGGTACCCATAAAGGACTCTGGGGAGTACTCATAGCGCAGATTCATCCCCTTGGCGATCACCGGCTGGGCCATCTCGTAGATCAGGTCGGCCGCGTCGGTGGCAATCTTGGTGATGGCGTCGCAGTCGGCGTGGAACACCACCTTGCGCTGGAGTGTAGAGGTAGAGTTGTAGAAGTGGAGAATCACGTTTTTGGCCCCGTCAATGGCCTCAAAAGTGCGGCGGATCAGGTGCTCCCGGGCCTGGACCAGCACCTGGATAGTCACGTCGTCTGGAATATGCCCTCCCTCGATCAGCTCCCGGCAGATCTCGAACTCCGTCTCCGAAGCAGAGGGAAAACCGATCTCAATCTCCTTTACCCCGATGTCCACCAGGGTGTGGAAGTACTCCAGCTTTTCCTGAAGGTTCATGGGATCGATCAGGGCCTGGTTGCCGTCCCGCAGGTCCACCGAACACCAGATGGGCGCCTTCTGGATGGTGTGATCCGGCCAGGTGCGGCCCTCAATGGGCTGGGGCTGGAAGGGAATGTACTTGTGAAATCCGGGTTTCAAGTTCATAGCGAGTCCTCCTTTGGCTCATGCGGGGGAACAAAAAACGCCCCCGACTGTAAATCGTCAGGGGCGTAAACTTACGCGGTACCACCCTAATTCCGCCCCGGGTTACCCAGGGGCGCTCACCGGCCTCCAGCAAGGCCTTGACCTGTAACGGGATCGCCCGTCCGTCCCTACTGCATCTACGGTTCGGGGCGGCGGCTCCGGGGCCAGTATTCGCACGGCCCTCCGCACCGGTTTCCACCTGCCACCGGTTCTCTGAAGCGGGGTCATCCATGCCTTCTTCCCATCTGCGCCTTTTGTTTGTTCTATTTTAATGGAGTAAAGTCCCGTTGTCAAGGGGCCACGCTGAGAATTTTCACATTGACAAACCTGTGGGTATATGGTAAGATAGTTTTTGCACTTGAGCGGTTGCTCCACCTGGAGAGATGTCCGAGTGGTTTAAGGAGCCGGTCTTGAAAACCGGTGACCCGCAAGGGCCGTGGGTTCGAATCCCACTCTCTCCGCCAAATAAAATAGGCTGTCTGTCAGCGTTACCATTCTGCCTGCGGAAGTACCCAAGAGGCCGAAGGGGCTCCCCTGCTAAGGGAGTAGGCGGTGAAAGCCGCGCGAGGGTTCAAATCCCTCCTTCCGCGCCAAATAAACCCCGAACCCGTTGTATCCCAACGGATTCGGGGTTTTTCGTTTTCTCGGCATTTGGCGTGAAAACCTGTGTGAAAATATAGCGTGATGTGACCAGTAGTTAGCAATACAGTTAGCGAATCTATGCAGTTATAGATCCTTCTTGATCTCGCTGCTTTTGCTGGTCTTATCCGGCCAGCTATTATTTTTGCTCAGATTTTCGACAGTTGCTTTGGCCAGAGCAAAGCAGACTGTGCCTAGCAGCTCTGTCACCACATACCGGCCCAGGGTCTCCGCGATCTGCTCCGCGCCGACCGCCGCCAGGTATAGCACCCCCCATAGCACACAGGTACCGTTTACGATCAGCCAGGAGACAATGACATGGCTGTAGGTCAGGGCCCCACGGTCATGGAGCCAGCATAGTAGCCAGCCCAGAAAGGCCCCACTTACCAACGTCACCAACGCGAATAGCAGCCGGATGCCGCCATGGTTGAGCGCGTACAGGATGGCCACGCAGGCCGCTATGTAGGCCACGCACAGGGCCAGCGTAGATGCCCGGATCTTCATTTGTACTGATCCGGGTCCTTACCGGCGGCTTTGATTGCCTCCTCATACACACCGGCACGGTAATTAAAGACCAACAGCCGTACCATATCATGGCTCAAGTCAATACGGTCTTCATTGCCGTCCGGATCAGACCCATCACCATTGATAATCTTAGCGTCCATCAGGTCATTAATGATGGCCCGGAAGTCGCTCCCCTCCGGGATATCGCTCAGTCTTTCGTATCTAACCATATCGTCTTCATCCTCCTTAGTTTCTTCCGCGGTCTCGTAGTCCACCCAAGGGATACGCCCGTGGCTCGTCCAAGTCCTCTGGCCGACTGTGCCCGGTACCTTCGTCTTGGACACATTGGTGCAGGTAGACAGCTGCACGCCCCAGTTCCATTTGGGCGTGGACTCGGATACCACGCCATCCCCTACATAGATTCCGATGTGACCGGGCATGTATACCACTTCACCCGGCACAATGTTGGAGAAGTCAGTGGATACATCGGGGCAGCTTTTGATCATGCCGCCAGCGTCGAGATCCGGCAGACCATTGCAGGCATATCCAGCGCCGCCGTAGGTCCTGGACATATCCCCGGACCAGCCCCACAGGATACCCTTGATTAGCCCAACACAATCGAAAATAAACCCCTCGTCCTCAATAGCATAGGCGTAGGACAGCCATTGCTTGTTGGTCTGGGCATTGCTGCCGTTGGTGGTGGCCCGAGTAATCATCTTCTGGTTGCAAGGCCAACCCCAGGGGCCCAGCATATAGGTGGTCTTGTGGCCAGTGGCGATTTCCTTGGCCTTGGCTACAAAAGCAGCCGCGGTCATGATCTTAGCCATCCTTGTCACCCCAGTTCAGAATTTCTTTCAGCTTATCAAAACCAAACATGGCCGCATAGGCCACCGCAAAGCCGCCCACGATCAGGCCCACCACCAGATACCAGGTGATAGCCAAGCCCTTCAGCTGGCAATAGGCAATTCCGGCTGCCACAGTCAAGACCATAGCTACGATCACGGCCACTACATTGGTAGGCATCTTATCCCAGGTCATCCGTTTGAGCACCTGGGTGACAATGTTGGTCAGGGCCACCAGCAAACCAATGACCGGTAGCAATACAGCAAGATTTTCCATTGATATGTCCTCCTCATTCGCTCATCAAGGCGTGCACGCCTTGTTTGTTTAAAAATTCTTTCTGATCGTGCTTGATACGGGTGGCATACTTCAGTGCGGCCTCCATGTCGCCGTTGGTATGTCCCCGTTGCATGGCGTGGGCAGTCGCCTCCCCCAGCGCGATAGCCGCCTGGTTTCCCTGTACAAGCAATACCAAAAAATCCTGCTGGGCCTTGGCTCGGGCCTCCTGCTCTTTATCCCTTGCCTCGACCGATTTCTTCAGGCGCCAAACAAACAGCCCCATGATCGTGCTGGGGATGCCCAGGGCCGCGATAAACGTTGCCGCAAGCGCCCCTAGATCCATCTGGACCATTGGATTCACCCCCTCATCAAAAATTAAGCATCCAGGTGTAATGCGGCCTTTCACCGCCCGCAACGGCCCAGCGCAGCCAGTCAAAGACAGGCACAAACACAAGGCATAGTCCCACCCACAGGGCGGAGAATTGCGGGCATATCTGCCCCAGGAAGTTTAATGGCAGATGAGAGTAGTCCCATATGTCAAGCCCCAGCCAGATATTGAGCACAACCCCGGCCACCAGCTCCACGGCTGTCACAAGGGTAGCGCAGGCCACCGCCTGGAGCCATATGGGCCAATCCCACGGCGCTTCCGCCCCGCACCGCTCGATCGGGATACAAAGAATCACCGCCACCACCAGCATCGTCCAGCTAATCCGCTCCGGGTGGCCCCCTATGGTTTTCCAGGCCACTTCGAGTAGGAAATAAACCGCCCCGCCCCATGTCCACAGGAGCATGGAAAGGACGTAACGCCCCGCCCTACCCATTTTGAGCGGTGGAGAGGATCTGCGCCATGTTGGCCGCGAGATCCTCGGGCATACCCTCGGCGGTATAGGTGATGCCGTTAACCTCTTCGATGGTCTCTGCCCGTCTCACCCAGGTAAGGAGATGGTTGCACAGCGTTGTGTGATACAGCTTGTGCGCGATGGAGGCGGCGGAAATCGCGTTGATCTCCTGGGCCGCAAACATCCGGCACAGCTTCCCATCTGCATGATATGGATAGCCGGGTGCCCCGGCCTGGATCGCGCTGTGCGCCGCAGTCAGGTTGATCTGGTCAGTCTCTTCCAGGCTGAAATGCTCTGTTCCCTGGACGGTCTCCACGTCCATGCCCTCCACGATGGCCGCATTACAGGCGGCGGACAGATCCGCCTCTTTCTTGACTTTGGCCTCGTCAATAGGGTCTGGCTGTGTGCTCTTCCACGCCTCCCACGCCTCAGTGTTCGGTTCGTAGTCCATGACCAGGTTGCGGGCTGTGGTCAGCGTCACAAAGCCGCTGTGAACGTAAAAATCAGCCGTGTCCAGGCTATCCGGCCACTGATAGTAGCCCTCCGGTGGCACAAGCCCGCCCCAATCCTGGGGGGGCGGGTAAGCCCCGTTGCTGGCCGGGGTTTTCGCTATGATCTTCATGGGTTCGTTTCCTCCTTATCCGAATGCGGTATAGGAATAGCTCTCGCTATTGGTGTTCATCTGGTTGGCGGCGTTCTGTCTGCTATACCAGCTCACGCTGTTGCCATTCCACGTCACATTGATCTGGGCGGTGTCAGACGGGCCAATACTCACGCCGATGCCGGACGGTTTGGTCAGGATGGCCGTTCTCCCGCTGGTTCCCTGGATGATGACCAGTTTCGGCTCAAAGTCAAAATTTAGGGTGTTTCGGTTGCCGCTGCCGTATGTCCCGCTCCCGGTATATGCACCAGAATGCACCTTGCTCTCTACGCCGTAGACATCAAGCCCAACCACCGCACGGGGCAGGGTCACGGGGAAAATGGCCTGACCGTCCGGCCCTTCCAGCTGCTCCAGCCGCCCACCGTCACTCAGGTCGATACTGGGGACTGAGAAAGTATATTCTTTGCTTGCCGGGACATAGCCCGCACAGGTGCCAGTCACCACAATGCTGTGGTTGCCGGTTTTCATGATCCGGGTGTCAATACCGACGGTGATTTCAGTTCCAGCCCTCACCGCCTGACTGTACACACTTACCCCGTCTAAGGTGATCTCCACGGAGATGTTGCTAGATTGGGTCACACCGGAGATGGACGGTGTCACCGCAAACTCA
Organism: Candidatus Enterenecus stercoripullorum; assembly: GCA_018716015.1. Lineage (GTDB taxonomy): Bacteria > Bacillota > Clostridia > Oscillospirales > Oscillospiraceae > Enterenecus > Enterenecus stercoripullorum. The sequence continues at coordinate 49,822 of DVKM01000029.1, read as the reverse complement.
AACGGCGCAGGTTTGCTCCCCATGGCATCGGCAGGGCCAGACAGAATCACCCACCCAGAATTGACCACGCTGGTATTGCTGGTCACATAGGGGCCGCTGGCCCCATCATTGTCAACAGCGCACACCCGATAGGCCACAGTTCCCCAATCCGCGCTCACCATATCCTGATAGGAGCGAGCGTTGACGTTGGCGATCTGCTGCCATGCACTCCCATCCACGCTCCGGTCATAGATATAGCTTGCGATGGTTCCGTCCGGGTCTGTGGCTGCCGTGACGGCGATGGCGGCCTTATTTCCCGCTACCACGTTGGTCACGTTGATGCTTCCGGGCGCCGTGGGCGGCTGGTTTAGGACTACGCTCCCGTCATCATCCACATATACAGTCGAAGGCAGAATAAGGGCGGGGCGAATTGTTGGCACTTGGCTCGTGACGCTTATATCTGCGGAAAAGTTCCCCGAGCCACCATAGCCAGACACAGTTACAATCCTGGAATTTATAGTGATGCTACTTCTTGTCCAATAATGAAGGTTTCTGTTTCCTTTGCGTCGATTTACAGCATCTTCTTTGAAATAGTCCAGTACTGCCCCGTCAACACAGATCATTGAATCAAAAGTTGCATGACCTGCTCCCATCTCTTTATATCCAAGTATAAATGCCTTGCACGGTAAGCCATTTTCTCCGCTATTAACTTCGTTAGAATAGTTAGCATAGGTACTCGGAATTTTCACATCTTTGATGGCGTTGCGAAAATCTTCATCGTATCGATCCAGAAAATCACCGTTTAGATGCGCATTGATTTCGCTGGTAGAATATGCAGTGCTGGAATCAGCATATCTGCGAGCCTCTCCCTGATCAACTCTCCACACCCACGTTCCATCGCAGGTCTCAGAATACATGTCACTCGGTCTCCCATGGTGAACAATGATGTATTCCACAGGTGATCCAAACTCATTGATTTTTATAGTAGTCCCAACTGGTTTTGATGCAATAGACTGCCGCGCCATCAGTTACCACCTCCGAAATCAGCCAGGATCAGGCCGTACAGGGTCTTTTGTTTGCGAATTGCAACGGGGATGCTGCTCTCCATCTCCACAAAGCCGGAACCGGGCAGGAATTGCTCCGGAATCAGGCCGTTATTGTCCAACTGCACCAGGCCGTTGGGCACGTTTATTTCCGGCACATAGCCGATATTGACAGATCCATAGCCCATCAGGTTTCCTCCTCATTCTGAGCCGCACCGCGAATTATGCGGTACTCTCCTGTTATCGTTGTTACCGGCGCAAAGATTGCCCGGAAACGCAAATACCCGTCCAATGTTTCCACCGTCGGGCACATTCCGCAGGACACAGCCGTGTCAAGCCCGTCCGCAGAGAGGGCCACGTCCACGCTGTCCGCCGCCGTTACCTCTGCCGTGATGTCACGGTATACGGTGTATCTCCCCACCGTCCCGGACTGCCAGCCGGTGGCCGGGATTGACAGGTTGACAGCCGGGAACATCACGGCAGCGGCCAGCACTTCCAGCGCACCGGTGATAGCCGCACCCTCTGACTTGGTCAGACAGAGAGTGAGTAGCTTGTCAAGGGCGGCTTGAAGCCCTTGTTTGTTGATGTAGTCAATGTCTGGCATTGGGCCACCCCCTCGTTAGATTCAGGCCGTCCAGCTGGTGAACATGGCCTGGATTTCCTCGGTGGTGGCAGCCACCAGATCAGCAGCCTTGACATACGTGGCCAGCTTAGTGTCCGTGGCGCTGGCGGCGGCAGAAATGGCTTCCTGCTTGGCCGTGCCGATGGCCTGGGTCATGCCCTCCGTGTTGGTATATCCGGACAGGTCGACAAAGCCGGAAAGCACATCAAACTTATAGTTGCCCTCTCCAACGTCAACCACCGCGACGTTTTCCCCCGCAGGGTGGGCCTTGCCTGCGCCCTCCAAGAAGTTGTCCGTGGTGGTGAATCCGTCCGTCACGTTGTACACCATGCCCAACACCGTGGCGGACGGCTCGGGCAGGGATGCAAAGGCCAGGGAGCCACCGGGCTTATACACGGCGCTGATCTTGGCGTTGACCTGCTCTTCGGTCTGGAACTTGGAATCGTTGGTCAGGTCGGATACCTTGGTCGGGACAGTGATGTTCACGTCCTTCTCCGCGCCCACTTGCTGCTCAGTGCCATTGACCTTGATCTTCTCGATCACGTTGGCCTGGCCTCCGGTCGCCTCCAACTGCTCCACCTTTGTGGCGGCCTGGTCACACTTCTGTTTCAGCTCATTGGTCAGGTCGTTGGTGGACAGGCCCTTCCCGGTCTCTTTCAGGACAACCTTTGCTTTCACCAGATCCAGGGCCTCTTGTAAGTTTTGAGTGGAAATATACTTGGTTGTTGCCATGATTTTTACCCCCTGAAATTTGTTGTTTTATTCGGTGTCAGGCCCGAACACATCAGAGATAATGCCCTGTATGTCCTGGGACGTTGCCGTCTGTTCCTCGGACAGCGTGGCCCCGGTTGGGGTGATACGCCCATCCTCATCAATGTCGATGTTGTCCCCGATCATCACACCGCCCAGGGTGGTTTCGGATGCAATGGGCAGCTGATAGCCGCCGCTCCCGGTGGCCCCTCCCGTCCCTCCGGTGCCGCCCTCTCGGAACAGGGTTATATGACACAGGATAGGCTCTGCGGGGATCCGCCGCGCCCGGAAGCGCAGATACCCGTCCAGCGTCTCCATAGTGGGTGACAAGCCGCAATCCCAGGCCGTGCGTAGGCTATTGTCATCCACCATCACTTCGGCGTTGTGGGTGACCAGCACTTCGCTGCAGGGCATCTCCAAATAATACGGGAATTCCCCGTCCTCCTGGGTGGCCTGCCCCCATCCCTCGGCCGGGATAAGCACCTCCCCCAAGGTCTTGATATGGGCCAGGATCGTTTCCGCCTGCGCTAAGAACAGGGGAAGGACAACGGAAATGCAGTGGTTGGTCACATCATCCGCCGTCATAAATGCCTGTGCGGGATATGCCAGCGTCACCGGACAGTCATCACGTACCCCCACCGATACCGGAAAGCGCTGCGTCTCCACACCGGAACCCGGCGTATAGGCCTCAATGGGATGGGGATGGTCGGACAATTCCCCCCGAAGCAGCATTACCTCCGCCTGGCTGCCTGTCTGCGCCCATATGCCAAATTCGGTAATGTCAAACCCAGTTTCCAGCCCGCCGTTCAGATCGTTCCGATACTCTACGATCAGTGAAACATTGTTATCCTTTTGGATGGGCTTGGTGCTGGTGGCCGCTGCCACCGGTTGGACCAGGTCGGTCAGGGCCTTGGCCGCCTCCCTCGAACCGATAGACCCACTACCCACCATACAACGGGTAATGATCAAACTCTCCCCAGTACCCAGGCTGGCCAGCAGTGCCTCCCCCACCGTTGTAAAGACAATTCCGTACATCAGGTCTCCTCCTCATCCTCCAGCACAGGCAGGGCCGTGCTGCACCAGCTGGTAAAATGCCCCCCCACATACAGGGACGGCGTCATGGTAATCAAAAAGTCCCATGCCAAGTGGGCCGGCATGATCTGATCGAGCTGGGTGCGCAGAGCCTCCATCCCTTCCGGCAGCTCTCCCTGTGCGTCGAAACAGATCTCCACTCGATACCCACTAAAGATCTCCTTCACCGTCACCGGCACGCCCAGGATGGTTTCAGAGACTTCCCGGACCAGGGCCGGGGTGGTGGTCTCCCGGGCTCTGAGCTTTGCCGCCACATTTGCCCGGCGTTGAGCAAGATTCTCCTGGGGCAGGCTTTGGAGCCCCAGTCCGTTCTCCCAATAGTCCAGCCCCCAGGTAGCCGTCCACGGGTTGAGCTGCAAGAGCAAGTCATCACGGGCCTCCCAGAGCTTCGTTATCTCCGGCTGGATAGCCTCCTGGATGGTCACAGTCTCCGGGCTGTCCTTGTTCCAGTCCGGTAGATAGTTCATCAGGTTTTTCATTCCAATGTCACCGTCCCCATCACTGGCACTGCCGTCTCTCCGATGGTAATATTTGATGTCCCGCCGTTGACCAGCAGTGTAGAGTAATCTTGCACCCCCTCCACCGCCATCAACAGCGCGGCGATCCTGTTATAATACAAGGTGTAAGGATAAGTTGCAGATGCCTGAAAATACTCACTGGCCAGCTCCTGAAGATAGGTGTCTAGTTTGACAGCGAACATAGTCTTCACATCAGGAAGAGCCGCGCCATTTTTTAGGACAAGTTTGGCCGCGATATTAATCGCCGTTCCCGTAGCAGAAACCACTGTAACATCCGCCCCAATTGGTCTGCGATATTCCTCGATGTAGTCATAGCAGGCCTGCACCACATCCTCATCCACCGGTTGTCGGTCATATCCGGCCAACAACACCCGCACCGTTCCCGGCCCGTTCCACAGCTTTGTTACCTTGCAGGCACCCACCCCATCGCACTCCAGGGCCCACTCCCGGTAATGGGCCTCGTTTCCGCTGGTGCCCGGGTCCTTCCGCCTCCGGTCAATACGGGCAAACAGGTCAGCGTCGCTCTCCGGGTCTGTACCACCCTGGGCCGCTTCATTGTTCCAGCTCGTCAGCCCAGAGATGTTGCGCAGGATCTGGGTGATCTCTCCAGCCTCTGCATTGTAGGCATCACCCACGGCTCCTGCCTGAAGGTATCCCTCCCCCTCCCCGTCGGCCAGTGTCACATCGTACACAAGGCTGTATTCCAATCCGGTAGGTGCAAGAAACACTGTGCCAGCCGGCACAATGGTCCCATCCCGACCGGTGAAGTGGATAGTGGCGTATGCCCGGGTCCCCACCTTCCGGGCGAGTCCCAACAGGGTGGCGTGGTCATCAAGATACTTCCCGCTGTTCTCGTCCACGTAGAAGGCTGTGATCAGCTCATCCATAGTCATACACCAGCGCCAGATCTCAAAAGACATTGGGGACACCATGTCGTTCGTGTAGCTGCCCTCTCTGGTTTGCAGCTCCGTACTCATCCGCTCCAAAATCCTGGTCTTGATGGTCTCCGGGGTTTCGTTTTCAAAGATCGGCATGGAACTCCACCTCTCCATAAATGGTTTCTGCCCGGCCACTCACATCCAGCCGGCTACCGGAAAAGTCCACGGTAATCCCAGTCACAGCGGTAATGTAGGGATTGATGATCAGCGCCTCCCGCAAATACCGGGGGGCTTCCGCCTCCTTAAGACCTGGAGTATAGGCCTGCCCAACCAGGCTCTCAAATTCGTTGCCGTAGGTCCAGGAATAGATCTCATAGCGGTACCGGGCAGTGTGTAGCGCTTTCCAGATCCACACCTTCACAGCCTCTTTGCCTGTGACGATCACCGGCTCGCCCCGTCGCCAGATGGGCACGTTGCGCTGGTAGTCCCAGGCCACTTCCTGGCACAGGGGGAGGGCCGACGCTGAGAGCTGGTTTACCTCTGGCGGTTGAATCATGGGGAAAATACTCATACGGCGTCTACCACCTTCATCAGGATGTAAAAAATCTGGTCGTCCTCGGTGAGCAGTAGCACCTGGTCCCCCACATCAAGATCAACCTCCAGCTGCTTCACCGTGGCCATCCCGGATGGTGTATCCTTACCGATTATGGTGTCCTTACTTTGGATCTGTCCACCAGTCACCTGACCCAGTACCGGTGAACCATGGCCTCCCGGGCAGGTTACCGGCCCCGCCAGCGATCCGGAAAGTTCATTGTAATCGCTGTCCGGGCTGGTGACCTGCACCTTCCACTCAGCGTCCCTGGTCAGCCGCTCATTGATCTTCAGCGCCTGCGTAGGCTGCTCAACCCCAGCAACAGTAATTGTCAGCGGCACTTTTTGCCGCACAACCCCAAGCCGCATTTTGCAAGGGCTTGCTCCAAGCCCTGCGCTCTGGCTCTCGCCGGTCCCGGTTTGTTCACTGCTCTCGCTGCGCATCAACTGTATGATCCGTGCGTATGGGTTGCCTTCCATCATGCTCCCTCCTATTCCTTTGGCAGACTTCCGGCCTCCTGCGCGTCCATCAAGGCTTCCAGGGACAATGTCAGCTTAGTCTGGTAAAGCCCTCGCTGCCAAGTGTGGGTATCGCTGATAATCCAAAACTTCCCGTAGATACCCGTCACTGGCTCCTGGAGCGCCACCGTATTCCCAGTGATCAGTTTCAGATTCCCCAGGGCCTGCACCGTGATATCTGTCTGGAGACCATTCTCTGCCAAAATTTGCTTGGCATGGGCTACTGGGTCCTCGTATGAAGTGGATTTGATGGCCGTCTGCATTAGACCATAGAGAGCCACCGCCTCACTATCCTCCTGAACCTGGATCTGCTTGAAGTTGTCATCGTAGATGGCCACCGAGTTAGTCATTTTAGATGCCGACTCTGTGGTGGTGCACACCAGTAGGTTGCTCCCTGGCATTAGCCGGATGGACTCCTCAGACAGGCCCATCTCCACCACTTCCAGCTTGGCCCCCTTAAAGCGGATGCGGTACTTTTTGCCCGTCTGGTCCGCAGCCAGAGTATACAGCGTCATAATGATCTTGTAGAGGTTCACCCCCAGGAAGTTTCGGGTGATTGGGACCCCAGTAGCGGCCAGCTGTCCCACTTGGATGCCATATTCTCCGCATAAAGCAGCAGTCACTGTCTCCGGGGTCTGCTGAGTCACTCGGAAAAACTTGCTGTTCCGGGTCAGGTACAGTCCCCGGTCATAGGCCACCACATCGATGGTATTGCCCAGGCTGTCCCGGGTCCGCTCCAGGGAATAGGCGTCCATCAGCAGCCCAGTTTCCCCCCAGAACTGAGCCGAGCCGCCCAGCTCTGTGGGGGCCCGAGGCAGATTCTTATCCACAGCGCTGACCACCGGGGAGAAGGCCAAGGTCCTGGCGGCATTGCGCCAGTCCCCGCTCCAGGTGATGGACCGGCACAGCTCTGTGATGTTGGCCGTGGTACCGTCCGGGTCCGTTGTCCGGATTTTTACATAGGGCTGCACAGTCTCACCTCAATGTTGTAAACAGCGGTTTCTCACTCTTCAGGCCTAAGGTTTTCCTGACCGTTTCCCGTACTTCCTGTGTAGTCTGCTGTGCTGTGGTCGTCTGAGGTGCAGCCGTTGCCGCCAAGCCAGACAAGGTCGCTTTATCCGGCAATTCCAGTACCTGCCCCGGATAGATCAGGTTCGGGTTTCTGATGTTGTTGGCCGTGGCCAACTTGTAAGCCAGAGATCCGTCCCCGTAAATGCGCCGGCAGATGGTCCAAAGGCAATCCCCCTTGACCACGGTATAACGGTCCGCCGTCTCCGGTTCTCCGGCAGGCTCCACCGGCCGGGAACTGTTTCCAGTCTCCTCCACCACAACCTCTTCCAGATATCGGTATTCCCGGATGGGCAGGGTGTATTGCACGTCGTTGCTGCCGTCTGCCTCTCCATAAGAGAGCGGACCCAGCAGCACCGGGACGTTGATCCCTGTTCCCGAGACGATGTACCGGCAGACTTGCGCGTCTGCGCTCCACTGGGTCAATAGCTCGATGTAGTATCTGGGATCCGCCACCGCTCCAGGCGCGCAAAACGGGTAAAGTTTGGCCGGGAACATCCCCTCAATCGTCTTGTCAAACAGGCTCTTTAGGCCCGGAAGGGTAATCTGCCCGGTCTCGGCCATGTCCAGGGTCTCCACCGCCCGGCCTGCCGCCATGGGGTAGGACGATGGAGTCACTGGCAGCGTCAGCTCCTGGCCCGTCTCGGTGTTCTTCAGGATGACATACCGCTGCATCTGAACCTCCTCATCTGGGGACTGCTACCACAGCCGCCCGCTCCAGCTCTTTGGCAATCTCCATGGCAATATCCAGGATGGATACACCACCCAGACTTCCGCCGATGGACACCGACCCTATGCTCACTTGTACACCGTTGGCCTGGTCCATGGCTCTGGCCTCGTTGGCCGTCAGCACCCGCTCCCCCTCGTGGAGCAGAGCGGGAAAATTATCGTAGGGGACTCTATCCAGCCCCATGGCATACCCGCCCGCGGGGACAACCTCGCCCGCCGCGTTCAGAATCATGGCGCCAGGTTCTACATCAGAGCTGCCGCCGCGCCACCAGGCCGCAGCCATGCCCTTACTGAACTCCTGCCCCTTTCGATATCCAGCGTTCCAGTACGCCTCATTGCTGGCCGTGTCCTCTCGGATGGTTTCAGCCAAATCCAGCTGGGACTGGAGCGCCAGCTGTGCACCTTCGCTGGCGTTGTACTCGTTCTGCGCGATGATCTGGGCTTCTGCCAGCAGTTGCCCCATTCTGGCTCCTGCCTCCTCATTGCCGGCCTCATAGTCCGCCAGGGCGCTCTGGTACTCCTGGGCCAGCTCTTCCAGCCGGGCCTGCTGATCGCTACCTTCATAGAGGTCAGACGCCGTGCCGCTCATCACAGCGTCCAAAGCGGCCCGTTCATACTCCTCTGCCAAGTTTTCCAGGCTGGCCTGCCACTGCCCGATCATAGAGTAGGCGTCGCCCAGTTCGCCCTCCTTATCCTCCATCCACTCCTGCTGGGCCTGGATTCCCTGCTTTCGGGTCTCGTTGTATCCTTCCCCGGCCCGAGCCTGCAAATTGGCCTCAGCATCAGACAAGTTATCCACCATAGCATCATAGGTGCCCATCAGCTTTTCGCTCAGCCCGCCGAACTCCTGGTCAATGTAGTCCAGGATCGCTTGGGCTGCCTCCACGCCGCCAATTTCGCCGTCGGTCACCATATCGGAAACCTGGCTCTTGTCCACCCCAATGGCTTGTCCAAGAGCGTCATATACGTCCACGCCCCGCTCCGAAAAGAAGTTCAGATACTCCTGCGTGGCTTTCCCCGTGGTGCGCATCCGGCTCAGGCCGGAGATCATCACTTCAATGTCGCTGCTGGACAGGTCCAATGCCGCTGTAGCGTCGCTGAGGGACTGAAGTACCCCAAAGACCTCCTCCGGATCGTAGCTGTTGAGCAGCAGTTTAGAGTAGCCGGTGATCTCGTCGTAGCCGTAGTTGGTACGGGCCGCCATGGTCCGCACCTGGGCCAGGTACTCCGCCGCCGCCTCGTCGCTGCCCAGCCGCTGGGCAAAGGCCATCTGGGTCTGCTCCCGGCTTCCAGCAATGGTGGAGCCAGTCTCCGTCCGCTCCTGCTGATCAGACAGGGCGCTTTCCGCGCCCTCCTGGACGTAGCTTTTGAATGCGTCGTCCTGCTCCTCATAGATCTGGGAGCCGCCGGATAAACCACCCACCACTAGGCCCAAGGCTGCACCGATGGCAGTGCCAACCGGCCCCCCTATCATTGAGCCAATCGCCGCCCCACTGCCTGCCCCGGACAGGGCGGAGCTGAGCACTGATCCGGCTCCGTTGCCAAAGGCCGAGTCCGCCAGGGTGGTGCCCCACTGAGCCGCCGCGTCACCCAGAAACGCAAAGGCGCCCGCCTGCCCCAGGGTGGACAGCACCGACGAGCCGCTTCCGCCGGAGCCGCTCCCCGCACTGCCTTTGCGCAGGGTCTCCCGGTACTCATTAAAGGTTTTGGAATTGCTCTTCAGCTGATCTTCCACATCCCGGAGGGAGCGCTTGAGCTCCTCCTGCTCCTCAATGGCATCCTGGAGTTTGTTCCCGCTGGCCTCGTCATGCAGCTTCCGAAATTCCGATCTGGCGTCCTTCACCGCTACCTGACTCTTTTCCAGGGCGGTTTTCAGCTCTGTCTGGCGGCGTGTCAGGCTTTCATTGGCCTTTTGAAGGGCCTGTTGAGCCTGAGCCAGGCTCTGAGTCTCTTTGTCCAGCGCCTTGGTTTTATCCCCAATGGCGCTGAGCACCTGGGACCCGCCGTCCCGGATGGTAAAATATAAGCTGACTCCGTTTTTCGGCATGATCCCACCCCCCTTACTTATTGCGAAGCTCTATCTCACGGAGCGCCATGGCACAGGCCAGGTCCCGGTAGCCCTGGTTTTGTCCATAGACTTCCCATGGCATCACGTTTTTGTAGCGAAACAACCACCATAGGAGGGTCAGGTCCGGGTCGCTGCCCTCCCTGATCCGTTTTTTATTTCACGGATGGTATTCTGGCGATATCCCGTCAGTCGCTCCACTGCCCGAGACAGATCCTCAATCTCTCCAGGCAGCAGCATGGCCTTCACCGTCTCCACCGGGGTGGCCCCGCCGAATTTAGCCTGGAGCGCCGGGTCTCTCAGCTCCTGGCAGCCTGCCAGCAGGATATGGATCTCCACGTCCGCGCTTATATTCTTGAGGTCCTGGGTCTTGCCATAGGGCAGGGCCTTGAGGGTGACGGATACCCGCTCCCCACACAGGCGGCTGAGCCGCTTGATCTCATACTCCGCCGTGGGCAAAGCGTCCTGGACACTCTGAACCTCCGGCCGTAAAATCTGGTCCAAAAATTTACTCATGCCAATACTCCTTACCTGGTCATGCGCTCACCGTATCAAGCCACTCCCGGCGGCTGAACGTGAAGGGGTGGGTGGTGGATCCGGGGCTGCCTGCCGTAAAATCCATGATGGTCTCATCATCAAAGCTGACGTTGTACAATGCCACTCGCTCCGCGCCATAGGCGTCCGGGTCGTCCAGCTTGCCCACAATGGTGGCCCGCACGTCCCTGCCCGCCAGGATCTGGTCGCTGCGGCTGTGGTTGCGGGTGTATACCTTGTGCACCGTGATGGAGCCGGTGCCCTTGACGTTAGTCACCTTGCTGCCCACGGTCATCTCCCCGCACATGTTGATATCGGTTTTGTTATAGGTATACTTAGCCTGGAAGGCGCTCAGCTCCGCCCACAGTTCTCCGTCCACCCACACCTGCCCCCAGGTGCCGCTCATCACTCTCTGATCCAGCATGCTATCCCTCCTCAGATCTCAATATTGATGTCGATGTCCTCAATGGCGTCCAGGATCTTGCACTGTACCAGCAAAAATACATTTGTGCCGGTGTCCGCCGCCCGAATCTCCTGCTCGGTCATCTCGCTGGTGTCCACGCCCTTGGCTGCAAGCCACTGCTCCTGGGCTGTCACGTCGATGTCTACGGTGTAGCCCGGCTGCACCAGGTCGTCCTGTTCCAGCCCCATGAAATAGCCCCGGATGGCCGTAACCAGCAGCAGCTTATTGTCGTAGGTGTTGGCGTATTTCCCGATGTAGCTGTCCTCGGCCGTGGCGGTTACATCGGTGCGGATCAGATCCATGATCTCCACGATCTTGATCTTCTTGAAACTGTCCAGCATCCCCTGGGTGGTGGTGACAAAGGAGTTCACCGCCCGATCCACCTTCACCTGACGGCCGTCCCACTTGAGCACCAGCTTCCCCGCATTTACCGCCTCGCTCAGTTCCTCCTTGGTCAGCCGGTCCACATCCGTCAACTCCGGCAGTGGGGCATAGGTGGCTGAGATCTTCATAGGGGTCCCGGCGATCAGTCCGGCCATCCGGGAACAGTACTCCGCCGTGGTGTACGTCTCCGTCCCATCCGTCATCCCGGTGGCCGCAAAGTTAATGATGGGGTATTTATCCGAGGCCTGGTTGGGCAGCACCGCTTTGTACTTAGCCCCGTTATTGGTCCGCTGGCTGTCCACCCAGGTGGCAATGGCCGCCGCCTCGGTGCTGGTGCAGTCCGCCGGACCCACAAGATAGTCAAAGTCCTGGGTAGCCATATAGGCCAGAGCCTGCGCCAGATTGGTGTCCTCTTCGTCGGTAACGTAGACGATCACCTTTTTGGGCGGGTTCACGTACCCAAGGAAGGTCCGTCGGAGATAGGCCTGGTTGTCCGCCCCCAGCGTATTTGGGATCTGGCTTGCCTGAGTCAAGGCCACGGGGTCTACCTCTGCGGCGTCCCGCAGAATCACCGCAACCGTTCCCTTGCTGCCCCGGTTGATGGCGGAAATGCCCAGCTCTGTGAATGTCACGTTGATGCTGGGCGAATTGAGATTAGCCATATGTCGTTGCCTCCTGTCTCAAGTGCAGCTGCTCCATTACGGGGCGCTGCTCGATAATTTCAAAATCACTGCGACTCAATGTCAGCGAGAAGGTAACCGTCACCGTATCGTAGTCATAGCCTCCAGCCATCTTCAAGCCGGTGACCTTAGGCGCCCGGTCTCCTACCTTCAGATAGCCTGGGAGAAACAGACCGGCCAGCGCCATCTGCCGCTGGTGCATCCCGGCCAGGTGGCTGTGGTGGTACTCGTCCACCTGGACAAAGGTGGTCAGGGTGAACACCGGGGTCAGCTCCACAATGTCGGGGCCAAAGCCCACATTGCAGTTGCATTCGTCCTGCACGATCAGCGTGCAGGGCCGGGTGAAGCCCTGGGGGCACAGCTCCCGGTGGATGTCCTCCCCGGGGAACTTCTCCGCCACCAGCTCCGCGATCCGGTCCATGATGTCGTTGGGTGTGATCACTGGTTATCCCTCCAGATGTGAGATCAGCGCGTCCGCCATCTGCTGGGCGGCCTCCTGGGCTACCTGGGGCACCTTGGCCTGGGCGGACTCGTAAAAATGCCGTCCTGGAACCCGCTGCTGCCCGCTGCGGATACGGGGCCGATAGTCCCGGTTGCGCCCGCTGGGGCTGGGGAAGCGGTGGCCGGCGTTGATAGCGTTGGTCACCGCTCCCACCTGGTAGCGGGTGACCTTCCCCCGGTTGTCTTGGGCGAAGGTCTTGGCCTTGGGCCGGACGGCGGCATAGCCGCCCCAGCTGCCTACATAGGCCTGTTGCCACCGTTGCACCTTGCCGGTGCCGCCGATCTCGGCGGTCACCAGGCCCTGCAGCTTGGGTGCGGCCTGCTCCATGGCCTGCCGCCTGGCCTCCCTGATCACCTCTGGGGCCCGGTCCAGACGGGTCGCCAACTCCCCCAGCTCCCGGGTGTCCAACTGCATCTCCAGCATTACAGGTCCACCGTCCTCTCGATCTCATATTCGTTGTGCCAGAGATCCAGGGTGTGGGCCAGAGTCACCGGCCAGGCCATCCCGTCTACTTCCACCAGTTGCCCGGGCCTGAGCTGGATGGCCTTGGGCGTCACCAGCACATGCCGCAGCACGTTGGTGGCATAGGGCTCTAGCTGGTCGTGGCCCATGTATTTCTCAGTCACGCTGGCTGGGAAGGTCACCCCCGCCACCTTGTCCTCGCACTGGGCAATGGTCACCAGCGCCGCGCTCACCTCTATGTGGTTGCGGCCCATGGGTTCGATGGCAGTGATAAAGCAGTGCCGCCCATTCCATTCCAGGGCGTTACCAAGACGCAGGGCCTGCTTCCGCATGGTCATGGTCACCCCGGTGGCGCCGATGCCGTGGACGGACCACACGTTGTGCCGGGTGGACAGCTCCACCTTGGCCCAGGTAAGCCGGGCCTGTCTCCAGGCCCAGGCGTCCGGGCTCTGCTCGGCAAACTCCAGCACCTTGACCCGCTCGTCCAGTCTGCCGGTGTCCACATGATCTGTTGGCATCAGCTCACCCCCAAATCCGCAAGCGTCTGCGGATTTGATACCGGCTGGGTTTGTTTAAGCTGGTTGACCAGCAGCCGAAAGGCTGGGTTGTCCTTCAGCGACTCAGTGACGGTCATACCCCGCTTGTCCCAGCCGTCCAGCACCATGGCATTGACCGCCAGGTCATACCGGGACCGGGCTGCGCCATCCTCCGGCTCCTGGACGCCCGCGTCCGCCAAGTACTCCACCGCCCCGTCATAGAGGATGGGGATCAGCACCTGGACGTCCGGGTCATCCGCCAGCTCGGTCAGCTTGCAGTAGGCCAGCAGGCTGGCCTTCCGCTCCTCGCTCAGCGCCATGGCAATCAGCCGGTGGCGGGCAGGGTGCCCACCACCATGCCGTAATGGGTGGCCAGGTTGCCGCCCACAAAGGCGTCGCCCAGGATCGTGAGCATCCGCTCCACGGCCTTGACAGAATCATCCACCCGGATGGAGTAGGGTCCGAACAGGCCCAGGATGTAGTTCATGGGACTGCCATACAGCATGGTCTGGATGGCAGCCGCCCCGGCGGTGGAGCCGGACAGAGCGGTGAGGGCGGACACGATGGTGTAGGGCACGAAGTTGCCCCCATCCTCGATCATGCCGGTGTTGGGATTCCCCATGTCTGGGTGGACCTTATAAACCCGGTTCTTGTCCGCCGTGCCCCGGATCTTGCCCATGGCCTTCAGGTCTGCCTTGTTCAGGAACAGCCGGGCGTTGCCGGCGATTTCCTCATCCCCGCCGTAGGCATAAAACAGCTCGTCCAGCGTGTTCTCGTCGATGGCAGAGAGGTTCACCGAGGCGAAGATCTCGTTGCCCGCCTGGTTCTTGGCGTTCTTCATGCCGTACATGTCCGGGGTGGCCTGACCGTCGCCGTTGACGATGAGCTCGGCCAGCTTCCGGCGCATGGCCCGCATGGCCATGCCGTAAATCTTGGCGTAGTAGTTGGCCGGGGACAGCCGGGAGATGTTCCGGTCAACGTAGTTGGTCACGTTGAGCTCATAGGGGGCGATCTTGGCCACCCCGAAGGTGGGGTCGGCAGAGGCGGTGCGGGCGGTACCGGCGTTGGTGGTCACCTTGCCCCCCTTGGCGTCGCTCTCGGTGATCACATAGGGCTCCAGCAGAGAGCCCATGCCGGTCAGGTCCTGCACCTGCACCTGATCCACAATGGAGCTCACCGCAGTCTCCAGGTTGTCCCGGATGTTGGCACCAGCCCCGGTGGGCTGCACCAGGGTGCCGGTGGCCAGGGTGATGGACTTGTTCACCCCCCACAGGGCCTTTCGGACCTCAGAGACCTCAAAGGTCACCTTCTCCCCCTTCATCAGGGCGTTGCCCCGCTCCCCAGCCTTGTCCTTCTCCACCTGGGGGTCGTCCGCCTTCTCCAGGAACTTCCGGTCCTGCTCCTCGATCAGGTCCTGGATGGACTTGATCTCGGTGTTCATGTTGCGGACCTGCTCCATGCTGGAGTTGTAGTCCTCCTGCTTGCCCGCCTTCAGGGCGGTCTCCGCCGCCTCCAGCTGGGCGGCGCGCTGCTGCTTGAGTTCAATCAGTTTGCGTCTCATCTTCGCTTCCCTCCAAATTAAATCGGTTTTTCTCCAGTTCCAGCAGGGCCTTGGCCTGCCAGTTCTGGCTATCGTCTCCGGGGCCTCCCCCCGGTGGGTCTGTGTCCTCCAGCGGCTGAGCGCCGCCGTACCGCTTGGCCTTGATAATTCCCGCCTCCTTCTGGGCAGGCACCGCCACCAGGCTCACCTCGTAGGCGTCCCTGGGGTCGTCCAGGTCAAAGTGGCACACCTGGCCGTCGTACTCCCGTCCGCCGCCATGCTTGCACAGCGTCTCCAGCTGGTTGGCTCCGCAGATGGAGCAGGTCGCCCGGCCCACTGCAACCCCCACGGAGCACTCCCGGAGCATGCCGCTCTCAATGGCGGTGATGGTCTCCGCCGTCCCCTCCGTCCGGGGCATGTAGCAGCGCAGCACCAGCCGGCTCACACCGTCCCGGGTCTCCACTTGGGCGGCATACACCCGGGCGGTCTGTTCTCCGGCCCTCCACTGGTGGTCCTTGAGCACCGGCTTACCCACGTACAGCGGGGCCAGCGCCTCCAAGCAGTCTTTGGTGAACCGCTCAAAATCCCGGTCCACCTGGTCGTCACAGGCCGCCAGACGGAAAACAAACACCTCTTCTGCCGCCAGCGGCCGGAGGGCCTGAGCGTTGATCAGCGCCAGCTCCCCCTCATCCACGGCCGCCGACTTTTCAATGCGGGCAGCCTTGCAAAACTCGTTCACATCCTCACTCCCCTCAAAAAATAAAAAGCGCCTGAGTCAAGGGCGGGTCTCCCCGCCCCGGCTCAGGCGCTGGCCCTTGCGGGCTCTGGCTCAGGCTCCCCCTATTCGGTTTCGCTCCCTCTGGCCCGGAGCATGCTCAGCTCCGGCCACCGGGAGAGGGGCACATAGTTTAGGCTGGCCCGGTGTTCGTCCCCGCCGGGGATGTCCGGCAGGTCCTCCAAGGCCCGTACCTCGTTGACAGACAGGGGACCCTCCTCCAGCATGGCCTTGTACCAGGCCGCCCGGGCGGTGGTATCCCCCTTGAGCTCCGCCATCATGTTGATGCGAACCTCCACCCCCGCCGTCAGCTCCGGGTCGGTGAGTAGCTTATAGCTCAGCTCCTCCTCGTACTGGGTGACGATGGGATGGAGGGTGCCCACCACGTACTCGATGGCGTTCTGCTCGTTGGAGCTGTAGGACTGCTTTCCCTCCTGGAGTTTGTACAACGGCACACCGAAGTACCGGGCCAGATCCTTCACGCTGACCTCCTGGCTCTCGATAAATTGGGCGTCGGCGTTGCTCCCTGTCATAGGCTTGTAGTCCAGGCCCAGATCCAGGATGGCCACCCGGTGGCTGTTGCTGGGCCCCATGTGAACCCGCTCCCACTCCTGGCGAATGACGTCCCGCCTGGTCACATAGCTGCCGTCTGCGCGCTGCAGAGGCTTTCCATCCGTCCCCTTAGCGTATCCGCCAATGTCGGAGTCCGTTTT
This sequence comes from Candidatus Enterenecus stercoripullorum, assembly GCA_018716015.1. Taxonomy (GTDB): domain Bacteria; phylum Bacillota; class Clostridia; order Oscillospirales; family Oscillospiraceae; genus Enterenecus; species Enterenecus stercoripullorum. The sequence continues at coordinate 33,379 of DVKM01000029.1, read as the reverse complement.
GAGCACCCCGGAGGGCTGACCACCATTTTCGTAGTAGCTCAGGCCGTACTGCTGCTGGGCCCGGGCGGACTGGATGGCCTCCGCCGCCCTCCGCAGCACGCTGATTCCCTTAAGCCCATCCCGGCTAGCCCCCTTGACGTGGACCATGTCCTCGTTAGGCAGGCGCATGGCCTCCCCCGTCACAGGGTGGGTCACGTCATACCACACCCGACCGGCTAGGTCCCGCCATGGCTGCACCAGCCGACAGGGTACCGGGATCAGCTCCTCCGGCCGTGCCGTCCGGCGGTCTCGCACGATCCACAGGTATCCGTTGCCCCCCTCCAGACGGCAGGTCTCCACCAGCTTCTTGGCTACGCTGGGGCTCATCGCCTCGTTGGGCCTGGTGTTGAGCAGGTACAGCAGCGGGTGATCGAGCCGCTGCCTGGTCCGGCTGTCAAAGACGTAGATGGGCAGCTTGGATATGGAGTCGCTGAGGATCTCCACACACCGGTCCACCACGCTCAGTTTCCGGGCGTAGTCCTCCGTCACCTCGGTGCCCTCCGATGGGTACCCGGCTGCAATCAGGTTGTCCACTGTCAAGGCCTTGGCGCGCACCGGTGCCCTCGCCAGGGCCCGCAGCCCTTTGGACAGGCTCATCCGCCATCACCTCCGCTCACGCTGGACAGCACCGCCCCGGCGATGGCCAGCACGCCCCCGGTGATCAGCCCCGCCGGCAGGTAGATCATCCCGGCGCCCACCGCCACGGCGGCGGCTCCCGCCGCCAGTACCAGGTCCATGGCATACCGGGCCAGATTTTTCATCAACTTCTTCATGGGCACCTCCTACATTCCCCAGCCTGGCCGGTCCATAGCCGCCGCTAAGTCCGGCTTCTGGTTTTGGGCCACGATGGCCGTGGCCACGGCGATGATCCAGGCAACGGCGATGTCAATGCGGCCAATGCTGCGGTTTTTCATCGGCTTTCGGTTCTCATTGCCGTCCACAGCACACCGGACGTTACCAAAGCACCAGCGGGCGCAGGTATTGTGGACGTGGAGCATCTCATGAGCTCGGATGAGCCGCTCCAGCTCCTTCATGGCTGGGCTCATGTGCGTCATGGTCTGGGGGATCTCCACCACGGTCAGCCCCCGCTCGCTCAGGCGCTGGGTCAGCGTCCGGGACAGGTAGGGGTCTACCCCCAGCATCTCCAGCTGGTAGATCTCCGCCGCCTGGGCGATGGCCTCCTCCACCTGGGTATAGTCGATCATATCCCCAGGGCACAGCTCCAAAAAGCCCGCCCGGGCCCAATCCCGATAGGGTACATGATCCCGCTGCTCCGCCTCCAGCACGCCCTCCTGGGGCCGCCAGGCCTGGAGCAGGGCCACCCAGGTGTCCAGCCCCGGCTGGGGCGGGAAGATGAGCACAAAGGCCGTCAGGTCAGTGGTGGTGGACAGGTCCAGCCCTCCATAGCACTGCTTGCCTGTCAGGTTCTCCCGGACCCATTCCTCCCGCTCTGCCTTGGCCGAGGGGCCCACCTGGCTCTTGTCGTACAAGGTCAGAGGCAGCCAGCCCACGTCCTTGGTGGCGATCCACTGGTTGAGCCGCAGCCAGCGAAAATTCCGCTCCGCCACCTCGCTCTGCCGGGCCGCCCGGGCGTCCGCCCGGAATTGCCTGGGCTTGATGGTCACCCCATAGGATGGATTACACTGCCTCCACAGATCTTCATCGTAGATGTCCAGGGCGGCGATTTTGTCCGGGTCGTCCCCGGTAAGAGTACTGATACCGTACATAATGGGGCACCACTGGGGGTCATCCTGGTCCAGGGGCTGCTCCGGCTCCCCCCGGCGCCAGGCCAACAGCCGTCGGCACTTCTCGTGGATCTCCCAGCCAATACTCTTTCGGTCCGGGTCATCCCCGGCGGTGGTGAGCACGATCACCGCCTGCTGCCGCCGGGCCGCGTCCGATCCAGTGGTAAGTACATCCCACAGGCGCCGGTTGGGCTGGGCGTGGAGCTCATCAAACAAAATCGCGGAAAAGCTGTACCCATGCTTGGTGTCGGCATCGGAGGAGTAGACCTTCATCACCCCGCCAAACCGGGTACGGATCTCCCGCACGCTGTCCCGGCACCAGGCCAGGGGCCGGTGGCGGGGCTGGCTCAGGGCGGTGTACTCCACCATGTACTTGGCGCACTGGTATATGATATCCGCGTTGGTCTTGTCAGCCGCGAAGATGCCCACTTGGGGTCTGGCCTCCCCATCTGCCAGCAAGTGGTACAGTCCCAGGCCGGCGGCAAACTCGCTCTTGCCGTTCTTTTTGGCGATCTCGTCATAGAGAAATCGGCGATAGCGCACCCAGTTGCCGTCGTCGTCCAGCACCTGGACGCCGTAAAACTCCCGGATGGCCTGCTTCTCCCAGGGGAGCAAGGCAAAGGGCTTGCCAGCCCACTCGTTCTGGCCGAACACCAGCAGAGAGAAAAACCCCATGACCCGGTCCACAGCCTCCTGGTTATACCGCAGCTGGGCCCCATCCTCCGGCGCCGGCACCTGGACATCCTGGGCCAGGGTCATCAGGTCAGGCACGTTTCTGGCCTCCCTGGATCAGCTGGAGGAAGGGATTGTCCTCCTCCCCCTTCTGCGGGCTGTCCGGCACCACCAGCCGGCACCGGCTGGTCACCGTCAGCCCCATGTCGTTAGCGCACGCCCGGGCCTGCTTAAAATGCCGGTCCAACACCTTACCCCAGGCGTCCGCCTCCTCCTGGTCCTTCCGGGCCAGGGCCTTGTCCGTCTCCTCCGTGGCGATAAGGTACTGCCGCTGGGCAATGAGGTACCGCCCCAGGGTGTCCCCGTCCAGATCGGTGTACAGCCCCGCCGCCAGCAGCTTCCTGCCCAGGGCCCGGAAGTCCTTTTTCAGGTCCTCCGGCACCCACTTGGGCACCTTCACCGTCTTGGGGCGCTCCACCTGCACCTCCCCGGCCCGCCGTTGGGCCTCCTCGGCCTTGGACAGGTGCTTTCGCCCCTTGGCCTTGATCACATCCGTGGGCTGTCTCGGTCCCGGCATATCATCACCTCGCACACGCTGCTGGCTCCCACTTATTAACACGCTGACAGGCTACGTCATAATACCGTACATCCGTCTCAAATCCCACAAACCGCCGTCTGCTGTTCAGGCAGGCAATGGCAGTGGTCCCACTTCCCATACAGTTATCTACAACAAGGTCCCCTGGGTCTGTATAGGTCCGCACTAAATACTCCATCAATTCCACTGGCTTTTGGGTGGGATGCACCCGCTTCCCTTTTCGGTTGCTAAAATGCAAGACCGACCTAGGATAGTTGGTAAACCGCTGTATACTAGCCTTTCCAAGTCCGTGATACACCCCATCCTGCGACTTTGGCTTTCCCTTCCTCACAATGGGCCGATCCAATGGGACCAGTTCCTGAGGGTGGTATTTGGGGAGGCGCCGATAGAACACCAATATCAACTCATGGGCCCTCATCGGCATCTTATGTGAATTCGCAAAACCAGCCGGTCCTGTTTTCTCCCAAACCAGGTCGTACCGGAACAGTGACCGGGCACTATTGATCAAGTCGGTGGCAAAGGGCTGTGCAGCCGTCAACACCACAGCCCCGCGGGGTTTCAAAATTCTGCGGTAGTGTTCCCAAAGAGGCTCAAATGGAATCACAGAATCCCAAGAGCAGTTCGTCGTCCCATAAGGCAAGTCACACAGCACCAGATCCACACTTCCCGTCTCGATTCGGCTCATCCCCACCAGGCAGTCACAATGATGCAGCCGGATATTTCGAGCCTTTTCCAATCTATCCAATGCACTGGGTCCTTTCTTGAGAATTTTCGTGGGGAAAAAATCCCTCACGAAGGCTGGCTTGCGGTCTTACATCTTCCCGCCGAAACTTTTTTGCCCCGGGGGGAGGGTGAAGGAAATTTGCAAAAATTTCTCGCCCGGGCGCGCCTGCGCACCCAGGCCACGCGCCCGCGCCCAAAGCTGGCCCGCTTATCGCCTGCTTCCGCCGGAATTTTCCCGCCGATTTTGCCATAGCTCCCGCATGGTCTTGCGGCTGTGGCAGGAGTGGCACAGACTCTGGAGATTGTCCCGGGCGGTGAACAGCGCCCAGTCGCCTCGGTGCTCCCGGATGTGGTCCACGTCGGTGGCCGGCGTCCGTATGCCATGGCAGGCGCACTCACGGCAGAAAGGCTCCCGGAGCAGCTGCCCCGGCCGCAGGTCCTCCGTCCAGATGGGCAGCGAGTACCAGCTGTGCCACTGGGCGGACTGGCGGCGGCCGGCCTGTTTGGGCTTGTGCTGGGCACAGTATCCATCCCTGGTCAGCACACCGCAGCCAGGATGTCGGCAAGGCCTGGGCGGTTTTAGGGCCACGGGCTATCACCTCCGGGCAAACAAAAAAGCGCCCAAGCCACGACTCCCAATCGGGTGGTCATAGGCTCAGGCGCTTGTCGGGTCTCGACGTTGGCTCAGGCTCTGGTCGATATTTACGATGGACTCCTGCCCACATCGCTTGCAGTATACCGGCAGGTCTTTGGCTTGTGTCCCTGGTCTCAGCCGGAGGACCTTCTGCCTTCCGCAGGCCGGACACATCAGCCATCCATCTTTCACCGTTAGTTTACCACACTTTTCTTTGGTTTGCAATGCTTTGGCCCCCTTTTTTCAAACACTTTTCCATTTGTTATACATGCTTGCAAGTGCAATAAATATAAGAGCTATGCAGTTTTCCTCTTCCGCCGCTCCGGCGCGTACCGCCAGGGCGTCAGGTCCAGCTCCGGGTCGGTGGATACCTCCAGAGGCACCCGGTAGTCCTCCTGGTCCGGCATAAGGTATTTGATGAATTGGTAGTTGCCGAACTCATTGACCATCGTCCCCTCGTTTTCTAATATATATGCTCCAGGAGGAGCTTGGAGGGTCAAGATGTCTGGCACGATCTCCGCCGGCGGCGCCACCGCCTTGGCCAGACCTCTGGATGCGGACCAATTCCGGGCGCCCACATCCACCCGGCCGTACTCCCGCGGCTCCTTAGTGAGATATCGGGCCAAGGCCGGGAACTCTCTGGGCCTGAGGTTTTGCATCAGAACGATCCCATTGGTCCATAATGAGCGGAAGGTCTCCATATCTTCGCCGGTGCCGTTGACCACCATGTGGTGGTGGACGCGCCCATCGCCGTGCTTGTCCTCTGTCACATAGACATAGCGTAGAGGCTGGTCTCGCGGCCGCCGGTGCTCTCGCAGAGTGCGGATAAACTTTTTGGCCTGCTTGATGGCCGCTTCCCAGTTTGCTGGCAGGTGCGCGTCATCATATGTAAGAGTCACCAGCCAATCGTCCCGGCCGAAGTTGGAAAACAGCAGGCACTCCAACCGCTGACAGCTGGTCCTCATGTTGAGCGCCTGCCGGGCTGCTGAGCTGGCCCGCTGCTTCTCCGCCCGGGCCCGGGGCGGGTCGGCCGGCGAGTATCGGTCGTAGAGCACCGCATACCGCAGCCTACCCGCCTCCACTGTGCGCAGGACCTTAGCCATCGTGATCACCCCGCTTTGCCCGCCGACTCCCGGAGCCCCAGGCCCGCAGACTGAGCATCTTCTCCCGGGTCAGCTTGTCCACCGCCATGCCGATCTCAGGGTAGTTGCACATCTTGGCCAGATAGGCCAGGCTGCCCACCGTCTGGGCTGTGACCACAATGTTGATCCGACGGAGATTGCGCTTTCGGGATTGTTTACCCATCCTGCCACCTCCGTTTCAGAAAGTCACAGAACTCCGTCCCAGAGTAGATCAGGGCAAATCCAAGGACAGCGTGGAGCAGCAGAGTCTCCTGGTCCATGGTCTGTGTCTGCACATACTGGATGCATGGATAAAAAAGGACCGCCACCGCCGCCACCATCCAGGCCACATAGATGCACCCACGAACACATGTTTTGAAAATCTTCATCCCTTTGTATCCCCCCTTGGCTCCCAAGTAGCGCAAACATCCCCTTTTCTCCCGTTCCGAACCCCAGTCTGCAAGAACAGATGGCAGGCTTTAGTGGTATGCGTAGAAGTGGCAGATAGACACTTCCACCACCGGCAGCTGAGGCAGCAGGTCGGCACGGTCATTCCCTCGCTCATTTCCTCTCTCCTTTCATTTTGATTTGTTCCGGCAGATCTTCTGTTATGGAGACCACCCTGGTATCTCCGTACTGCTCCAGACACATGGCCAGGTGTTCCTTGATCCCGATGGCCTGGCCGGGTGGGGCGTTGACTTTAATTGTAATGGTTAGCATGGGCGGCCTCCTTTTGGCCAGAGCACTGTTGTATCTGCTTCATGCGTATTTTTATCGTTTCGGGAAATCCTATTTCCGAGGTGATTTCATGGCAAAGAAAGGCATGGCCCGTCCTGATTGGACCCACACGCGGCCCCGAAACAGTGCTCCACCAGTCCCGGAGATTCAAGGGAAAGCCAAACACGGAAAAGTCAAGGCAAACCCCATCATTCCAGGGACCTCCGGGCCTGAAATGAAGGTCTTTCACGAGCGGCCCATTCCCTCCAATATCTACCCGGAGATCGACACCGATTTGGCCCGGGACAACCTGGAAAACGATATTCCGGCCGCTGACCTGGAGGACCAGTAACATCCTCTCCAAGCAGGGAATGCGGCAGGTGATAACCGGGCTTTGCAATCAGGGCGGTGCGCAGGCTTAACGCCTGCGCGCCGCTTTCGCTTGCTCCAGTTCAGTCAGAACCTCCTGGGTCGAAATCTCGTAGTTACAAGGCCCAAGCACACAAACGTTGGCCGGGTCGTCGCCTCCATATCCGCACATCCCGCCGGGCTTGTAGTAGACACAGGCGGCCATCTGCTCCAGCTCTTCCCGCAGCTTCTCGTTTTCGGCCTGGAGCCGCTTAGATTCTCGCGCCAATTCGCCCATTGTGCGTTCTCTGCAACAGGCGCGTCCAATACTTGGACAGTCAGCACAGGCACCAAGATCACAGTGTTCCGCACTCTCGATCAGCTTCTCAATGTCCATCAGGTGTCCTCCTCTCCCTCCGGCGGGCAGCGGTAGTAGTTATCGGTTTTCTCCCGTACGCAGTCAATACATTTTCCAATCGAACCGTGTGTCTGCCAATAGCACCCCACACAGGTCAACGGCTCGTTCGGCGGGGTGAGGGTGGGCGCATGAGCGATGCTATATAGTGCCCTTTCTAATCCTGCATTATAGCCAACGGCCCACTGCCTGTCTGTCTCATATTTTTGGCCCGTTGGTTGACGGTGCAGTTTCAAGCCATCGGCCAGCTGGTCGGCATCAATCGTCCGCATCTTTCAGCGTCTCCAATCTCTCTATTTGTTTCTTCCACGCCCACGATGTAAGCGGAGTCCCGCACTTAGGGCAGTATACAAATCCCTTCTCAATCCAGGCCGGCCAGTTAGATTGATTGTGGCATTTCTCGCACCCAGCCCACACTTTCTCCACTTGCTCCCGGCTGACGGGGCGGAGGGCGGAGAGGGCACGGTCCAGGGCCTGTCCATCTAAATCAAAAACATGAGAACCGCTTTCGTCATCGTCTGCCATGCGCTCGCAGTAATCTTTCAGACTTTCAATTTGCACAATCGCCGTATCCCGTGTCATGCCACAACAGCCCCCTTCCGCTTTTTCGGCAGCTTCGGCGTGCCGTCCTCGTTCCTGGGACTCCCGGCCTGGAGCCACCGGAGCCAGGCACTCAAAAATCCCTTGTGCCTGACCCTGGGGGAGACCTGTCCCACATCATTGTTTAACCCATGGATCTGCCGGAGCTGATTGCCCTGCATCTCGATGGTCACGTAGGGGGTGTTAGGCGCCTCTACCCGGCGGAGGAACAGGATGGTCAGCACCCCCTCCAGATGGCGCTTGGCGTATCCACCCACACAGTGATGCAGGGCCTTCCCCTCCAGCTTGATGGCCGCCGCGGACATGGGCATTTTGATGAGCAGGCCGTCCAGCTCAAACTCATACTTCCGGGCCCGCTCCTTGGCCCCTCGGGGCCGTTTTGCTTTTTGGTCCGCCTCGGCCTCCCGGAGCTGGACCTGGGCCCACTGATCTGTGGCCTCATCGTGGGCGGAAAGCAGGAGCTCTGGCCAGAGCACCGCACTGTGCTCCATGCACCAGCCCAAGTGGTAGGCGGCCTCCAGGTAATCCCGGTAGATGGTAAAGGCCTCTGCCCAGACTAAGCCGTAGCTATCCCCACCGGTCACCCGCTCCAGATAGCGCAGGAGCTTGCCCAGCGGCAGCTGATACCGCCGGCAGAACCGCAGCACCTCCATGGGCCGCAACTCCAGCCCCCACATAACCCAAAAGGTGGCCGCATCCTCCACATCCCAGGATGTGCCCAAATGCCGGTTTGCGTAGGCCCGGCACTCCAGAGCGCCGAAGTCCGGCCGGATGGCAAACAGCTGTCTGATCTCCCCCTTGGACAGGTCCATGGCCTTGCGAATATCCGGCTCCTCCCAGTCAATGGCGGCGGCAAACTTTTTCCGGTTCCAAATCAGTTCGCCTACCGGCTGATAGAGCCCGGCCTTCACCAGCATCTCAATCTGCCGGGGATACATGCTGTACGCGGCGAGATAGGAGATCAGGTCATGAAACTTATGGGCATAGCCGCGGCCCCCGCCGGGCCGATATTGCCAACCGTGAAAGTACTGGCAGTACCGGTAGAGTGGGTGGTCTTCCAGTACATCCCGGCCGATGACCGCATAGGAATCATGGGTGTAGAAGGAGAGACTGCCTTTCTTGAAAGGCTCCTGTACCTCCTTTTTCCGGCCCAGCTGGCCCCGCTCCCAGGTGATAACCCCTTCGGCCCATAGTTGGTAGTCTATCTCCATGACCTCTCCAGCGGAAAAGCGGTAGCCGCTGCACAGCCAATACGTTGGCCGGGCAGTCAGGTCAGCCATGGCCTCATAATCCTTTCGCAGGGAGAGCGCATCCGCATACAAGGCCTGCTCATCCCCATGAAGGAGCACCACCAATCAGTACGCAGCCAGGCCCTTCCGCTTGCCGGCCTTGCTCAGGTCTTTCATGGTCACCTTCCTACTGCACCAGGGACATGTGTGCAGCTGATTGTGGTAACTGGCATCCAGCAGGGCATTTCCCCAAGGCAGCTCCGTGCGGCGCACAGGCTCAATCACCTCGGTCTTGCCACAGCAGGAGGTGTGATACTCCACCCTGCCGTCCTTCCGGCGGTGAAAAAAGATGTAGTGGGGGAACTCGTCGTTCATCATCTCGATGTCGTCCGCGGTGACAACAGGCCAGTTATCCAGGATGGCCTGCTCCTGTACTGTCCGCTTCATTGTTCCACCCCCTCACAGAAAGTCTGCCAGGTCGATGACAATATCATGGCTCTCGGCCTGGGCGGGCTCCAGCTGGATGGTGAGCGTCATCTTGACCTCAGCCCCATCGAAGTAGAAGGCCGCAGCCCGACGGTATGCCTCCAGATCCGAGAGGGAGGACTTGATGTTTTTGGATACCGCCTTCATGCAGTCGGCGAAACTGCCCCCCTGGACAACGGCCTGGGCAAACTCGTCGTTTTCGCAGAAGTTGACCAGCGCCTCAAAGACGGCCGATTTCATGACCTCCTGGTAGCGGTCACCCTTGAATTTGCCATACTCTTCGGTGAGTTTTTGCACCGCCATCGCTCGATAGATCATCCCGCCACCTCCCGGACCTTATCAGCCAGGGCCAACAGGGCTCTGTGCAGGCCATCTGCCCTCTGGGCATCCTTGGCCTTGACCTTGAGCAGAACCCCTTGCATCCGGTTGATCTGGTCCTGCACCTGGGCAAACAGCACGTCGAACAGGGCCAGGTCTTTATCTGCGCCAAGAGCTTCCCGCTTCTCCGCCTTGGCCTGCGCCTCAAGCTGGATCCGTACCTGCTCCAGGGCTTCCTCCGCATTTTTCCGCTTTGCCTCGGCCGCTTTCCTGGCCTCCTGAGCCTTGTCCACCTTGGCCTGCATCTCGGCCACAGCCTCCGCCCTGGCCCTCTGGATGGCCGCCTCATCTACAACCTGTTCCACAGCCACATCCACCGGGCGAGCTTTCATGGCAGCCAGCTCCTCCGCAGCGGCAGCCTCTGCCGCCTTTGCCTTATCTAGGTCCTCCCGCAGCCCAGACAACCGAGCGTTGGCTATGGCCATGTCCTGGGCCATCTTCTCCCGGGCCTCCTCTGCTGCGCGCAGATCTGCCTGTGCCTGCTCCTTGTCCCGGATGGCCTGGGCCAGCTCCCGGGCGGACATTTCAGCCGCCGTCTTCTCCTCGCCGGAGACAATATGAGTCCCGGCCAGGAACTCCTCCCGCTCATTGGCGGGCAGGGCCAACAGCGCCAGGGCTTTGGAGGCGCCCAAATCCGCAAGCGTCTGCGGATTTGAGTACTCCCGGGCCAGCCGCATGAAGTTCTGAGCGGCTCGCTCGGAGAAGTCTACCCGTTCCTCCAGCCAGAGCAGCCACTCTCCATGGGGAAGCATGGACTTAGCATCCAGGAGCGCCTGCCCGATGCGCAGGATCGCCTCACCCCCAGCTCTCTTAGCATTTAGAATTTCGGCGGTGATGGTCTCAATATCCCGCACCGAGGCAGCTGCTCCCGGCTTTAGGTGCTCCGCCAAATTAAATTTACCGGCCATTACACAGCGCCTCCTTTGCCACTAGCTCCCGCACCCAGGACCGAAAATCCCGGGCGGCTGAACTACGGGGAGACCAGAGCAGCACCGGCTGATGCGCCCAGGTGGATTCCAACACCTTATCGGTGCGGTGGATCACCGTGTCAAATACGGGTACAGGCGCTGACTCCCGCAGGTACTCCGTAGCGTCAAGCACTACATCCGCCGTGTGGAATTGGTTGATCAAACAGCCGGCAATGCGCACATCTGGCTGGATCCTGCGCACTCCGTCAATCTGCGCCACCAGATCCTCCATTCCCTCGGCGGAGAAAGCATCAGGCAGTACCGGGATGATGATACTGTTGCTGGCCGCAATGGCTGCGGCGCAGGCCCCGGAAAAGCTGGGCGGGCAATCAATGATCATCACGTCGTAGGCGATGTCCTCTGTAATGGCGTCCCGCATATCCCGCAGAGCTCTGAGCGTACCGGGGCCATCCCGCGTGATGCAGGATAGGTCGATCTGCCAAAGAGAGTTGCTTGCCGGAACCATGTCCAGCCCGCTGATTTCTGTATGCTCAACGACCTCGTCGTAGCAGATCACATGGCCAGACAGCAGAGCAGTCAGCCCGTCATACTCCCCGGCCGGCAGCAGGGCCCGGGTGGCATTAGCCTGGCCATCTGCATCCACCAGCAGTACCCGCTGCTGGTAGGCGGTAGCCAGGATGTATGCCAGGTTGATGGCGGTGGTGGTCTTCCCAACGCCACCCTTCATATTCAAAATTGCAAATGTTCTCATGGTGATCTCCCTTTCAAAAAATTTTATATTTCTTAAGGGCAAGCCCCTTAGAAATCGGAATGAGTTTGACCTGCAGCTTGATAAACTGGGCCGCCAGCCTCAGCGCCCTCGCGGTCTCCCGATGACCTTTGGCAATGACATCTTCCCTGGATATCGCCGCCAATTTTTCATGCCGCCCCGCTTCCAACAGGAGGATATTCACTTGCTTACTGATCTCGCTCGTTCTCAAACGGGTTGTCCCCCTCTCCTGCCGACAGCTCCTCGAATGTCATTTGTTTGGCCTTGGCACGGTTGCGTTGCTGGATGGCACGGCCATTCGCACTAAACTTGGCCGCCACCTGCCTTCCCTCAGACTCAACCTCCGTCATGGTCTGGGTGGCGCCGTCAAAGTCCAGCTCCACCCGAAACTTCCGGCCCTCTTTGTTTTTGGCCAGCTTCAGCACCCGGCGCGCCTGATTATTCTCTTGCTCCGCACTCCAGAGTAAAAACGCCATATCCGCGTCCTGCTCGATCTGGCCGGACTCCCGGAAGGAGGCCATGGAGGGCGGTACTGGCTTTTTGTCCTTGCCCACCTTGTCCGGTCGGGACAGCTGGGCCAGGGCGACCACCGCTGTCCCTGTGCTCTGCGCAAACAGCTTCAGCCCACGGCTGACAGCGGTCACCGTTGCGTAGCGATCCCCTGGACGGATGCCCGGCGCCTCAATGAGCTGGAGGTAGTCCACATAAACGATCTGGTAACCGTGTCCTACTGCATCCGCGGCGATATCATCTACACTGCTACCGGCCGCCCGGATGATGTCAAAGGGGCAATGAACCGCATAGTCGCTAGCTGCCTGGGCGATCCTGGCCCACTCTCCGTCCCCGAAGTCCCGGGTCTTGATCTTGTCCAAGGGGACCTTGGCCAGATGGGCAAAAATCCGGTCAGCCATTTTCTCCGGTTTGGTCTCCAGGGTGTAGTAGCCCACCCGGTACCGCTTGGCCTGGCCCAGGGCCATGAGGATTGACAACAGGGTTTTTCCGGCGGAGGCATAGCCACCCAGCAGGATCATGTCCCCCAGCTCCGCGTAGGCCATCCGATCCGCTGAGGGGATGCCCCAGGGGATGTACTCTGGCTTGTCCGTGCGCTTCATCCGGTCCAGAAAGTCCGCCGCCAGCTCCACCCCTGTCATCCGGGGCATGCGGGAGGCGGAGGAGAGCAGGCCAGACATCTTGCGCACCAAGGCGGCGGCGCTGTCCAGGTCAAAGGTGGCCAGCATCTGGTCCGCCAGAGACCTGAGCTGGTACAGCTGAGCGGATCGCTTGGTGATGTCTATGTAGGTCTCCACGTTGGCAGCAGTAGGGGTGAGCTCCATCACCTGCCGCAGCCACTGGACATACCCCTCTTTGCCTGCCATCTCATCCACCACGGTCACTGGGTCCACCGGCCGGCCGGATAGGATTAGTTTCTGGATGGCCCGGAAGGTGGCCCGGCAGGTGCCGTCGGTGAAGTCCTCCGCCCGTATCTTAGCAAGTACAACAGGTACGCAACGGTCATCGATAAGCATGGAGCCAATCACCGACTGCTGTGCCTCCCCGCCGGTTCCCATCACTTCCCCATTCACTCGATCACCTCCGGGTCAGGAGCCCAGCCTCCGTCATCCGGAGGATCCGGGAGCTGAGATTGATCCACCCCCTGGTCATTCCACCGGCTCTGGTTGATCCAGGTGGATGCCATGGGAATGAACTCCCCGCCGTCTTTGCACCACTGCTTGGAGTACTTGTCCCGCTCCAGCGCCGCGGCCATCACACCGCACAGCGCCCGGTCCGGCTTGAGCTTGCACCAGGCCCTCAAGGCCGCCTGCTTGTTGTCCTTCCTGGGGTATATCTTCCAGAACGCCTCAAACCAGTCCAGCTTGTAAGGTTCCGTTTTCTTGGGCTTGGCCTTTGGTTTTGGCTTCTCCTCCTGCGGGTCCCCCATGGGGGGACTATAGGGGGGTGTGTTTGTAACCTCATGGTAACTACATGGTAATGGTTGGTCCGTTTGGGCATCTGCATTTGCCTGTTCGGGCATCTGCATTTGCCCATTTGGGCAAATGCAATTTCCCGTTTGGGCATCCTCGGCAGGGATACCGTACAGGGCCAGGGCCTCATCGCTTGGGCTGTACCAGATGGTCCGGTCCCGGCCGTTGGTGTTGTAATTGCCGGTAAGCAGTGCCCCCTGGTCCCGTAGGCTGGCCGCGATCCGGCGGATCTGCTTGGCAGACCACCAGGGGTACTGGTCCGTGTAGGCGGCGATGGAGTTGTAGGTCCACCACCGGCCGTCATGGTAGTTACGCCCGTCCGCCCGGTTCACCCGGTACCAGTGGACGATGCCGTCCAGGAAGATGGCCTCCTCCAGGCCATACCTGGCCGCCACATGGCCATATCCCTGAATTCTGGTCAATGGCATGCTCCCACCCCCTTGTCAACCATCAAAAGATCTGCTATACTACAAGTGTTCTCATGGTGAGCTCGCTCACCGGCCCCGTTGGATGTACCCGCATCCAGCGGGGATTTTTTACGCCCACCCATGGGAGACTCCCAGCAGCAGGAACAGGGCGAGAAATGAAATTCCCCCGGTCACTTTCACGATGTCATGCTTCATCCTGATTCCCTCCCTCTATGAATTTGATGAATGGCAGCCGCGGGATCTTAACCCTGCTTTTGACCACCATCACCGGGAATGGCAGCAGGTCCGGGCGCTTCCGGGCCGCCTGCCTGATCCAATTCGGATCGCACTCCAGCAGGTCGGCGGCTATCGCCGGGGTGATAACAGCCCGATCCAGTTCTTTGAGTTCAGGCAATGTCATGATGTTGATCCCTCCGTGCAGCTCACGGCCATGGCCGCGGCGATGATCTCTTTGAGTTTATGTACAATTCGATCGAACTGGGCCCGCTCCCCAGCCTCAATGACGCCGTCCCGGGCGATGTCGATGAGCTCCCGATCCAGCTTGTCGTCAGCGAAGTCATAGATGGCGTCCACCAGGGTCAGCACCGACTCCGGCAGCCGCATCCCTTCCATGTCCGGGAGCAGGTCCCGGGCAAACTGCGCCGAGTTGCGCAGGTGCTGGGTGGCCAGGAGCTGGCTGTTGTACACCATCACCATCAGCTCCACGGTGTCGTTGGGCGGGATGCGCACCCCCGTCTCGTAGTCCGCCAGGGAGCGCACCGAGATGCCCATCATCTCCGCCGCTTTTTCCTGGGTCAGGCCCGCAACTTTCCGGGCTCTTTGATAGATGTTTTTGCAGTCTGCCTGCATGGTCAAAACCTCCTCGGGGTAGTATGCTTATGGTGTGGGGATCAGCTGGCCGCCTCGGGCTCCTGGGTGAACAGCTCGTCGATGGAACAGCTCAGCACCCGGGCCAGGAGGGGAAGCTGCCGGGCTCTGGGGAGGTAGATTTCCTTCTCCCACCCGGATATTACCGGTTGCTGAACCCCCATTAAAGACGCCAAGCTGTACTGATCCAGGCCTCGCTCCAGCCGCAGCTCCTTGATCCGCATGATCATGTATTTGTCACCTCCCTCCTTGTCCCCCTTCCCTGCCCGTGGTAAAATGTGGGCGGAAAGGGGGTGAAACAATGGTTTTGATCAAATGCACCTGCGGTTGCTTCTTTACACTGAACAAAGAAGGGCTCGAAAATCGTCGTCCAAGAAAATGCCCGAATTGCAATAAGCCTCTTCCTCTGGACGAATATACGACCCTCCATGACGCGACAGAGTTATTGCCTTCCGACGGCGTCCAGGTGAAAATAATACCGGATGACGCGAAAATATCTGTTGCATTCACGGTGTAAACCTTCCCTGATCAGCCGCTGGTATCTGCCGGCGGCTGATTTACCTCAGCCTCCAGTTCCAGCGTTACCTGCCCAATTTTGTTCAGTGTCGCTCGCATCTCATTGATCTGCCGATACAATGTTTCAACTAAGGCATCCAGGTCTTCGGCGCCTTTGAGTTTGAACGTGACCTTCACCTCTTTCACCTCCCCCATGTTTACCTTTTGTCTTGCACCAAGTCTATTTTTGTGATATGCTCGGCTTATGTTATAAGGTCATAATAATCAGAAAATTTCTGAATGTCAACCTTATTATAAGAGTTTTTCTGATTTTTAGCGATTAGCACAACAGGACGGTGAGATTTTTGGATAAACTTCTAAATAGCTATGATGATATTCGAAGCAGAATTTTTGAACTGCTGAAAGAGTCCAATATATCTCAAAAAGATTTTGCCGATATGTTGAACATATCTTCTCAAACTGTCACTGATTGGAAGAAGGGTAAAAGCAGCTCATTCTCTGGGAAGCTTGGACCAATTAGCGATATTCTTCATACTACCCCAATTTGGCTGTTCTCTGGAGAAGGAGAAAAGCATATCTCGGATGAAAGCAAAAAGCTCAAAACCTCGCAGCAATTAAACGATTTGTACCAAGGAGTCATAGAGGCGCAGGATGAGACTATCAACGCTGCGGTTCAATCAATGGATCACCTCATCAAAATGGCTCAGCAATGTGGCCGTCGCATTCCCGTCCTGGGCGATGTGGCTGCCGGCATCCCCATTGAGGCCATCACAGATATCGTGGACTATGAGGAGATCGACGCCGCCCTGGCTGCCACGGGGGAGTTTTTCGGCCTCCGCATTAAGGGGGACAGCATGGAGCCCCGGATGATGGAGGGCGACGTGGTCATCGTCCGCAAGCAGGACAGCGCCGAGACCGGCGACACCGTGGTGGTGCTGGTCAACGGGGACAGCGCCACCGTCAAAAAAATAAAATACGGGCCGGATGGGATCTCTCTGATCCCCACCAACCCGGTCCACGATGTGCAGTTTTACAGCGCCGCCGATGCGGAGCGCCTGCCCGTCCGGGTCATCGGCCGGGTGGTGGAGCTCCGCGCGAAGTATTGAGTTACCTTACCAGGCAGAATAGGAGGACATCATGGCTCGTTGTAAACAATGTGGAGCTTCTGGCCTTTTCCTCCGTGTCAATGAGCATGGGCTATGCCCTGATTGCGCTCAGAAAGATATGGAAATTAGGTTATCTATATCAGATAAAGGCCTTTATAGAAATGAACATGTTTTACCAGAGCTTCAGCGTAAAATTGAAAAACTGTTCTCTTCGGTGGGGAAAGTACCAGGGATAGATGCTAATTCTGTTGGAGCAGGGTTTGATGCCTTTCAACGTGCCGTCGATGCCGATACAAAACTTGCCTCTATGCTGAAAACGGCATCAATAGCAGAGCTGCAAGAGCAAAACCAGCTTGCAGATGATTTACTTACTGAGGCCACAAGGGCAATAACTGCGCTATCAGAAAAGGAAAAGGCAGCCACGCTGTCTGCTGAGCCAGGGAACACATCTGCAGATGAAATTATGAAGTACAAACAGCTGCTGGATGCTGGAGCCATTACCCAGGAGGAGTACGACGCCAAGAAGAAGCAGCTTCTTGGGCTTTAACCCAAATCCGCATGCGTCTGCGGATTTGCCATCCACTAGAAAGGATAGATACACATGACCAACGAAGAAAAAATCTTAGATCTGCTGTCCAAGCATGATGAGATGTTGTCTCAGGTCCAGACCACCCTCACCAAGGTGGCCGTAACCCAGGAAAATGCTGTGATCCCCCAGCTGAAGCTGCTGGCAGAGGGCCATGAAACCCTGCTGGAGGCCCTGGCTCCCAAGAGCCGCGTGGAGCAGATGGAGGAAGAAATCGACTTGCTGAAAACAGCGATCCGCGCCCTGTCCAGGGACGTGGCCGAGCTGAAGAAGGCCCAATGACCCAAATCCGCACACGTCTGCGGATTTCCCCCGAAAACACGAAAACCTCCCCCGGATCATTTTCCGGGGGAGGTATAAAAAGGCTTGCTTGTAGAACGAATGTTCCGTATAGTAAAGGGGAGCAAAAGAACCCCCCGCCTCCGGCGGCAACCAGATGCGGGGGACCCGGGGCAGTAAACCGTGCCAGGCAATACTGCCCTTCCATTTTAACGGAATGGGGGTAAAAAGTCAATGAAGTGCCGGAAGTGCCATGCGGAAATACCGGACGACAGTAAGTTCTGTTGTCAGTGCGGAGCTGAGCAGAACCCGGCCAGGAGCCGGCGCACCCGGGGCAACGGCCAGGGCTGCGCCATCAAGCGGGGGCGGACCTGGACGGCGGTCTGGACCACGGAGATATACCCAGACGGCGAGGAGAAGAAGATCCACCAGAAGCGGAAGTGGAAGGGCGGCTTTGCCACAAAGCGGGAGGCCCTGGCCTATGCGGCGGCGCCGGTGGAGGAAGTCGAGTCCCCCACGCTCCGCAACTACTGGACAGGCTGGAGCAAAAGTGATATGCTGGACCTGTCTAAATCCAAGCAGACCGCCTTTAATATCGCATGGAATAAGCTGGAGCCGCTGGCCGGAAAGCGCATGGATGCGATCACCATCAACATGCTCCAGGACTGCATTGATGACAAGGCGCCGACCTACTATCCGGCGAAAGACATGAAAACCCTGCTGTCCCATCTCTACACCAGGGCTGTGGCCGAGGGCTCTGCCAGGACAAACCTGGCCCAGTTCATTCGGCTCCCGCCGCTGGATGAGAAGGAGCTGCAGCCCTTCACCGAGATCGAGCTGCATAAACTGTGGGACGCATACGAAAAAGGGGACCGGATCATCGGCTGCGTATTGCTGATGATCTATACCGGTATGATGCCCGGCGAACTCTGCCAGTTTGAACCGGATATGGTACAATGGGATAAAAACGAGATCGTAGGCTGTGGATTGAAAACCAAAAAGCGCAAGGAGACGCCCATCGTGTTTCCTGACCTGTTGGCCCCAGTCCTGCAAAACCTGATTGAGACCAGCAACGGGAGAAAATATGTGGTCGGAATGAACCGCTGGACGTTTTATGAAGAGTATCACGCCGCGCTTCAGCGCGCTGGCGTCCGGGACCTTCCGCCCTATTCCTGCCGGCACACTACCGCCACGGCTCTGGCGCTTGGAAACAATGTGGCCCCTAGCGTGATTCAGAAGGTCATGAGACACACTAAGTTCAGTACGACCCAGCGGTATATCCATCCAGACACGGCAGATGCCGTAGCAGCCGTAAACACGCTCAAATGAAAAATATAGTTAGCAGCACAGTAAGCAAAATGCCTGTATCCGTTGAAATTCCAGCGCTTTTAAGCCCCTGCTAAGGGAGTAGGCGGTGAAAGCCGCGCGAGGGTTCAAATCCCTCCTTCCGCGCCACGTCGGAGCAAGCTTTTTTGCTTGCTCCGATTTTTTATGCGTTACTATCTCTTCCCGCATTTCCCCATATCGCGGCCCATGGCTGCCTACAGCGTAAGGAGGCATTTCCCCATCATGTGTTCCCACCACAGCACCCCTGCCCAAAAGGCCGCTCCTGATCTGGGTACTGGCAGCATCCGGCAGCTTTTGTTCCGGCTGGCCGTGCCGGCTATCATCGCCCAGGTCATCAACGTCCTATATAACATGGTAGACCGTATGTACATCGGCCATCTGGAGGGCATCGGGGAGGCCGCCCTGACCGGGGTGGGGGTCTGCTTCCCTCTCATCACTGCCATCTCCGCCTTTGCCTATCTGGTATCCATGGGTGGCGCCCCCCGGGCCTCCATCTTTCTGGGGAAGGGGGATCAGGAGACCGCAGAGAAGATCCTGGGCAACTGTACCGCCGCCCTTATTGTGGTGGGAATGGTATTGACCGCCGTTTTCTTGGTTTGTGGGTATCAGCTGTTGGATCTGTTCGGCGCTTCTCCGGCCACTATCGGCTACGCCTGGGAGTACTTCAGCATCTACCTGGCGGGCACCGTCTTTGTGCAGCTCTCCCTGGGGCTGAACGCCTTCATCAACGCCCAGGGCTACACCGTCACCGGCATGCTCACCGTGGTCATCGGCGCGGTGCTCAACATCATCCTGGACCCCATTCTCATGTTCGGCTTTGAAATGGGGGTGGCGGGCGCCGCCCTGGCCACCATCATTTCCCAGGCAATCTCAGCGGCCTTCACCGTCTGGTTTCTGTGCAGTCGCCGCAGCTATCTGCGCCTGAAAATTCCTAACCTGCGCCCGTCAGCCAGCATCCTGTGGCCCAGCGTCGCTCTGGGGCTGTCTCCCTTTGTCATGCAGCTGACCGAGAGCGTCATCTCCATCTGCTTCAACATCCAGCTGCAGCTGTATGGAAGCGATACCGCGGTGGGTGCCATGACCATTCTGTCCAGCGTGATGCAGTTTTCCATGCTGCCCCTGCAAGGCCTGACCCAAGGCGCCCAGCCCATCACCAGCTTCAATTTCGGGGCCGGCAAGATTGACCGGGTGGTCAAAACCTTCCGGGTGCTGCTTATCACCTGCCTGGTCTACGCCGCCGCGATATGGGCCATCTGCGAATTTATACCCCAGCTGGTCATTGGCATCTTTACGCCCCCAGACGGGACCCTGGGCCTCTATACCCGCGGCGCACTGCGGGTCTATATGGCCGCAAGCGTTCTGTTCGGCATCCAAATGGCCTGCCAGCAAACCTTTGTGGCTCTGGGCAAGGCGGGGGTCAGCCTGTTCCTGGCCGTGCTGCGCAAGATCATCCTCCTGGTCCCCCTGATCTTCCTGCTACCCCGGATCCTTCCCATCTCCCAGGACACCGCAGTATTCCTGGCCGAACCCATCGCGGACACCATTGCCGTGATCACCACCTCAACCCTGTTTGCCATTATCTTTGACCACCTGGTGCGCAACTGGAAGGCAGACCCGCTGAGAAACTGAAGGTAACGGTTCAATGGAAAACCGGCAGAGACCTTAAAAGGCCCCTGCCGGCTGTTTCGTTTCTGTTTCCTGCTCAGCTCTGCTCCCAGTTATGGTAGACGTTCTGCACATCGTCGTTTTCTTCCAGCATGTCGATGAGCTTCTCCATGTTCTGCACATCCTTGGGGTCGGTGAGGGTCACATAGTTCTGGGGCACCATCTCCACCTTGGCGGACAGGAAGGTATACCCCTTCCCCTCCATGGCGGCCAGCACCCCGGCAAAGTCTTCTGGAGCGGTATACACCGTAAAGCACTCGTCCTCCGCCTCAAAATCGGCCGCGCCGCAGTCCAGAGCGTCCATCATGGCAGTGTCCTCGTCCAGGTCCTCCCGCTCAATAACCAGCACGCCCTTCTGGTCAAAGGACCAGGACACGCAGCCGGTGGCCCCCAGGTTGCCGCCAAACTTGTCGAAGTAATGGCGCACCTCAGAGGCGGTACGGTTACGGTTGTCCGTCAGCGTCTCTACGATGACGGCCACACCGCTGGGCCCATATCCCTCGTACGTAATGGCCTCGTAATCATTGGAGTTGCCGGAGCCCAGGGCCTTCTCAATGGTGCGCTTGATGTTGTCGTTGGGCATATTGGCCGCCCGGGCCTTAGCCACCACGGTGGCCAGACGGGCGTTGTTATTGGGGTCTCCGCTGCCGCCGGTCTTCACAGCCACGATAAGCTCCCGGGCAATCTTGGTGAAGATCTGAGAGCGCTTGGCGTCCGCCGCCCCCTTGGTCTTTTGAATATTATGCCACTTGGAATGTCCTGACATGGAATGATCGTTCCCTTCGTTCTGGTGTTATCTCTTGTTTGGGCAAAAATTCGTGAGGTATTATATCACAGCTGCTGTTTTATTGCAAGGGGTCCTCCCGGTGCGGTTCTTCTGCCGTGGTTGGGAGGGCGTACAGGTCCTCCCGCCTGACGGCTCCCCCCTCCCAGAGCAGAGCCAGCAGCTGCTGGTTACAGTCCCGGGGCAGCTCCAGGTCCCGGGCATATAGGCGCAGGCCGCCCAGCCGGGGCCGGTCATACAGCCGCAGCGTCCATCCCTGTGCCCGCTCCCCCGGGCCAAAGGCCACAGTCACATCCACCTGGCCCGACCGGGGCACCACCGGCAGCCCGTACTGCCGCTGCAGCCACCTGGCGTAATCCTCCCCCTCCTGGGGCACGTCGATGCGGATGGCGCGCACCTGGGTACACAGCCGCTGGGCCGTCCGCCGCAGCTCCGGGCATAGCCAGGGCGCACTCAGGGCCACGCTCCCCTGCTCTACATCCGCTCTGACCCTGCTTAGAGCTTCCAGCGCCAGCACATCTGCCACCGCCCGGTAAAAGCCCAGGGTGTCCACCGGCCGCAGCCTGCCCAGCCGGTCTGCGTAGGGGAATCCCTCTGGCAACACCACCCGTCCCACGCCCATGCCTGCCAGCTGCCGCTCCAGCTTGGCCAACCTGCGGTTCAAGCGCCGCTGGGACAGACCCGGCGGCACATACAGCGCCGCCGTTATCAAGGTCAGCGCCCCCAGGTACTCCACCCCCACGCTTCCCCTTCCCTTTTCCTGATAGAATCGGATCCGGCCTACCATACATAGCTCCACCTCATGTCAGACTATGTGGGCAGGCCGGTAAAGATGCCGTTGCAATTTCCCCGGAACCTGATATAATATTCTGGGCCAAGGGGATCCATTTCCCCCATTTTGCACGCAACTGATCACAAAAAATCCCTGGATCGGTTGCTTTGGTCCCTGGCGGCACGATGCCGTGTGCCGCAAAGTAGCGAAAACAAGAGGGAACAGGCCGGGCCTTTCCCCACAGCGCCTGATGCGCATGGAGGTTTTACATGGCAATCAAAATTACATCTGACAGCACCTGTGATCTCACCCCGGAATTGTTGGAGCGCTATGACATCACCCTGACCCCCCTTTACGTCACTCAGGATGGGAAAACCGGCCGGGACGGCGTGGACATCCACCCAGGGGATATCTTCGCCCACGTGTCCGCAGGGGGCAGCCTGCCCACCACCGCCGCCGTCAATGTGGTGGACTACCAGGAGGTCTTCGACAAGTACGCGAGGGATTACGAGGCGGTCATCCATTTCAACATCGGCCAGAACTTCTCCGCCTGCCACCAGAACGCCGTCATCGCCGCCGAGGACTTTGACAACGTCTATGTGGTGGATTCCCGCAACCTGACCATGGGCCAGGGCCTGCTGGTGGTGGAGGCCGCCGAGGCCGCCCTGCGGGGAGAGAAGGCATCAGACATTGTGGAGATGGTAAACGGTCTCATGGACAAGGTGGCCACCACCTTTGTGGTGGACCGGCTGGACTATCTGGCCAAAGGCGGCCGCTGCTCCTCCGTGGTGGCCCTGGGGGCCAACCTGCTCAAGCTCAAGCCCTGTATCGTCCTGTCCGACGGTAAGATGGCCGTGGGCAAGAAGTACCGGGGCGTCTTTGACAAGGTCCTGCTGGACTATGTCCGGGACCAGCTGGATGCGGGCGACTACCGCAAGGACCGGTGCGTCATCATCCACGCCGCCTGCAAGCCGGAGACTGTAGCCGCTGTGCACGACCAGGTGGCGCAGTACGGCTTTGACGAGATCATTGTGGGCCAGGCTGGCTGCACCATCTCCGCCCACTGCGGGCCCAACACTCTGGGCGTGCTGTTCCTGCGCAAATAAATCCAATCACCCATTATCAGCGACGCCCGCCGCGAAACGCGGCGGGCGTCGTTCGTCTCTACATCTGCTCCAATATCCGCTCTATGGCCGCCTGGAGCTGGTTATCCTCCGTTTCGGACAGCTCCAGCTCCACATCGGGGGTAATGCCCACCCCAATCAGGGAGTTGCCCTCTCCGGTACAGTAAGTGGCGGTGGACAACCCCAGCCCACCCCCGTTGATCAGGGGGAACGTGATCTGGGAATAGCCCTTGCCAGAGGTGACGGTACCCACCACCGGAGAGCCCTGGAACTCCTTGAGTTCTGCGGCCAGCAGCTCCGCCGCGGAATAGGTGTCGGCGTTCACCAGGGTGACCATGGGCAGGTCAATGCAGCTGGCATCCGATACATACACGCTTTGGCTTCCCCAGCGGGGATTCTGCTGGAACACCGGCCCCTCAGGCAACAGGTAGTCCAGGATAGACGTCAGCTCGGAGATGTACCCGCCGGGGTTGCTGCGCACGTCGATAATCAGGCCCCGGGCCCCCTGCTCCACCAGGGCGTCCACCTCCTCCCGGAAACTGTCGGCAGCCCCGGAATAGAAGTTGGTCAGCTGGACATAGCCAATGTCATCCTCCAGCATCTGTCCCAGCGCGGAGGGGTTGCGCAAAGTGGCCCGGGTACAGGTCACCCTGCGGGTGGTTCCATCCTCCCCCAGCAGAGTGAGCTCTACCTGAGTTCCCTCCTCCCCGGTGACCAGGCTGGTACCCTCTGACCGGTTGTCTCCGGCGATGGGCACCCCGTCCACTTCAGTAATCACGTCTCCAGCCACCACGCCCGCCGCTTCCGCCGGGCCGCCCTGGGTGACTGAGAGTACCAGTAGGCCCTCTTCCCGGTCCACCGCGTTTACCGTCACGCCGATGCCTACATAGTTGTTGGCCCGGCGCTGCCGGGTCTGCTGGTAGCTCTCCCCGTCCAGATAGTAGGACCAGCGGTCCCCCAGCCCGGACACCAGCCCACTCAGGGCCTGGTCCGCCGCGGCATCCAAATTCGCTCCGGTGTCCACAAAGGCGAACCGGGCCAGCAGCCAGCCCTCCATCAACGCCAGGCCGCTCCGGCCCAGCAGCAGGCACCAGCCGGCGGTGGAGATAGCCAAGGTCAGGATTACCGAAATCAAAATCTTCCCCCAGCCGGGCAGCCAGCCGCGGCGCTTCTCCCTTTTCTGTACCAGTTGTTCTTCCATGTGACTGCACCTCCTTAGAGCAATACTGAATTTTATCTGAATTCCGCTCCTGATGTTACAAGAGGCGCGGGCCCCGCCCACGCCTCTCATCCTTGAAAACAAAGCCTATCAATCCCTGTTCAGCCGCCCTGAATCGGGCTTCCTTTCCAATAGAAAGTCATGCCGGGGTACAACATGAGGGAGTCGCCCCGGGTGCCGTTGATGCGCAATTCAAAGTGCAGGTGGTAGCCGGTGGAGTCCCCGGAGGTACCGATGTAGCCGATGACCTGGCCCTTGGTCACCGTGTCCCCCTCGGACACGAGGGGCAAGGTAATCTGGTGGGCGTACAGGGTGGAGTAGCCCCCTCCGTGGTTGATGATGCAGTAGTTGCCATAGGAGGAGTTATACCGAGACAAGGTGACCACCCCGTCCTGAGCCGCCAGGATGGGGGTCCAGGCGGGGGCAGGCACGTCGTTGCCCAGGTGGTTATCCGATGTGCCATAGATGGGATGGATACGGTAGCCAAAGCGGGAAGAGATGTTATAGTAGCCAGGCAGCGGCCAGGCGTACACCCCGTCGTTATTCCCGTTGGCGTTGGCGATCTGCTCGGCGTACTTCCGCTCCGCCTCTTCCAGGGCATCGGCCATCTCCGCCTCGTCTATCGCCAGCTGCTGTTCCTTCGCCACCAGCTCCGCCTCTGTCTGGGCAATGCTGGCGTATAGCGCCTGAGCCTCCTGCCGCCGGGCGGCAAGCTCCGCCTGCTGGGCTTCCAGCTCCGCCTGAACCAGAGCCTGGGCGTCCCGGGAGTCCTGGAGCTCGCCCCGGGCCGCGTCCAGCTCTGCCTGGGTCTGCTCCAGCTGGGTGATGATCCGCTCGCTGTAATCCATAATATCCAGCATCAGCATGGCGTAGTCCAGCATCTCGGAGAAGCTGGACGCCTGGAAGAAGACCGCCAGATAGGACACAGGGCCCGTCTCCTCCAGCCAGCGTACCTGGGTGTAGAACTCCTCGTACTGCTCCGCCTCCTGCTCCTCCAGCTGGGCGATCTCACTCTCCTTCTGAGCGATCTGGGCGTCATACTCGTCCAGCAGCAGTTGGCTGGCGGAGATCTGCTCCTCAGTGAGGAGCAGATGGCTCTGGATCAGATTCACCTGCTCCTCCGCCTGATCCAGGTCATTCCGGATAGAGTCCAGTTCCTGCTGTACCTCTTCCTTCTCTTGAGTGATCTCGCTGAGCTCGTTTTCCAGCTCGTCAATATCCCCCTGAGTGATGGACGCCGCCGCCAGCGTGCCCAGGGCAGGCACCAAAACGGAAACCAGCAGGGCCAGGGCCATGATGATCACAATGATACGCTGTGTTTTCTTCTTCATAAGAGCCTCCTTTTCACACCTGAAGGAATCGGCGAATTGCGAAGCCGGAACCGCACGCGCCGATGAGCGCGCCGGCCAGCAGAAAGACACCCAGCACCGGAGCCCAAATGGCCCCAAAGCTCAACAGGGGAAACATCCCGATGGCCCCATTGGCCACCACCGCCCGGTAAATGGCGGCATAGATGCCCCACTGGACAAAAAACGCGATCACCGCCCCCGTCAGGCCCAGCATCAACCCTTCAAAGACAAAGGGCCAGCGGACAAACCCGTTGGTGGCGCCGCACATCTTCATGATGGCGATCTCCTCCCGCCGGGCGAAGGTGGCCAGCCGGATGGTGTTGGAAATAATGAACAGGGACACCGCCGCCAGAATCAGCACCAGCGCGGTAGCCAGGGCGGTGGCCACATTGCGCACCGTGACAAAGCCGTCCGCTAGCTCGCCCATAGCCCGGATACTGACCACCCCAGTCAGGGCATCCACCTCTGCCACCGTCTGGCTAAACAGCTCCAGATCCACCACATGGACGGAAAAGCGGTCCCGAAACACCTCGTCGGGAATGTCGGCATACAGCCCCTCGTCGGCATAATCGCCCAGGTAGTTCGCCTTGGCCTCCTCCCGGGTGATGAAGGTGACAGAAGCCACGTTGCTCACACCCTCAATTTGGGCCTGAAGCTGCCCGATCTGCGCATCCGTATAGGTCTCGTCGATGATGGCCAGAAACTCGTTGTCATCCTCCGCCTGGCTGAGCATCCGCTCGGCGTTGATGGCCACCAGGGAAAAGGAGCCCATGATGAGCAGGCAGGCCACAATCATGCACACCGCAGCAAAGGACATCAGCCCGTGAGCAAAAATACTGCGAAAGCCCTCGGTAATGAAGTAGCCGATATTAAACCGATTTTTCATACTGATAATATCCCCCCCGCTCGTCGCTGGCCAGCTCCCCGTTTTGGATGGCCACCACCCGCTTGGAGAAACGGTTGACCAACTCCTTCTCATGGGTGACCACCAGCATGGTGGTACCCATGGAATTGATCCGCTCCAGCAGCGTCATGATCTCCAGGGAGCGCTGGGGGTCCAGATTTCCCGTGGGCTCGTCGGCAATGATCATCTGGGGGTTGTTGATCAGCGCCCGGGCGATGGCCACCCGCTGCTGTTCACCACCGCTCATCTCATTGGGATACACATCCGCCTTGTCCCCCAGCCCCACCAGATCCAGGACATAGGGAATCCGCCGGCGCATCTCCCGGGGGCTGGCACCAATGATCCGCATGACGAACTCCAGGTTGCTGCGCACCGTCTTTTTCTCGATCAGCCGGAAGTCCTGGAAAATGACGCCAAGGGTACGGCGCATATGGGGGATCTGCCACTGGCGGATGTTGTTCAGATTATAGCCATTGACCATCACCCGGCCTTGGGTGGCGGACACCTCCGCCGTGAGCAGCTTGATGATGGTAGATTTTCCAGAACCAGAAGGGCCCACCAGAAAGACGAACTCTCCGTCGTCGATGCGCAGGTTGATACCCTTGAGCGCCTTGGTTCCATTGTCGTATTCCTTGAATACGTCCATGAGCCGTATCATAAAAGGGCCCCCCTGTAACCGCTTTGTAACTTATGGGATGCTGCGTAACTATTCCTCATTATATAGGGTAATTCCCGCGGTGTCAACATAATATCCCTGATATCCACAAAATCCGCCATATTGTTATGTCAACTTTTTCTCCGGGGACCCGCCGCAAAAGAAACAAAGGGTTACAAAAAGGCGCCGCCGCATTGAATACGCGGCGGCGCTGGGGCAGTCCACCTCAGGAGTCGATTCCTCGGGAGACCAGGTACTTTTTGACCATCAGCGCCACATTGAAGGTGATGGCATCGTCAAACTCCCGCAGGTCCAGGCCGGTGAGCTTCTTGATCTTCTCCAACCGGTAAACCAAGGTATTGCGATGTACGAACAGCTTTCGGGCTGTCTCGGACACGTTCAGGTTGTTCTCAAAAAACTTGTTGATGGTGAACAGAGTCTCCTGATCCAGCGCGTCGATGGGGTTCTTCTTAAAGACCTCCTGGAGGAACATCTCACACAGGGTGGTGGGCAGCTGATAGATCAGGCGGCCGATCCCCAGATTCTCATAGTTGATGATAGACCGCTCGGTATCGAACACCTTACCCACGTCGATAGCCACCTGGGCCTCTTTATAGGCCCGGGCCAGATCCCGGACATGGTTGACGATAGTGCCCACACCCACCACGGTCTTGATCCCCAGCTCCCGGGTCAGGGCCTCCTGCACGGTCTGGGCGATCTTCTGCACCTCCCGAGAGTCGGCATTCTCCCCCAGCTGCTTGACCAGCGCCACATCCGTCTCGCTGATGGACAGCACATAGTCGTTCTGACGGTCCGGGAACAGCCCGGAGATCACGTCAATGGCAGCCACGTCAGGGGTGCCCAGCTGGCGCACCAGGATCACCGCCCGGGGCACCTCGGAGACAAAGTGCAGCTCTTTGGCCCGGACATAGATGTCTCCCAGCAGAATGTTGTCACACAGGATATTCTTCACAAAGGTCGCCTCGTCGTGCTTCTCCTCATAGTAGGTCTTGGCCCCGTTCAGGGCGATCACTGCCATGGAACAGATCAGCGCGGCCTGCTCGTCCTCCCCCCTGGCAAAGGCGGCATAGTCAAACTGGCCGTTCCAGCCCGGCAGCGTCTTGAAGGTATAGCCATTGTTCACCACAAGGGCGTCCTGTTCCGTGGCCAGCATCGCCGCCACATTGCTCCACTTCTCACCGATACAGGGCAGGTCATTGCAGGCCACCACGGTGCCCTGCTCGTCAATGACGCCCACAGCCCTGTCGGAACAGTCTTTCATTTGCAAAACGATGCTCTGAAAAATCCGGCTGGACATTTTCTATTTCCCCTTTCTTCGCCAAGGAACCCTCCCCGGCTCCGTCAAATTGAACAGATCAAGTTCAAGTGAATTCATTATATCCGCTTATCTTGCCGATTTCAATAGTTTCTTCAAATTTTTTTGTTGAATTTGCCACAACTTTTGTTTCATTGCCCAAAAAGAACCCGAATTTCCTCCTCCGTTAGTGCTCTCCAACCACCCTTTTCCAAGGTTTCATCCAGCGTCAGCGGGCCAAATCTAACCCGCTTCAGATAGGTAACCGGCTTGCCCAGGGCCTCCATCATCCGCTTAATCTGATGATATTTCCCCTCCCGAATGGTGATATATCCTCGGTTTTCCCCGGGAAATGGTTCCAATTTTCCCGGCAGGCACGTCAGCCCGTCCGGCAGGGTCATCCCCTCTGCCACCACCCGGCAGTCCGCCTCATCCAGCGCGCCGTCCACTTCCAGATAGTACACCTTGTCCACATGGTTTTTGGGGGCCAGCAGCCGGTGGGCCAAGGGGCCGTCGTTGGTGAGCAGCAGCAGGCCCTCGGTATCCTTATCCAGCCGGCCCGCTGGAAACAGCCCCAGGCGCCGGTACCGCTCCGGCAGCAGAGAGAGCACCGTCTCCTGCCTGGGATCCTCGGTGGCGGACACCAGGCCAGCGGGCTTATTCATCATCAGGTAAACCGGACCGCCGCCCCCGACGTCCTCCCCGTCCACCATGACCGGAACCTGCCGCCCCACCTTTTCCTCCGGGGCGCGAACCACCTGCCCGTCCACCCGCACCCGGCCGGCGCGGATCAGCTCCCGGGCCTCCTTCCTGCTCCACCGGCCCGTGGACGACAGGCGTTTATCCAGCCGCTCCATATCTTCTCCCCCTCGTTCCGGCCCTGGCCGCAGGCGTGCGGCAGCCCGGAAGTTTCTTTTCTCCTATATAACATATTCCCCTCCGAACCTACATAGGTATCAATGTAGCCCAACCTATTTGTGAAACGGAGTGGTTCGGTATGTTCATCATGACGGCGCGGATCCCCAAAAAGCGTCTGCTGGCCGGGGCTATCACCACCCTGTGCTGCTGCCTGGCGGTGATCGTCGCCCTGGCCCTCACGCTGGGCCAGCGGGCGGTGACCACGGCGGCCGAGGTATCCAACATCCGGGACAACGACGACCGGATCGCCTATCTCGCCGGTCTGGGATGGCAGGTCTCCGCCCAGCCCATCAGCACCGAGGAGCTTCTCATCCCGGAGACCTTTGACGAAAGCTATGCCTCCTACCTGGCGCTGCAGTCGGAGCAGGGCTTCGACCTCACCAACTACTGCGGCAAACGGGTCAAGCGCTATGTCTATGAGATCACCAACTACCCCACCGGCGAGGACGCCGTCCAGGCCGCCCTGCTGGTATACCGCAACCGGGTCATTGGCGGGCAGGTGCAGTCCGCCAGTGGTAGCTTTGTCCACAGTCTGTCCATGCCCCAGCCCTCTGCCAGCCCGGATGCCAGCGCCGCGCCCAGCGGCACCCCGGCCCCCGGCGGCACCCAGCCCGTTGCCTCTTCAGAGCCCTAAAATTCGGCCCCAGGCATGGCTGCCTGGGGCCGCTGCACATCTTCTCAGGCCAGCGCCTTGCTGGCTCGGTAGACAAAAAGAATAAACATCACGCCGCCCACCAGGGAGGCGATTGCGGTGACCAGCAGAACCGGTATGGTCAGCAGATTCAACACTGGAACAAGCTGCAAAATTCCGCAGATCACGCTGACAATGGTACAAACTAGGTTGATCATCCACACGATATATCCCTGGCGGGCTAAGGCGTCAAAGCCCAGGCTGCCCACCAGCAGAGCGGTGGTGGAGCACACCAGGTAGAGAATGACAAATCCCAAAATGGAGGAGATCAGGGAGAACAGATTGCCCATCAGCGAATCCCCAAAAAATCCGCCCAGGAAACTGACGATCAGGCTGATGATTGCCAGGCTGAATGCCCCCGCATACCCTTCATCATCCTGTTTGGCCTGATACAGCCCCACCAGATACAGCACCTGGCCCACCAGGGCCACAATGCCCCCGATCAGAATGAACGCCGTAAGCACGCCGATGATCATCAAAATCTGGGACAGGAACACTTTGTACAGCCCCTGCGCTGCGTTGGGATAGTTTCTCATGAATCCGACTCCTCCTCTTCCTCGTCATCATAGTCGTCATAATCATTGTAGTCCTCATAATCGCCGTAGCCGTCGTCGCCGTAATCTTCTTCCGCTTCGATCCCATTGCCGCTCACCGCTGCCTGATCCAGCGCCCTGCCGGCCCGGAACAGGAACAGGATATACAACAGGCTGCCCAGAAGGCTTACGAAAATTACAAGATTGCTCAGCGGCACGATCAGATCCTCCATTGTGGAAATGATCAAAATGATGGTCAACACAACGGATACAGCCGTACATAAAACGTTGACCAGCAGTGTGGGGCGTGCGAATCTGGCCGGCTTTTCCTGGCCCACCTTTACGCACAGGGCGGCGGTGGCTTTGCATACAAAAAAGAGGGTGGCCAGGTTCAGGATCATGACCATAATCCTGACCGGGCTGGCAATGCCGGCAAGGAAGGGGTAGGCCTCGATCACCAGATTGCACATAAAATTGACGGCCAAAGCGGACGCCGCCAGCAGAAAGGCAATTCCATAAGCACGGTCATCCGCCTTCGCCTGGTACAGCCCCATCAGATTGAGCACCAGACCAGCCAGGGCCGCGATACTCCCCATCGCGGTTCCGGCCATCAGGACGGCCATGGTGGATGACAGCGCCTGGCCCAAGAAAACCTTGTACAGGCCCTTAGCGGCCTGGGGATAGCTTTTCATGGTGACGTTTCCTCCTCTTTCTTTCCCTGCCCCTCCATCAGATGCACATTGATATGGGGATATGTCATCTCGATGCCCGCCCGATCCAAAACGGGTTTGACGCTATCCATCAGGTCAAAATACACTGTCCAGTAATTGGAGTTCTCGCACCAGACCCGAACCAGGTACTCAATGGCGCTGTCCCGGTAGGCATAGACATGGATCAGTGGGGCGGGTTCCCGGCAGGCCAGTGGATGGGCCTCCACCAGGTTGCCCAGCACCCTGCGCACCAGCTCCGGCGGCGCGTCATAACTGGCGCTGAGTCTCAGCTCCACCTGTCGCCTGTCCTCGCTGGAATAGTTGATGATGTTCTGGGAGACGATGCCGCTGTTGGGCAGCTGCACCAGCTTGTTGTCCGTTGTATTCAGCTTGGTGTAGAACAGGCCGATCTCCTGCACAGTGCCGGCGCAGTCTCCCGCCTCCACATAGTCCCCGATCTGAAAAGGCTTGGATACCAGTAGCTGCAGTCCCCCCGCCACATTGGACAGAAAGTTCTGCACCGCCAGGGAGAGGGCCAGACCGATGACGGACAGCAATGCCACCAGGGAGGTAACCGGAATGCCCAGGCAGCCCAGCACCACAATCACGCCCACAAAGAGCAGCAGGGCCTTCAGCCCACCCCGGATCAGTTTCTTCAGCGTCTTGTCCAGGTGGACCCGGCGCAGGGCCCGGTCTGTGAGCTTCAGCAGAATCTTGATGACCAGCAGGCAGAACACCGACGCGATCACAGCCCCGAAGAGCTTTTCCACTGTGAACCCGGCCACTCCGAACTGGAGGACGCCTTGGATCGCCTCATCGGGCAAGAAAGAAGCCACAAGGGTAACAGCCATCAAGCTCCCCCTTTCAGCATGGTTTTTGCTTAGTTTACCACATGCTGGGCCAGAAGGCAAGAAAAGCGTTACTTCCGTCGGGCAGAGGAAACCACACAAAGCAGCTCCATTCCATTTCTCACAGGGGCAGACTTTTGTTCCCACGATCATTGAAAGTATCCCATAGAGAAAAAGAAATCCCCGCCACTCGGCGGGGATTTCCAAAGTGTTTGAGATTAGTCCTCGACGATATCGATGACAACGCCGGAACCCACGGTGCGGCCACCCTCACGGATAGCGAAACGCAGGCCCTTCTCAATGGCGATGGGGGTGATCAGCTCCACGCTCATGTCCACGTTGTCGCCGGGCATGCACATCTCAGTGCCCTGGGGCAGGGTGATGACGCCGGTCACGTCGGTGGTACGGAAGTAGAACTGAGGACGGTAGTTGTTGAAGAAGGGGGTGTGACGGCCGCCCTCATCCTTGGTCAGAACGTAAACCTGGCCCACAAACTTGGTGTGGGGGTGAATGGAGCCGGGCTTGCACAGAACCTGGCCGCGCTCCACATCGGTCTTGGCGATGCCGCGCAGCAGCGCGCCCACGTTGTCGCCAGCCTCAGCGTAATCCAGGGTCTTGCGGAACATCTCCAGACCGGTCACAACGGTGGACTTCTTCTCGTCGGACAGGCCCACGATCTCCACAGTCTCGCCAGTCTTGATCATACCACGCTCCACACGGCCGGTGGCCACGGTGCCACGGCCGGAGATGGTGAACACGTCCTCCACGGGCATCAGGAAGGGCAGGTCGTCGTTCCGGGCGGGAGTGGGGATGTAGTCATCCACCGCGTCCAGCAACTCCTTGATGCAGGCGAAGTCGGGGTCGTCGGGGTTACCGGACTCGCAGGTCAGAGCGTTCAGAGCGGAACCCTTGATGATGGGGATCTCGTCGCCAGGGAAGTTATAGGTGCTCAGCAGCTCGCGAACCTCCATCTCCACCAGCTCCAGCAGCTCCTCATCGTCCACCTGGTCGCACTTGTTCAGGAAGACCACGATAGCAGGCACGCCCACCTGACGGGCCAGCAGGATGTGTTCACGGGTCTGAGCCATGGGGCCGTCGGTGGCGGCAATGACCAGGATGGCGCCGTCCATCTGAGCGGCACCAGTGATCATGTTCTTGATATAGTCGGCGTGGCCCGGGCAGTCCACATGGGCGTAGTGGCGCTTGTCGGTCTCATACTCCACGTGAGCGGTGTTGATGGTGATACCGCGCTCGCGCTCCTCGGGAGCCTTGTCGATGCTGGAATAGTCCTCGTACTGGGCCTGGCCCTTCAGGGACAGGTACTTGGTGATGGCGGCGGTCAGGGTAGTCTTGCCGTGGTCAACGTGGCCGATGGTGCCGA
>DVKM01000028.1 GCA_018716015.1 Candidatus Enterenecus stercoripullorum | reverse complement strand
AATTACCGGATGGAGGTACAGTATGGGCACGAGAAAGAAATTCACACCAGAGGAACTAAAACACCTCAGAGCGAACCCCTACACGCTGCGGGTAACCCCGGACAACATCTCCTACACCCTCGCCTTCAAGGAGGCATTCTGGACCTTGAGCCTGCAAGGTTACACCGGGCCGGCCGCCTTCCGCAAGCTGGGCTACAACACAGAAGTCCTGGGCTTTGAGCGGGTCCACAACACCACCAAACGCATTCGGCGGGAAGCCAAGTCCCTGGAAGGGCTTCACGAGGGTGCCCGGGGCGGCGTGCGCAAAGGGAAACAACACCGGCGGACTCCCCGTCTGACGAAGCTGCCAGACGGATGCGGCGGGAGATCCTGTGCCTCCAGCAGCAGATGGCGTTTTTAAAAAAGTCATGAAGCTGCACGACAAGCCGGGAAAGTAGCCATGGACAGTGCCGGAGAGCGGTTCGCGGCCATTCGGGAGGCGTTGGCGGACCGGAAGAACATCCTCACCGTGAAAGAGCTGTGCGGATTGGCCGGTGTGTCCCGCTCCGGCTATTACAACTGGGTGCGTTCCGAACGAGCCAGGGAAACAAGGGAACAGAAGGACCGGGCCGATTTTGAGCGGATTTTGGAGGCGTACCGGTTCCGCGGCTACGCAAAGGGCGCCCGGGGCATCCACATGCGGCTGCTGCACATGGGCGTGCGGATGAATGTAAAGAAGATCCGCCGGCTCATGCGCAAGTACCGTCTCGCCTGCCCGATTCGGAAGCCGAATCCCTACCGCAGATTACAGAGGTCCATCCGAATGGGCAGCACTGCGGAGAATCTGGTGAACCGGGAATTTGAATCCCGCGGTCCCAGGGCCGTCCTCCTGACGGATATCACCTATATCCCCTTGAATGGGAAGTTCTGCTATCTGTCCACGATCCTGGACGCCTGCACGAAACAGGTCTTATCCTATGCCGTGAGCGAATCTCTGGAAGTGGATTTCGTTCTGGAGATGGTGGAGCGGCTGGTGCAGAACTACGGCACCTCGCTGAACAAAGAGACTGTGATCCACAGTGACCAGGGCACCCACTACACCAGCTTGAAATTCATTCAACTGGTGGAGAGCCGGGAGCTGCGGCGCTCCATGTCCCGCAGGGGCAACTGCTGGGACAACGCACCCCAGGAGAGCTTTTTCGGGCACATGAAAGACGAGCTGGCCGGTGAGATCCCCGGTTGGACATCCTTTGCGGATGCGAAGGCATCCATTGACCGCTGGATGGATTATTACAACCAGGACCGCTGCCAGTGGGACTTGGCGAAGCTGTCCCCAAACGAATTTTACGAGTACATCTCCACAGGTGAGCACCCCGCCGGAATGCTGCCGCAATGGGTCAAATGATTTTGTCCTTGACTTGGGGAGCACTTTAATTAGACGGAGCTGGACAAAATGGACGATTTCAGGTGCTTTCATCACAGCTTCATCTCCATGAACTGCCCCATTTTCTCTGCCGCTTCCTCCTGCATTTTCCGCGTCACATGGGTATAGGTATCCAGTGTGAATCCGGAGGAGTAGTGGCCCAGCATCCCGGAGAGCGTCTTAATGTCGACACCGTTCTGGAGGGCCACGGTGGCAAAAGTATGCCGCAGATCATGAAAACGGCAGTCCTCCAGTCCAGCGTCCCGAAGGATTCTCTTGTGGATTCGTGCCACGGT
Organism: Candidatus Enterenecus stercoripullorum; assembly: GCA_018716015.1. Taxonomy (GTDB): domain Bacteria; phylum Bacillota; class Clostridia; order Oscillospirales; family Oscillospiraceae; genus Enterenecus; species Enterenecus stercoripullorum. Next base: position 4,722 of record DVKM01000028.1, on the reverse strand, counting down.
CTCAGGGCTGTACATGGTTCCAGTTGTTGGGGAAGGGAACAGATATGGATTATTCGGATGCAGACTGTGTTCCTGGATCAGTAGATCCACTGCCTGCTGGGGAACGATCAGGGTACGGATGGAATGCTGGGTCTTGGGCTGACTCACCACCAGTTTTCCATTCAGCCGGCTGACAGACTTCGTCACAGAGACGCTTCTGTTCTGTGGGTCCAGATCGCTCCAGAGCAGAGCCAGTAGCTCGCCCCGACGCAGGCCGGTAGTCAGCTCTAGAAAAAACAATGGCAGCACGTTCCGCTCTGCTGCCGCCTGTAGATAGTCCCCGATCTGCTCCGGCTGGATGACCTTCATTTCCTTCCGATCCAGTTTTGGAGGTTTGCACTCCATCGTCGGATTTTTAGCGATGATACCGGCACGAACTGCCTGTTCCAATGCGGCGTGCAGAAACATATGAACACTGCGGACCGTTTTAGGACTCAGACCGGAACTCGCCCGTTTCTGGGAATGTACCCTTCCATTGATGCGAAGATCTTGATAAAGAATCTGGAGACGCAATCCGGTCAGTTGACTTAACGGAACTTCACCGATTTGCGGGATTACCAGTTGATTCATAAAGTAGCTGTATTGTATTTGGGTGCTTTCTCGAATATTTTGTTTCGCATAGAGATCGTACCAGGTCTGGAGCCACTGCGCGACTGTGTACTCTTGACAATTCATTTGTGGTGCAGAAGTTCCTTGCGTTTCCTGAGCCAAACCGGTCAGCGGCGTTGCTTTATGTTCCCGATTCCAGACCGCTTCCCGAAGCTGCCGCTTACACTCGGCTTGTGTCCTTGCCAGAACACTTTTGTAAATGAGTTTCCCAGTTTCCTCGTTCCGGCCTGCCGTATAACGGCCTTCCCAGCGACCGTCTGAACGCTTTCGAATGCTGCCATCTCCACGGTTTTTCCGATTGGACATTTTTTCATCTCCTGTTTTAAATCTGTTCAGACACTTTCCGGTCTACCCAGGCCAGCAGCCGATCCTTTGGAACAACAATCCGGCTTCCGACGAGCATGGCCGGGAAGTTTTTCCTGTGGGCCAGTTCATAGGCTCCAGCCCGCGATATACTGAGTACACTTGCCACTTGTGGGATTGTCAGCATTACAGGCAGTTCCTCAAAGGACTTATAGATTTGGTTCGCCATATTGTCTGCTCCTCTCTTTTATAGTTTGCTACCGTCTTGATTCCACAAATACAGCCACCACGTCTGCTTTAAAAGCTCTTTCTGTGATCTCTGTAGCTTCTGAAATCAAGCTGGGAACTTGCTGTAAAGCGATTTTGCTTTATAGATGGGATATATCACGGGCCGGAGATTATTTGCAATCTCCGGCCCGCAAATCGTGTCCCGACCTCTGAATTTTTCTGCTTCTCTTGTGAAACCATACTCTGAGGCGGACACTTATAAAATCTATTTCTTGTTATTCAGCTCTATTCGACACTACTTCCCGAGCTGATGGGCGACATACGGATCGGCGTTTGGCAACGCCCACGGGACTCTCACCCCTCCGAGGATCTCTCCGAGCTGGCCCCGCATACGCGGGGCAGGTGTACCATTATAGGCTGACAGGGTCGTGGCGAAACAGCCTGCCAGAGCTGCTTTGGGCTAGATGGACCCGCTCCGCACCTTTCTTGCCGTCGTTGATGCAGACTTCCGCCTGCACAGGTGGTCTTCGCGCATCCGCCGCATCGCTTTTCCCCTTCCGGGGGACTGCCAGCTGATGGGAATCCGCTGCCGGATATTCACTTTTCGAGGTACACGAAAGCCACAGAAAGTCCATCTTTCTAATAGCTTCCCGGCAGAGCGAATTGGATGAGGATGGAGTTCATTACCTTCAGGTCCTCGCCTTCCAGGGTCAATCGGACTCGCACCAATAGAGATGTCTGCCTGGCTGACAGACGCTTTTGTTCTGGATGGTACCAATTGGAAACGCGAATGCCTCCATAAGGGCCAAATGAAGTTTCGATGGGATATGTACATGCAAGCGCGATCAAATCGCTTCGGATCGTACGTTCGCAAACGCCAAAACGGTCCGCCAGTTGTCTCGTTGTGCTGAACCGTGCGTTGCACAGATATTCCCATATCGCCTGTCTCCGTTCAGACGGCCCCAATTACCTCACCTCCTCACCTCGCTCTGTGGTTCTGAGGATAAAGCAAGACCCGGCAAGGTAATTGCCGGGTCTTAAAAATATTTGAGAAATCAGTCGGTTTTCTATGTTTTATCCAATTTATAATTCAATTTTATATGCAAAATTACTATCTAATTAGAGTCCAACCATATACCTTTTTCCACAACCTCCCATGTTGTATGATCTGTATGGAGCAGGTGGTGGGACTTCTTTCCCAGCGGACGCTCCAGGAACTCTTGGTAGAGAGACTGAATCTCCGGATTCTCGTGGGAAAACCGGATGGTGGCCTTCTGATCCAGCTTCCACAGGGCATCTTCCCGCTTCCCGGCCAACTCCTCTCCGTCGTGGATGGGCTGGCCGCCGCCTCCTGCGCAGCCGCCGGGGCAGGCCATCACCTCCACGAAGTCGTAGCGGCCCTGCCCGCTCTCCAATGCCTTCATCAACTTCCGGGTATTCCCCAGCCCTGAGACCACCGCCACCCGGATCTCCCCGGCACCTGGAATGGAAAAGACAGCTTCTTTCCACGGTTTGTTTCCCCGGACAGCCGTGAACGCGTCCGGATCTGGGTTCTCCCCGGTGACGAGATAGTAGGCCGAGCGTAGGGCCGCGTCCATGACGCCGCCGGTGGCGCCGAAGATCACTGCCGCCCCGGTGCCGGTGCCCAGGGGGCTGTCGAACGCCTCTTCCGGCAGGTCCCCCGGCTGGATGTTGTCGCTGCGGAACAGCCGGTCCATCTCCCGGGTGGTCAGCACCGCCTCCACGTCCGGATCACCGCAGGCGTCGCGCATGGTGGGCAGAGCGCACTCGCTCTTCTTCGCCATGCAAGGCATGATGGACACCACGAACATCCGGTGGGGATCGACGCCGATCTTCTCCGCAAAGTACGTCTTTGCCACCGCGCCGAACATCTGCTGGGGCGATTTCGCCGTGGACAGGCAGTCCACGTAGTGGGGGAACTGGGATTTAATGAAACGCACCCAGCCGGGGCAGCAGGAAGTGAACATGGGCCAGTGATAGCGGTCCCGATGGGTGAACCGCTCCAGGAACTCACTGCCCTCCTCCATGATGGTCAGGTCCGCAGAGAAGTTGGTGTCAAAGACATAGTCGAAGCCCAGCCGCCGCAAAGCCGCCACCATCTTCCCCGTGGCCGCTTTCTTTCCGGTCAGGCCGAAGGACTCCGCCCAGGCCACCCGCACCGCCGGCGCGATCTGCACTACCGTGGTGATTTCCGGGTCCGCCAGGGCGTCCAGTACCTTCACCGTGTCGTCCCGGGCCGTCAGGGCGCCGGTGGGACAATGGGTGACGCACTGGCCGCAGAAGGTGCAGTCCGAGGTCTTCAGGGTGCGGTTGCCGGAGACGTCTACCGTGGTCCGGGAGCCGGTGCCCGCCAGGTCCCAGATCCCCATGGTCTGGACCTTCTCGCAGATCTGGACGCAGCGCATACACTTGATGCACTTGCTGGCCTGCCGGACCAGCGGCGTGGAGGTATCCGTATACCCCTTGGCCACATGGACGTGGTAGGGCATCTCGTGGATATTCAGGTCGTTGGCCAGTTTCTGCAGCGGACAGTTGCCGCTGCGGATACAGGTGGAGCAATAGCTGGCATGCTGGCTCAGCAGCAGCTCCATATTGATCCGACGGGCCTTCCGGACCTTGGGGGTGTTGGTGTGGACCACCAGCCCCTCCTCCACCGGGGTGTCACAGGCGGCGGCCAGCCGGTCGCTGCCCTCCACCTCCACCACGCACATCCGGCAGGCGGCGATTTCGTTGATGTCTTTCAGATAGCAGAGGGTCGGAATTTTGATTCCGGCTTTCTCCGCCGCCTCCAGGATTGTTGTCCCCGCCGGGACCTGGACCGTCTGTCCATTGATCGTCAGTGTCACCATTTCTCCTCACGCCCCCCTTTGAACACGCCGTAGCCGAAGTGATCGCACCGCAGGCAGCGGGCGGACTCCCGTTGGGCCTCCTCCAAGGTCATGCCGCACTCGATGCACTGGAAGTCCCCCTTCCGCTCTCCGGCCTCCCGCTCCGTGGTGCTCACTCGCCCCCGGGGCGTAAAGTCCGACAGGTGCGGCGCGGGGATCTCCACTTCCGCCTCGATGGTGTGGCAATAGCCCAGGTACTCGTCGATGTTGGCGGCAGCCACCTTGCCCGCCGCGATGGCCCGGATGACGGTGGCGGGGCCGGTGACGCAGTCACCGCCCGCGAACACGCCCTCCATGTCCGGCAGATGGGTTCCGCTGTCAGCCAGGATCGTCCCGCCACGCTGGATCTTGATGCCGGACTGCTCGAAGCCGTGGGTCTCGATGCCTTGACCGATGGCCACGATGATGATGTCCGCCGGGACCCGAAGTTCTGGCTGGTCTGCGCCGTTGGGGCTGGGGCGGCCGTTTTTGTCTGCCTGCCCGATGATCTGCGGCTGGGTCCAGAGGGCGATCACGCGGCCGTCCGGGCCGCTCTCGATCCGCACCGGGGCCTGGAGGGTCAGCAGCTCCGCCCCCTCCGCCACAGCGCACTCCACCTCCTCCGGCAGAGCGGTCATGTCCTCCTGCCGGCGGC
>DVKM01000027.1 GCA_018716015.1 Candidatus Enterenecus stercoripullorum | reverse complement strand
GCCACCTGGGATGAGATTGATACCATCAAGAAGTACGCCTTCCAGGTCAACGACTTTCTGAAGAAAACCCTGGCCGAGTGCGGCGTCACCCTGGTGGACTTCAAGCTGGAGTTCGGCAAGACCGCCGACGGGGCCATTGTGCTGGCCGACGAGATCTCCCCGGACACCTGTCGCTTCTGGGACTCCAAGACCGGGGAGAAGCTGGACAAGGACCGCTTCCGCCGGGACCTGGGCAACGTGGAAGGGGCTTATCAGGAGATGAGTCGGCGGCTGCTGGGGAAGTAATCCCCCTTTTCTCTAACATTTTTCATTCACACCTTCAGGAGGAACTATGGGAGGATTTTTTGGCGCTGTTTCACACCAGGACATCACCCTGGATCTCTTTTTCGGAGTGGACTACCACTCCCACCTGGGCACCCGCCGGGGCGGCATGGTCATCCATGACGTCAAGGACGGGTTCCAGCGGCAGATTCATAACATTGAGAACACCCCGTTCCGCACCAAGTTTGAGCGGGATCTTCACGACTTTCACGGAAATAGCGGCATCGGCTGCATCAGCGACACTGATCCCCAGCCCCTGCTGGTCCGCTCCCACCTGGGGCTGTACGCCATCACCACTGTGGGCATCATCAACAACGCCGAGGAACTGATTTCCAAGTACTTCTCCCGGCAGGGCCACCAGTTTATGGCCATGAGCTCGGGTAAGGTCAACTCCACCGAGCTGGCCGCCGCCCTTATCAACCAGGAGGACGATCTGGTGTCCGGCATTCTCAAAGCCCAGGAGCTGATCGACGGCTCCCTCACCCTGCTGATCCTCACCCAGCAGGGTGAGATCATCGCCGCCCGGGACAAACTGGGCCGACTGCCCGTCCTGGTGGGCCAGAAGGTGGGGGGCTGCTGCGTGTCCTTCGAGTCCTTCGCCTACCACAAGCTTGGCTATCACGATATCTACGAGCTGGGTCCCCGGGAGATTGTGCGCATCACCTCCAACGGGGTTGAGACCCTCTCCCCTGCCGGAGAGCAGATGAGGATCTGCGCCTTTTTGTGGACTTACTACGGCTATCCCAATTCCAACTACGAGGGGGTCAACGTGGAGGTCATGCGCTACCGCAACGGCGCCATCATGGCCCGGGACGAGTCCGCCCGGGGACAGATGCCCGACGTGGACTTTGTGGCCGGCGTGCCCGACTCCGGCCTACCCCACGCCATCGGCTACGCCAATGAGAGCGGCAAGCCCTTTGCCCGCCCCTTTGTCAAATACACTCCCACCTGGCCCCGGTCCTTCATGCCCGCCAACCAGGAGGTGCGCAACCAGGTGGCCAAGATGAAGCTGATCCCCGTTCCCGAGCTCATCGAGGGGAAAAAGCTGTTGTTCGTGGACGACTCCATCGTCCGGGGCACCCAGCTGCGGGAGACAGTGGATTTCCTCTACGAGAGCGGCGCAAAAGAGGTACACATCCGCTCGGCCTGCCCGCCCATCATGTACGGCTGCAAATACCTGAACTTCTCCCGGAGCAACTCCGACATGGAGCTGCTGGCCCGGCGTACCGTCCAAGAATTAGAGGGGGATGAGGGACAGAACCATCTGGAGGAGTACGCTGACTCCGGCACCCAGCGGGGAGCGTGCATGCTCAAGTCCATCTGCGAGAAGCTGCATTTCAGCTCCCTGGGCTACCAATCCCTGGACGGCCTGCTGGAGTCCATCGGCATCGACCGGGACAAGGTGTGCACCTACTGCTGGAGCGGGAAAGAATAACGAAGTGCCCGAGCCGCAGGGAGCAGCGCGGATGGGCTGAAGCGAGAATGAGAAACCGAAGACACACAGGGCGTGTCTGTTTCGAATTCGAGTCGGAGGGAAGCCGCCCGTCGCGAGCAGGCGAGGCGTGACACCTTTTCTACCCTCAACCATAACGATACACTGGAGGTCAACCTCATGAAAAACTCCCATTCGGAATCTTACGCCGCCGCCGGTGTGGACGTCACCGCCGGATATGAGGCGGTGGAGCGCATCAAGCCCATGGTAGAGTCCACCTATACCCCCGGGGTCATGGGCGCTCTGGGCGGTTTTGGCGGCCTGTTCGCCCCCGACCTTGTGGGGATGAAAAAGCCGGTGCTGGTGTCCGGCACCGACGGGGTAGGCACCAAGTTGAAGATCGCCATGCTGCTGGACCAGCACAACACCATCGGCATCGACTGCGTGGCCATGTGCGTCAACGATATCGTGTGCGGCGGGGCCACTCCCCTGTTCTTCCTGGACTACATCGCCTGCGGCAAGAACTATCCCACCCGGATCGCCAGCATTGTGGAGGGGGTGGCCGAGGGCTGCCGCCAGGCGGGCTGCGCCCTGGTGGGGGGCGAGACCGCCGAGCACCCGGGTATGATGGCCGACAACGACTACGACCTGGCCGGTTTTGCCGTGGGCATGGTGGACGAGGAGAAGATCATCGACGGCAGCCGCCTGGCGGACGGAGATGTACTTATCGGTCTGGGCTCCACCGGGGTCCACTCCAATGGCTTCTCCCTGGTGCGCAAGGTGCTGGACGTGGAGCACGCTGATCTGACCTCCCCTCGGGAGGAGCTGGGCGGTGTCAGCTTAGGCCAGGCCCTACTCACCCCCACCCGCATCTATGTTAAGGCCGTGAAGGCCCTGCTGGAGGGCGGCGTGGACATCCACGCCATCAGCCACATTACCGGCGGCGGCTTCTATGAAAATGTGCCCCGGATGATGCGGGAGGACCTCACCGCCCGCATTCAGCTGGATACCTTCCCTCGCCCGGCCATCTTCGATGTGATTCAGAAGGCGGGAAACATCCCGGAGCGGGATATGTACAACACCTTCAACATGGGCCTGGGCATGGTGCTGGCCCTCCCCGCCGCGCAGGCCGGAACAGCCCTGGAGCTACTGCGCGCCGCCGACCAGTCCGCCTGGCAGGTGGGTAGCGTGGTCCCGGGCAACGGAGGCGTGGAGCTGGTATGAGCAAGCGCATTGCGGTACTGGTGTCCGGGGGCGGCACCAACCTTCAAGCCCTCATCGACGCCCAGGCCCGGGGAGCGCTGAGGGGCGGCAAGATCTGCGCCGTCATCGCCTCTAAGCCGGGAATCCTTGCCCTGGAGCGGGCGGCCAAGGCCGGCATCCCCGGCTATGTGGTGGCCCGGAAGGACTACCCCTCCAGCCAGGCCATGACCGCCGCCCTGGTGGACAAGCTGGGGAAGCTGGACATTGACCTGGTGGTGCTGGCCGGGTTCATGGTCATCCTCACCGGGGAGATGGTGCAGGCCTTCCCCAACGCCATTCTCAACGTCCACCCCTCTCTCATCCCCTCCTTCTGCGGCGAGGGGTGCTATGGGCTCCATGTCCATGAAAAGGCTCTGGAGTACGGCGTCAAGGTCACCGGCGCCACGGTGCACTTTGTCAGCGAGGAGTGCGACGGCGGCCCCATCGTGCTGCAAAAGGCGGTGGACATTCTGGAGGGAGATACCCCAGAAGCCCTCCAGCGCCGGGTGATGGAGCAGGCGGAATGGGCCATTCTGCCCCAGGCCGTGGCCCTGTTTTGTCAAGACCGGCTGCGGGTGGAGGGCCGCACGGTTCACATCCTGCCGCCCCGGCCTTGACACGCTTGGGCGGAGCATGATATAGTGGATACCAGCTATATGACTGACGGAAGTGGGGCAACCACATGGAGTATAGCGGGAAACATGCCGACCGTCTGGGCGCACCTTGTTCCGGTGCGCCCTTTTTTGATTCAAACGAGGAGGATAACCATGAAGATTCTTGATCTCAATGCGCTTCTCAGCGCCCATCCCTACCCCGGCCGGGGCATCCTGCTGGGCCGGTCCGCCGACAATACCCGCGCCGTGGTCGCCTACTTTATCATGGGCCGCAGCGAGAACAGCCGCAACCGGGTCTTTGAGGCCACCGAGGACGGTATCCGCACCCGCGCTTATGACGAGTCCAAGATGACCGACCCGTCCCTCATCATCTATCACCCGGTGCGCGTCTCCGGACGGGGGATGGTGGTCACCAATGGGGATCAGACCGACACCATCCGGGACTGCCTGCTGCAGGGGCGCACCTTCAACTCCGCCCTGCGCACCCGCTGCTTTGAGCCCGATCCCCCCAACTACACTCCCCGCATCTCCGGTCTGCTCTCCCCGGACGGCAGCTTTAAACTGTCCATCCTCAAGTCCGCCGACGGCAACCCCGACTGCAACCTGCGCTACTTCTATGAGTACGACGCCCCCCCCGCCGGAGAGGGTCGGTTCATCCACACCTACCAAGAAAACGCCGATCCCCTGCCCTCCTTTGAGGGGGAGCCCCGCCGGGTGGCCATCACCGCTCCCGACGCCAAGACCCTGGCCGGTGAGATCTGGTCCCACCTGAACGAGGACAACAAGGTCTCCCTTTACGTCTGCTACCGGGACCTGTCCACCGACGAGATGGACACGGTGATCCTCAACAAGCATAAGTAATCCCATTGCTCCACCAAATTTTACACAAGGAGTGTCCTTTTATGAAAGAGCTGGAACTGAAGTACGGCTGTAACCCCAATCAGAAACCCGCCCGGATCTTCATGCAGCAGGGCGAGCTGCCCCTCACGGTTCTGAACGGCAAGCCGGGCTATATCAACTTTATGGATGCGCTCAACTCCTGGCAGCTGGTCAAGGCGCTGAAGAAGGCCACCGGCCTTGCCTGCGCAGCCTCCTTCAAGCACGTCTCCCCCGCCGGCGCCGCCCTGGGTACCGAGCTGACCGACGTGGAAAAGCAGATCTACTTTGCTGACGGCTGTGACACCTCCCCCATTGCCCGGGCCTACATCAAAGCCCGAGGCGCGGACCGGCTGTGCTCCTACGGCGACTGGGCCGCCCTGAGCGAGATCTGCGACGAGCCCACCGCCCGCTTCCTGGCCATGGAGGTGTCCGACGGCGTCATCGCCCCCGGCTACACCAACGCCGCCCTGGAAATCCTCAAAACCAAGAAAAAGGGCAACTACAATGTGGTACAGATCGACCCCGGCTATGAGCCCGCCCCCATTGAGCTGCGCCACATCTACGGCATCACCTTCCAGCAGGGCTACAACAATTTTGAGATCAATGAAGAACTGCTGAGCAACATTGTCACCAAAAGTAAGGACCTGCCCCAGCAGGCCAAGCACGATCTGCTCCTGGCCCTCATCACCTTGAAGTACACCCAGTCCAACTCGGTGTGCTATGTGAAAAATGGCCAGACCATCGGTGTGGGCGCTGGACAGCAAAGCCGCATCCACTGCACCCGCCTGGCAGGCAGCAAAGCGGACAACTGGATGCTCCGCCAGCATCCCAAGGTGCTGGGCCTGCAGTTCGTGGACGGCATCCGCCGCCCCAACCGGGACAACGCCATCGACGTGTACATCTCCGACGAGTGGGAGGATGTGCTGGCCGACGGTGTGTGGCAGGAGACCTTCAAAGTCAAACCTGAGCCCCTCACCCCCGAGGAAAAGAAGGCCTGGATCGCCACCATGAGAGGCGTCAGCCTGGGTTCCGACGCCTTCTTCCCCTTTGGAGACAATATCGAGCGGGCCCACAAGTCCGGCGTGCAGTATATCGCCCAGCCCGGCGGCTCCATCCGGGATGACAACGTCATCGAGACGGCGGATAAGTATGGCATGGTGATGTGCTTTACCGGGATGAGGCTGTTCCACCACTAAAGGCTTCCAGGGGGGATTCAACATCCCCTGGATACGGGCCCGTGTGCCGGCTGAGCCGACGGCTTGGCCCGATCCCCCCTGTTTCGCGCCCCGCGGCGCGGGTCGTGGTTTTTTCCGGAGAATGAATATCCTGAAAAATGATTTAACTTTTCCGCCTGGGGCGGGAATTTCCGAAACGAGGTTTTTCGCATGAAAGTATTAGTTGTGGGTGGCGGCGGACGGGAGCACGCCATCTGCTGGAAGCTGGCCCAGTCCCCCAAGGTCACTGAGCTCTACTGCGCCCCCGGCAACGCGGGCATCGCCCATGTGGCCCAGTGCGTGGACGTCAAGGCAACCGATGTGGACGGCATGGTGGCGTGGGCCAGGGACAACGCCATGGATTTCGTCATGGTGGCCCCCGACGACCCCCTGGCCCTGGGCATGGTGGACGCCATGGAGGCCGCCGGCATCCCCGCCTTCGGCCCCCGGGCCAACGCCGCCATCCTCGAGGCCAGTAAGGCCTTTTCCAAGGAATTGATGAAAAAATACCACATTCCCACCGCCAAGTATCAGACCTTTACAGAGCTTGACAAGGCCCTGGCCTACATCGAGGCGCAGGGCGCCCCCATCGTGGTCAAGGTGGACGGTCTGGCCCTGGGCAAAGGGGTGGTGGTGGCCGCCACCGTGGACGAGGCCAAGCAGGCCGCCCGGGAGATGATGGCTGACCACAAGTTTGGCGCTTCCGGCTCCACTGTGGTCATCGAGGAGTGCATGACCGGCCCCGAGGTGACAGTGCTGGCCTTCACCGATGGCAAAACTGTGGTGCCCATGCCCGCCAGCCAGGACCACAAGCGGGCCTACGACGGCAACCGCGGCCCCAACACCGGCGGCATGGGGGCCATCTCCCCCCCGCCCCAGTACACCCCAGAGATTGCCCGGCGGTGCATGGAAGAGATCTTCCAGCCCACCATTGACGCGCTGCGCGCCGAGGGCCGCCCCTTCCAGGGGGTGCTCTACTTCGGCCTGATGCTCACCCCTGACGGCCCCAAGGTGGTGGAGTACAACGCCCGCTTCGGCGACCCGGAGTGCCAGGTGGTGCTGTCCCTGCTGGACACCGACCTGATGGACATCCTCCAGGCCTGCGTGGAGGGCACCCTGGACCGGCTGGACATCCGCTGGAAGAACGAGGCCGGTTGTATCGTGGTGCTGGCCTCCGGCGGCTATCCCCTGGACTACCAGAAGGGCTATCCCATCTCCGGCCTGGAGGAGGCGGGCAAGGCGGCCACGGTGTTCCACGCAGGCACCAAGCTGGGTCCCGACGGGGAGTATCTCACCAACGGTGGCCGGGTGTTGGGCGTCACCGCCACCGCTCCCACCCTGGATGAGGCCATCGCCGCCGCCTACGACGCGGCCAGGCACATCTCCTTCCAGGATCTACACATGCGCACCGACATCGGCCACGCGTTCTAAGCCGTCTGAGGCGGTCCGCCGCCTGCTTCGGATCATAGCTGGAACGTTTGCCACTGAACAGGGGTATTTTGCTGATAAAACGGCAAAATACCCCTGTTTTGCACATTGCAACTGTCGGTTGTCACATTGCAGACGGTTGTTGGTTGCCAAGTCAATCGCTTTTTGCTATCCTGAGCACGGCCCGGTCCCCGGGCACAATCCATCCCAGGAGGTCAATCCACATGGAATTTTCTCAGCGGCTCTATGCGCTCCGGCGAAAGGCCGGGCTGTCCCAGGAGGAACTGGCCAATCTGGTGGGGGTCACCCGCCAAGCGGTGCAGAAATGGGAGTCGGGGGGTTCACTTAGATAAAGATACCACATCAATCCCACGCTGACTTTTGCTCAACCGATACAGCCGGAGGGCTGGATAACAAGAAAAGGCGGTATGCGCCCCGTGGAGGGGTAGCGTACCGCCTTTTCT
>DVKM01000026.1 GCA_018716015.1 Candidatus Enterenecus stercoripullorum | reverse complement strand
CTGGCGCAGGTAGGCTTGAAAGTTCCGGATGCCTTGTACAGTGATTTTCTTTTTCACGGTATACACCTCCTCGTGTGGTCTGGCTTTATTGTACCGCAGCAGGGCAAAAAATATCGCGTGGGGCGGGGCCGCCCCTTTCCCCCCTTCCCTTTTCCCGCCGAATCGGGTATAATACCGCCAGAAACCTTTCAATCATACACCGAGGTGAGCAAGCGTGAAACGTCCTACCCTGAAAATTTCCTATAACGCGCCGGTGTCCTTGACCTTTGCCCTGCTGGCCCTGCTGGCCCTGATTTTGGGCAACGTCACCGACGGCTGGACCACCAGCCACCTGTTCTCCGTCTACTGCTGCTCCCTGGCCGATCCCCTGGCCTGGGTGCGGTTCTTCGGGCATGTGCTGGGCCACAGCGGCTATGGCCACTACATCTCCAATATGGTGCTCATCCTGGTACTGGGTCCCAACCTGGAAGACCGGTTTGGCAGCTGGAACGTGTTCTGGGCCATTTTATTCACCGCCCTGGTGTCCGGATTGGTGCAGTTCGCCTTCTTCCCCGGCACCGCCCTGCTGGGGGCCTCGGGTATCGTGTTCATGATGATCCTGCTGTCCTCCTTTGGCGGCGTGCGCAACGGCGTTATCCCCACCACTCTGATTCTGGTGGCCATCTTCTACCTGGGGGGCGAACTGTGGGACGCCATCTTCGTGAATGATAACGTCTCCCAGCTCACCCACATCGTGGGCGGGCTGTGCGGCACCTTTTTGGGCTTCGCCCTATCCGGGCGAAGACGGCGGTGATCCACCGCGCTCCACCAGCCGGTTCCTCCCAGGGGGACCGGTTTTTCCTTCTTCCCTGTAAATCGACTGCGCCTTTTATAAACATTTTGTCAATCTTTTCTCCCTGTTTCTTGACAGCCGTCCCGGCTCAGGCTATGATAATGTCTGCTGAATACATCTGCATGTCTGTTGCAGTGTGGCTTCGGCTGTGCCGCTTATTTCCGGCGGCTGGATTCTGTCACCGGATTGAAGTCTCAACTGAAGGAGATCCATTCCATGCTAAAATTATCTCAAATCAAGAAAAATTATGTGATGGGCGACAACGTGGTGGAGGCCCTGCGGGGCATTGACCTGGAATTCCGAGAGAACGAATTCGTCTCCATCCTGGGTCCCTCGGGCTGCGGCAAGACCACCACGCTGAACATCATCGGCGGTCTGGACCGATACACCAGCGGCGACCTTATCATCAACGGCCGGTCCACCAAGCAGTACAAGGACCGGGACTGGGACGCCTACCGCAACCACTCCATCGGTTTTGTCTTCCAGAGCTATAACCTGATTCCCCACCAGACAGTGCTGGCCAATGTGGAACTGGCCCTCACCCTGTCGGGGGTGTCCAAGGCCGAGCGCCACCGTCGGGCTAAGGAGGCCCTGGAAAAGGTGGGACTGGCCGACCAGATGAATAAAAAGCCCAACCAGATGTCCGGCGGGCAGATGCAGCGGGTGGCCATCGCCCGGGCCCTGATCAACGACCCGGACATCCTGCTGGCCGATGAGCCCACGGGGGCTTTGGACAGCGAGACCTCGGTGCAGGTCATGGCCCTGCTTAAGGAAGTTGCCAAGGACCGTCTGGTCATCATGGTCACCCACAACCCGGAGCTGGCCCAGTCCTATTCCACCCGGATCATCAAGTTAAAGGACGGCAGGGTCATCGACGATTCCAATCCCTACCACGCCGGCCAGGAACCCCCCGCCAGGGAAAAACGAGTGCGCCAGGCCAAGGGGCAGAAGACCTCCATGTCCTTCCTCACCGCCCTGTCCCTATCCCTGAACAACCTGATGACCAAGAAAGGCCGCACGGTGCTCACCAGCTTTGCCGGCTCCATCGGCATCATCGGCATCGCCCTGATTCTGGCCCTGTCCTCGGGTATCAACACCTATATCAACCAGGTGCAGGAGGACACCCTGTCCAGCTACCCCATCACCATCCAGGCCGAGAGCGTGGACATGACCGCCATGCTCACCTCTCTCATGGGCGCCGGGCATGCAGGCGATTCGGAGGATCTGGAAAACCGGGAGGAGGACCGGGTCTACTCCTCCACCGTCATGTACGACCTGATGGACGCCATGCTCAATGCGGAGACCGTCACCAACAACCTGACCGCCTTCAAGGCGTATCTGGACCAGGGCGGCGGCGGTATCGCCGATCTAGCCGCCATCCGGTACGGCTATGACTTCCAGTTTGATATCTACAACGAGGACGCCGGTGGGGACATCGTCAAGAGCGACATCACCAGCTTGATGCAGCAGGCCATGTCCTCCATGTACGGCGGGGACTACTCCTCCTACTTTGATTCCATGGGCTCCATGTACGAGAGCATGGACGTGTGGGACGAACTCATGCCCGGGGAAAACGGCGAGCTTATCGACCCCCAGGTGCAGGAAAACTATGACCTGCTTTACGGCAGCTGGCCGGAAAGCTACGACGAAGTCATCCTCTTTGTGGACGAGAACAACGAGATCTCCGATCTGATGCTCTACGCTTTAGGGCTAATGTCCCAGGCGGACATGGAGGATACCCTCACCGCCCTGCAAAACGGCCAGGAGGTGGACACCACCCCGGTCTCCTGGTCCTATGAAGAGTTGTGCCAGACCACCTTCAAGCTCATCCTCCCGGCGGAGTCCTACCAATACTCAGAGCCCGTGGATGCTTATTTGAACCTGTCCGCCACCCAGTCGGGCATCGAGCTTTTGTACAACAGCGAGGACGTGGGCATCCCCCTGAAGGTGGTGGGCATCGCCCGGCCCGGGGAGAACGCCTCTCTGTCCTCTCCCATCACCGCAGGCAGCGTGGGCTACACCAGCGCCCTGACCAGCTATGCCATTGAGGCCACCCTGGCCTCCGACGTGGTCCAGGACCAGCTGGCCAACCCGGATGTGGACGTGATCACCGGCCTGCCCTTCGCCACCGGCGACGAGGTGGAGCCCTCTGCCGAGGAGAAGATCGCCAGCATCACCGAGTACCTTTCCGGCCTTATCGACGACGAGGTAAAGGCCGACGTCTATGTGGACGCCGCCGGCCAGGCGGACGAGGACTATATCCAGCAGGTGGTGGACCAGCAAATGTCCGGCCTTGCCCGGGAGGATATCGTGGCCATGATCACCCAGCAGTACGCCGGCGAGATGGGGGTGGACGCGAACACCATCACCTCCTACATCGACGAGATGAGCGATGAGGAGTTGTTTGCCCAGGTGAAAGAGGCCCTGGCGGCCCAGGTGCGGCAGCAGTATGCCCAGGCCGTGGCCCAGCGGATGTCCGCCCTGAGTACCGCGCAGCTGTCCGGAATGCTGGATCTGGCCCTGGCCCAGGGCCCGGTGGAGGATACTTCTTCCGGTGGTCTGACCCAAGCGCAGCTGCTCTACCTCTACGACACCTATATGCCCCCCACGGTGTCCGAGTCCACCTATGAGGACAACCTGGATCTCATGGGCTATGTGGACCTGGACAGCCCGGACACTATCAGCCTGTATGCGGATACCTTCGCGGACAAGGATACCATCGCCCAGCTCATTGACCAGTACAACGCCCAGGTAGAGAACGAGGAGGACCAGATCACCTACACCGACTATGTGGCGCTGCTCATGAGTTCCATCACCGACATCATCAGCGGCATCAGCTATCTGCTCATCGCCTTTGTATCCATCTCCCTGGTGGTATCCTCCATCATGATCGGTATCATCACCTATATCTCCGTGCTGGAGCGCACCAAGGAGATCGGCATTCTCCGGGCAGTGGGCGCCTCCAAGCGGGACATCTCCCGGGTGTTCAACGCCGAGACCCTCATCGTGGGCCTGGGCGCCGGTCTGATCGGAATTGGCGTGACCCTGCTGCTCACCATCCCCATCAATGCCATTTTGCTCCGCCTCACCGGCCTGGCCGGGCTGAAGGCAGCGCTGCCCGTTGCGGGAGGCGTCATCCTGGTGGTCATCAGTGCCCTGCTCACCATTATTGCTGGGCTCATCCCCGCCAAGGTGGCGGCCCGGAAGGACCCAGTGGAGGCCCTGAGAAGCGAGTAATCCCCTTCAGCCTGTACAGACAGCGCCGCCCACCCGCAATGAGCGGGCGGGCGGCGCTGCGAGGCTTTTGAAATCTTAAAGAAATCTTTATCTGTTATTTATCGTTTTTTTCGACAGGTATGGTAGGATAGAGTTTATCCGATAGGAGTGTGATACCCCATGTCAAAATCCAATGCGGCGGTGGAAGTCCTGCGGGAAGGCCAGAACGCCGCGGCGAAACAGATCACTCTGTTCCGCCTGTTCTGGCTGTTTCTCCTCTCCAGCTTTCTGGGCGATCTCATCGAGGTGGTCTTCTGGGCCGTCACCCGGGGCGAGCTGGTCAGTCGCAGCAGCCTGCTCTGGGGCCCCTTTAGCCTGGTGTGGGGACTGGGCGCAGTGGTACTTACCCTGGCACTCCACCCTCTGCAGGGACAGAATAACCTAGTTGTGTTTTTCGCCGGCTCCCTGCTGGGCGGCGGATATGAGTACCTGTGCTCCTGGTTCCAGGAATGGGCCTTTGGGGCCTACTTTTGGGATTACAGCCATCTTCCCTTCAACCTCAACGGCCGGATCAACCTGGTATTCTGCCTGCTCTGGGGGCTGGCCGCAGTCGCCTGGGTTCGGGTGGTACTTCCTGGGTTTATCGTGTGGATCGACCGGATTCAGCGGGGCCGTACCCGGGTACTCACCGGTTTGCTGGCCGCCTTTCTCCTGGTCAGCACCGCCGTTTCCGCAGCGGCTCTCATCCGCATGCACCAGCGGCAGGAAGCCATCCCCGCCTCCAATCCGGTCCAGGTCTTTCTGGACGAGCGCTTTCCCGACCAGCGGCTCCAGGACCGGTACCCCTATATGGGGCTGACCGGAGGGCGCTGACACAAAAGCAGGCGGCTGTGCCAGCCTGGGCCACCACCAGAACTCCGGGCCTTCAGAAGATAAAAAATGCCGGACTCTTACGAGTCCGGCATTTTTTATCTTCACGGTATTTACTCCTCGTCCTCTTTGCCGCAGCAGCAGCCGCCCCCGCACTCCTTCTCCTCTTCCCCGAAGGAGAGGGCGAACTTCTGACCGCAGGCAGGACAGTCCACGGTTCCCTCCTCCAGCACATCGTCGTCGATGACCAGATCCTCCCCGCAGTTGGGACAGGCGATCTCGAAGAAGTCTTCCTCCAGCCCCTCATCCCCGTCGTCCTCCTCATCATCTCCGAATACCTCTTCCTCCACATCGGACAGGTCATCGGAAATGGCGTCAATCTCCTCGCCGAACTCGTCCAGGGTGGCGTCCACATGCTCCAGCTGATCGCCGATCTCCTTGAGTACATCCAGCATCTCACCCAGGATCTTCGCCTCGCCGGACCCGGTCTTGTCCAGCCCCATGCCGTCGTACAGGCCCTGGATATAAGCAACTTTCTCAGAAATAGTCATGACGTTTCTCCTTTTTCTTGTACGCGTATGGCCCGGTACCCATCCAGGCTGCTCGCAACGGCTCCGTGCTTTCCTCTCACGCTGTGCCTGCTCCCGACGCCCGGCTTCCCTCCGATTCGGAACACAAACGGTCGGGGCCGCGCCCCTTCCCTGGTTTGTATTCCTCACTTCGGTCCACCCGGGCTGCTCGCAACGGCTCCGCGCTTAATTCTTACACCGCTCCAGGTACTCCCCGGTGCGGGTGTCGATCCTGATCTTGTCGCCGGGGTTGATGAACAGGGGCACCTTGATCTCAGCGCCGGTCTCCAAAGTGGCGGGCTTGGTGACATTGGTGGCGGTGTCGCCCTTGAAGCCGGGATCAGTCTGGGTGACCTCCAGCTCCACAAAGTTGGGGGGCTCCACCCCGAACACGCTGCCCTTGTAGGACATGATCTTGCAGGGCATATTCTCCTTGACGAACTTGAAGTTGTCCCCCAGCACGTCCTTATTGATGGGGGTCATCTCGTAGGACTCCATGTCCATGAAGTAATACAGGTCGCCGTCGTTGTAGCTGTACTCCATCTCTTTGCGGTCCACGAAGGCCTGCTCAAACTTGGCGGTGGGGTTAAAAGAGGTCTCGGTGACAGCGCCGGTGATGACGTTCTTCATCTTGGTACGCACGAAAGCCGCGCCCTTGCCTGGCTTGACGTGCTGGAACTCCACCACCTGCATCACCTTTCCGTCCATTTCAAAGGTCACGCCATTGCGAAAATCGCCCGCTGTGATCATTGCCATTGGTATCTTCCTCCAGTACTCAAATGTTTTGAATAATCAGAATTGAATCGCTATATTATACCCTATTTTTCTTTTATTTGCAAGGGTTTTTCCTTGTTTACCGGATTACAGAACGATCAGCTCCTTGGGGGAGTTAGTGATGTCAATGCAGCCGTCGTCGGTGAGCATGATCACGTCCTCGATGCGCACGCCGAACTTGCCCGGCAGGTAGATTCCGGGCTCGGCGGACAGACAGGCCCCCGAGGGGATCACCTTGTCCCACAGGGGAGAAAAACGGGGGTTCTCGTGGATCTCAATACCCAGGGAGTGGCCGAATCCATGTCCGAAATACGCTCCGTACCCTGCCTCGGCGATGACCTTGGCCCCGGCGTTATGCACTTCCGCGCCGGTCACGCCCCCATGGGCGGCAGCGATGCCCGCTAGTTGGGCCTTGAGCACGGTGTCATAGACCAATTTCATCTCATCCGTGGGCTGCCCTACCGCCACGGTGCGGGTCATGTCAGAGCAATAGCCTCCCACCACGCAGCCGAAGTCCATGGTGACGAACTGTCCGGGCTGGATCAAGTCCTTGCCGGGCACTGCGTGGGGTTTGGAGCCGTTTGTACCGCAGGCCACGATGGGGTCGAAGGAGTTGCGCTCCGCCCCCTTGCTGGCCATGATATAGGTCAGCTGGGCGGCGATCTCGCACTCGGCCACCCCAGGCTTGATGTAGTTGAGGATCTCGGTGAAGGCCTCGTCGGTGACCCGCTGGGCCTCTCTCATCACCGCCAGCTCCCCCTGGTCCTTCACCATACGCAGCAGGTTCAGAATCTCAGAGGCGGGCACCAGCTGGGCGGTAACTCCATCCTTCCACAGGTTATACTCGGCCACGGACATGTACTGGTCCTCAAAGCCCATACGCTCAATGCCCTTGTCCGCCACAATCTCCTGGGCCAGCTGCCGGTAGGTCTGTCCGGTGCGGATCATGGCCACATGAGCGCCGGTCACCTGCTGCTGGGCCACTTCAATGTACCGGGAATCGGTATAGTACCAGGTCTCACCGGGGGTAATGACCACCATGCCCTCGCCATGGAACCCCGCGGCATAGAACTCCCCAGGGACGGAGGTGACCAGCATAGCGTCCAGATTCTGCTCGACAAGCTGGGCCGCAATTTTTTCAAAGTGATTCATGATCATCTGCCTCTTTTCTATAAACTTGAATGAACCGGTATTCAGCGTCATCCTTCCTGCCGTCTGAACCTGTCCTTATTTTGATTATCAGCAAAAGCTCTGATAAATTTGCTTCATGCTCAGGGCGTCCTCCGCCTGGGTGCCCGCGCTTTCGCAGATAAAGATGGGGCTCCAGCCCCTTCTGGCCACGGCGGCAGCCAGCGGCTCCCAGGCGGGCCCAAAGCCCCCGTCGTCAGCAAAGGTGCGGTGGCACTTCTCTCCCCCCTTGGGGGTAAACTCGATGTGGGAGAAGTGGCTGTGAAACACTCTGGCCCGTTCCTCTCCAAGCACCTCTTTCATGCGCTCCAGCATCCGCTCCATGGCCTGCTCCCCATCCAGCTCTCCCAGCGTTCTAGCGTACAGGTGGCCGAAGTCCACACAGGGCACCAGCCGCTGGTCCACACAGCACAGCTCCAGCACCTCGTCCAGGTCCCCCAGCTGGCCCAGCTTGCCCATGGTCTCCGGGCACAGGGTGATGTGGCCAAAGCCCGCGCCGTCGCAGGCCCGGACGACCTCCCGGAGGGACTTCAGGGCAATGTCCAGGGCCTCTCTTCTGGTGCGCTTCATCAAAGCGCCGGAATGGATGACCACCCGGGTTGCGCCCATCCAGTCTGCCACCAGGCAGGCCCCGGTGATGTAGCCGATGGTCTTTTCCAGGGCCTCGGGGTCGGGATTGGCCAGGTTGATGAAGTAGGGGGCGTGTAAGGACAGGGCGATGCCATTTCCCCGGGCCGCCAGCCCCACCTTCCGGGCTGTCTCCTCCCCCACATGAACCCCCTTGCCGCACTGGTACTCATAGCAGTCCAGCCCCAGCTCCTTGAGCCACCTGGGGGCGTCCGCCGAGGACTTGTAGGGAAAATTTTCAGCGTTTCCCGCCGGGCCAAATTTTGCACTCATAGCTTCTCTCCTCCATGGGACAACAGCCGTAAGGGCACCTCCACGGCATACCGGAGATACCGCCCCGGATTGCCCGCCAGACGGATGGGCTTGACCAAAATGGTGGCCACCCCCGCCCGGTTACCCCCCATCACGTCGGTAAAGATCTGGTCGCCCACGAGGGCGGTCTGCTCCGGCGCCACCCCCATCCGCTCCATGGCCGCGTAAAAGGAGGCGGTCTTGGGCTTGCCGGCGTGGCCGATGTAGGGCACGTCCAACTCCTGGGCAAAGGTCCGGGGGCGGCTCTCATGGCGGTTGTTGGACAGGATAAACAAGCTCACCCCATGGGCAGCCAGCTCGTCCCGCCACGCCTTGAGCTTCTCGTCCGGGAGCGGTACGCCATAGGGTACCAGGGTATTGTCCAAGTCGGCCAGCAGCAGCCGGATCCCCCGCCGCTTCAGAGCCTGACCGGTAATCTGATAGATGTCGTCGGCCAGGAATCCGGCCCGGAATAATGCCATGTCACACCTTCTATTCTCCCTGGGACGGGCATATATAATAGGGAACTCATTGCGTCAGCCTCGTCCGCCGGGGCAAACCCTTTCACGTTGGCTATCATACCACACTTCACCACAACTCACAAGAGGGGGTATTTCAATGGAAGAACTGCTGCTGGCCCTCCCCGCCGGACAGGAAAGCCGCGGCGGACAATTTGGTCTCACACCGGCCCATATGGCCTACCGCATCGGAAGCGGGCCCCGGCTGCTGGGCATCCAGCTGCCCGCCTCCCTCCGGGGCGGGCTGATGATGGTGGACTGCCGGGACTTTGACGGCCAGGGCGACCCCACCGGCTGCTGCCGTCAGATCCTGGGAGAGTGCCGGCGCCGGGGGTTCCACGGCGTGGTGTGCGACTTTGAGGGCCCGCCCACCGGCTGCCTGCCCCGGATGGTGGATATTCTCTCCCACAACTGCGCCAGCCAGGGCTGGAAGCTCTATGTGCCGGAGGCCTATGCCCCCCACGCCAGCACCGCACGGATCCTCATCCCTTCTTGCCTCACTTCGGGCACCCTGGAGCGGCGGCTGCGCGCCGCCCTGGGCCACTATCCCCCGGAGCGGCTGGCTCTTGCGGTGGAATGGGTGCGGGAGGACTTCCTGCTGCCCGCCGTCGGCCGGGGTGCTCCCCTGACCCAGGCCACCCTGGAAGAACAGCTCCACCGCCTGGAGCCGGCGGTATTCTTCGACCGGGGGCTGTGCGCCCACTACTACACCTACATGGCCCCTGGGGGCCAAGCCCATTTCGTGCTTTTCGACACATCCCGTTCCATCCGGGAGAAGCTGAGTGTGGCCCAGCGCTTGGGGCTGGCGGCGGCCCTGCTGCCCGGCCCCGAGGTGGAGGGCTGTCTAGAGGAAATCTTTGGCCCCTCCTGAATCCTCTGCGCAGCCGCCGTCTTTCCCTCCGTTCTTTTCACCTGTGCGCAAAAACAGCGTTCCGCAACATGCGGAACGCTGTTTTCCTGTCCTCAATAATACTTCTTGCGGTTCTTCCGGGCGGCCTCGCTCTTCTTGCGGCGCTTGACGCTGGGGCTGTCATAGTACTCACGTTTACGCACTTCAGCCAGAACGCCGGACTTGGCGCAGCTGCGCTTGAAACGCTTCAGGGCGTTCTCCAGAGATTCGCCCTCGCGGACATGAATTTCAGACATCTATATTTCCCTCCCTCCGAGGCATCCGGCTCCATCCAGGATGCTTTAAGGGCCATGAATATGGCATTAACATTTATATTATATGAAAGAAATTGCCGCTTGTCAACCGAAATTTCTTTTACTTCCTCTGAAATCCGCCCATTGCCTGACTCAACTGCCGTTTGAGCGGGCTGACGTACAAAGCGCTGGAAAAGCCGGCGGATCTAGTTTATACTAAACTTACCTGGCCGGGAAATCAAGCAAAGCGAGGAATCTTCATGGAAATTGGAACCCAAATCAAAGTCCTGCGCACCGCCCGGGGCGTCACCCAGGAGGCCCTGGCGGAGCAACTGGGGGTCAGCCCCCAGGCGGTGAGCAAATGGGAACGCAACGCCACCGTCCCCGACATTGCCCTGCTCCCCGCCCTATCCTCCTACTTTGGGGTCACCATCGACGAGCTGTTCGCCCTGAGCGACGACACCCGGATGGAGCGCATTCAAAATATGCTGTGGGATGAGCGGGTGCTGGACCGGGCGGTGGCCGCCCGGGAGGAAGCCTTCCTGCTGGACAAGGCCCGGAGGGAGCCGGACAATGGCCAGCCCTACGAACTGCTGGCCGACCTGCACAACCACCTGGCCGGAGAACACCGGGCCTCGGCGGCCAGCTATGCCAAGCTGGCCCTGGAGCGGGATGAAAATTTGAAGCAGGCCCACAGCGCACTGGTGGAGGCCATGGGCGGCCGCTTGCCCGACTGGAACGGGGCCAACCATCACAGTCTCATTGACTGGTACAAGGACTTCCTACAGCGGCATCCGGGCAACTGGCATGGATACCTGTTTCTGCTGGACCAACTGATGGACGACGGGCGGTTTGAGGAGGCACAGCGGTATGTGGAGCAGCTCGCCCGCATCGACCATACCTTCCGCACTCCCCTGTACCAGGGGCTGCTGCTGTGGTACTCCGGGCAGCGGGACCAGGCCATGAAGGTGTGGGAGCAGATGTGCCAGGACTTCCCAGAGGAATGGTGCGTGTGGCTCCAGATGGGGGACGCCATGGCCCGCTCCTGCCAGTGGGAAAAGGCCAAGGAGTACTACCACAAGGGCCTGGAGCTGCAAAAGCCGCCCCGGTTCGTGGACAGCCTGGAATCCATCGCCCAAATTTGCCAGATCACCGGGGACCTTCCCGGGGCCATCGACGCCCTGGAGGAGGAACTGAAGCTACTGGCGGACGAGTGGGACATCACCACTGGGGAGACGGCGGATGGGGTGCGCCGGAGGATTCAGGCTCTGGAAGAGCGGGCAATGCGGCAGGCAAAGATATAAAAAGAGATCAGACGCGCAAACGGGCAGCTGAACTGTGTCAGCTGCCCGTTTTGGCCTGCATTTCGTCTGTCTGCGTTACTGGGGCTTTACGATCAGGTTCACCAGCCGGCCGGGCACCACGATGGACTTCACCAAAGTCATGCCGTCGGTAAACCGGCGCACCTTCTCATCTGCCAGCGCTGCGGCCACAATGGCGTCGTTGTCCGCATCGGCGGCCACGGTGATGCTGCCCCGCAGCTTGCCGCCCACCTGGACGGCCATGGTGATCTCGCTGGCCACGGTCTTGCTCTGGTCGTACTCCGGCCAGCTCTGCTGGCAGGCGAAGCCCAGCTGGGTATAGAAGCCCAGCATCTCCCACAGTTCCTCAGCCATGTGGGGAGCAAAGGGGGAGAGCATCACCAACAGGGCCTTCAGATCCCCCTTGGAGCAGCCGTTCTTCTGGAACTCGCCCACCAGGGTCATCATGGCGGCGATGGCGGTGTTGAACTTCATGCTCTCAATGTCATCGGCCACCTTCTTGATGCACTTGTGGAGGGAGGCGGCATTTACGCTGGTCTGCTCCGAGCTGGCGTCGCAGCTCTCGGCCAGGTTCCACACCTTGTCCAAAAAGCGCTTGCAGCCCTTCACTGCGTTGTCGCTCCACACGGCGGCCTGCTCAAAGTCGCCGATGAACATGATATACAGCCGCAGGGTGTCCGCCCCGTACTGGGCCACGATGTCGTTGGGGTTGACTACGTTGCCCCGGCTCTTGGACATCTTCTCGCCGCCCTCGCCCAGAATCATGCCATGGCTGGTGCGCTTCTGGTAGGGCTCCTTGGTGGGCACCACCCCGATGTCATAGAGGAACTTGTGCCAAAAGCGGGAATAGAGCAGGTGTAGGGTAGTGTGCTCCATGCCCCCATTGTACCAATCCACCGGGGACCAGTAGTCCAGGGCTTCCTTGCTGGCCAGGGCCTTGTCGTTGTGGGGGTCCATATACCGCAGGTAGTACCAGCTGGACCCCGCCCACTGGGGCATGGTGTCCGTCTCCCGCCGGGCGGGGCCACCGCAGCAGGGGCAGGTGGTGTTCACCCAGTCGGTGATTTTGCTCAGGGGGGATTCCCCGTCATCGGTGGGCTCGTAGCTGGCCACGTCGGGCAGCAGCAGAGGCAGCTGGTCCTCGCTCAGGGGCTGCCAGCCGCACTTGTCACACCACACCATGGGGATAGGCTCCCCCCAGTAGCGCTGGCGGGAGAACACCCAGTCCCGGAGCTTGTAGTTGACCTTGGCACGGCCGAGTCCCTTCTCCTCCAGCCACTGGGTGATGGCGGGAATGGCGTCCTTAACGGTCATGCCATTGAGAAAGTCGGAGTTGACCAGAATGCCCGTCTCGTCCTTGGCGGTGAAGGCGGCCTTCTGCACATCCTCCCCGCCGGACACCACCTCCACGATGTCACAGCCGAACTTCTTGGCAAATTCCCAGTCCCTCTCGTCGTGGGCGGGCACCGCCATGATGGCCCCGGTGCCGTAGGTGGCCAGCACATAGTCGGAGATGAAGATGGGGATCTCCTTGCCGTTGACAGGGTTGATTCCCCCCACCCCGGAGAGCTTTACGCCAGTCTTTTCCTTGTTCAGCTCGGTGCGCTCCAGATCGGACTTGGAGGCGGCGGCCTTCTGATAGTCGGCCACGTCGCCGGCATTGGCAATGAGGCCCGCCTCCAGCCACTTGCGAATGAGCTCATGCTCCGGGGAGAGCACCATATAGGTGGCCCCGAACAGGGTATCCGGCCGGGTGGTGAACACCACGATGTCATCCCCGGTGGTCGCCTTAAAGGTGACCTCCGCGCCGGTGGATCGGCCGATCCAGTTGCGCTGCTGGATCTTCACCCGCTCGATATAGTCCACGTCATCCAAATCGTCGATGAGCCGCTGGGCATACTGGGTGATCTTCAGCATCCACTGGCTCTTCTCCTTGCGTATGACCGGGGAGCCGCACCGCTCGCACACCCCCTCCACTACTTCCTCATTGGCCAGCACGCACTTGCAGGAGGTACACCAGTTCACCGGCATGGTGGCCTTGTAGGCCAGGCCTTGCTTGTAGAGCTGGAGGAAAATCCACTGGGTCCACTTGTAGTACTTGGGATCAGTGGTGTCGATGACCCGGTCCCAGTCAAAGCCGAAGCCCAGCATCTTCAGCTGCTTGGTGAAGTTCTGGATGTTGTCATGGGTGACCTTGGCGGGGTGGACGTGATTTTTGATGGCGTAGTTCTCCGTAGGCAGGCCAAAGGCGTCAAACCCGATGGGGAAAAGTACATTGTACCCATCCATCCGCTTTTTCCGGGTGACGATGTCCATGGCAGTATAGGGCCGCGGATGGCCCACATGGAGCCCCTGGCCAGATGGGTAGGGGAACTCCACCAGGCCGTAGAACTTGGGCTTCTGGCTGTGATTGTGGGCCTCATAGACTTTGGCCTCGTCCCAGCGCTTTTGCCACTTGGGCTCGATGCTGGCAAAATCGTACTTCAATCCAAACACTTCCTTTATCATCCGGCGGTTTTTGCCGCATTTGTACAAGCCCAAATATTATATCGGAAAAGTGCCGGGATTGCAAGGGGGAAGGGCCCAGGTTTCCCCTGCGGGGGGAGGCCAGTTTACGCCTGGCGGTGGTCTTTTTTTCCCGTGGGGCAAGAAGGCGAAAGCGGTTTCCCGTCCTCCCCTCCGGGGAACCGGAAAAGCCCAGAGCGCATAAACTGTACTGTAACCTAACCTGTGAGGAGGCCTTGGCCATGTCCCAAATCCAATACTTTCTGGGGGGCAACACGCCCTCCGGGTTTTATTCCCTCTACCATGAGCTGTCCCACCCGGATCGGATGCAGGCCCTGTACATACTCAAGGGGGGCGCCGGGTGCGGCAAATCCTCCCTGATGAAACGGATTGGCCGCCACGCCCAGGCTGCGGGGCTGGCCACGGTGACCGTCCCCTGCTCCGGCGACCCCGGTTCCCTGGACGCGCTGATCCTGCCCCAGCTGGCCGCCGCCGTGGTAGACGGTACCGCCCCCCATGTCGTGGAAGCAAAGTGCCCCGGCGCGGTGGAGCGCTATGTGGATCTGAGCCGGTTCTACCGTCGGGAAGAGCTCCAGAGCCTCAAGGGGGAGCTGCTGGCCGCCGCCCGCGCCTATCAGGGCCACTACAAGCGGGTGTACCGCTGCCTGGGGGCGGCGGGGGCACTGCGCCAAGATATCTACGAGTCTGTGTCCGCCCCCGCTGTGCAGCAGAAGTTGGGCAAGCGGGCCAAGGGCATCATCAGCCGGGAGCTGAAAAAGGACAGCGGCGGCAGCGGCCAGCTGTCCCAGCGGTTTTTATCCGCCGTCACCCATCAAGGCTATGTCACCCTGTGGGACACGGTATCCGCCCAGGCCAATCGGGTATATGAGGTGCACGACCGGTACGGTCTGGCCCACCATCTGCTCTCCCCCATTCTCACCGCCGCGCTGGCCAGCGGGCACGACGCGGTGGCCTGCCCTGATCCCATGGCCCCCGACCGGCTGGCCCATCTCATCCTCCCCGGCTTGTCTCTGGCCTTTGTCACCTGTGTGCCGGAGCGTACCTGGCCACGTCATTCCTACCGGCGGCTTCGCCTGGACGCCATGCTGGACCCGGACGCCTGCCAGATCAGCCGGCCCAAGCTGCGCTTCACCCAGAAGGTGGTGGACGCGCTGGAGGCGGAGGCAGTGTCCGGCCTGGAGCAGGCCAAAGAGGCCCACGACGCGCTGGAGGCGCTATACAATCCCCATGTGGATTTCGAAGGAGTCTATCAGACGGCGGACGCCCTGGCCCAGGAGATACTGGACCTCCCTGCCGTCCTCACATAGTCTGCTTGACTCTGTCCGCACACCCTCTAGATAAGAAAAAGCCCCGGAGCTATCCGCTCCGGAGCTTGCCCTGCAGGCAGGACAACATCGTTTTCCCCTGCCTCCATGTGAAACCTTAAAGCCAATCGCTGATCACATCGCGTAAGGTCAAAGGCGTTACCCCGCTGCCCAGCACCAGCTCACACAGCTCATCAATCCGCGCAATGCTGCACGTCACGTTATGTACCGCCTCTGATTCTCCTCCGTCCTGACGGGTGATTCGGATGCCGTAGCTCTCGCAGGCGTAGGCCCCCACCTCCATCTCATCGATGGTGATGTAGTAGTCGTAGCTGCGCTGCACACCCGATTCATCCGTCAGACTCAATGACTTCAGAAACAGATCCCGCATGGTTCCATATTCACCTCACTCTCCCTCTTCCCGATCTAGTATGGGATAAAAAAGTGAGGTGCGCAAGGGTTTCTTTTCGCAAATACCGACAGATCCCGACATAGGCACAAGATATAGAATTTCACTTCCATTTTTATCCACAATTTCTTGGAAGACAGGTGAAAATATTTTATCCCCACAAAAAAACAGGACCGCCGCGGGAAAGTTCCCGCGGCGGTCCCATCATATCCAATCTGCTTTGGCGTGCTCAGACTTTCGCCGCTTTGTACTTGGCGATGGCCTCGGTGAGCATGGGGCCAACCTTGAACAGGTCTCCGGTGATGCCGTAGGTGGCCACGTCAAAAATGGGGGCGGAGCCGTTCTTATTCACGGCGATGATGCACTCGGAATCCTGCATACCAGCCAGGTGCTGAATGGCGCCGGAAATACCCAGGGCCACATAGATCTTGGCGTGGACAGTCTTGCCAGTCTGGCCCACCTGGTGGTCGGCGGCGATGAGGCCGGCGTCCACCACCGCACGGGAGGCGCCTACCACGCCGCCCAGCACGTTGGCCAGTTCCTCGGCAATCTCAATGCCCCGCTTGGGGTCGGAGCTGATGCCGCGGCCCACGCTCACCACCACGTCAGCGCCCACCAGATCCACCAGCTTCTTGGCAGACTTTTTGATCTCCACCAGATCCACATGGATGTCGGAGGCGTCCAGCTTCACGTCCACCCGCTCCAGCACGGTCTTGGCGGCAGTCTGCTCATTGTAAGGGGCGGTCTGCATCACGCCGGGGCGCACCGTGCACATCTGCGGCCGGTAGTCCGGGCACACGATGGTGGCCATCAGGTGGCCGCCGAAGGCGGGACGGGTGGCCTTCAGATTCTTGTTCTCCTCAAAGCGGGTATTGTCCACGTCCACATTGGAGGTCTCCCGCAGGAACTGCTTGTACTTCTCCACATCCACGTCCAGGTGGGTACAGTCGGCGGTCAGGCCGGTGTGCAGCCGGGCTGCCACACGGGGTCCCAGGTCCCGGCCGATGTTGGTGGCGCCGATGAGGAACACCTCAGGCTTTTTGTCCTCCACCAGGTCGCAGATGACCTTGGTGTAGGCGTCGGTGGTGTAGTCCTTCAGCAGGGGGTGCTCACAGACGTACACCCGGTCCGCGCCATAGCCGCCCAGGGCCTTGGCATGGTCCTCGTTGAGCTTGTCGCCCAGCAGCACGCCGCACAGCTCCACACCCAGATCGTCGGCCAGCTTGCGGCCCTCGCTGAGCAGCTGGTAGCCGGTGCCCAGGATGACGCCGTCCCGCTGCTCACAGAATACCCACACGCCCTTGAAGGCGGCGGTGTCTTTACTGTTAAAAGCCATATCCAAACGCTCCTTTCCTCAAATGATGTGCTTCTCGCCCAGGATGGACACCAGCTGCTCGCAGGTAGCCTTGTCGGCCCCCTCCAGCATGGTGCCCGCGCCCTTCACCGGAGGGGAGAAGGACTTGTACACCTGGGTGGGAGAGCCCTTCAGACCCACGGTCTCCACCTGAATGGTGGGGTCGTCGGACAGAGCGTTGAAGTCCCACACGGTATAGGGCTTGGAATAGCACTCCATAATGCCGCCCACGCTCATATAGCGGGGGGTGTTCAGCTCCTTGATACAGGTGAGCAAACAGGGGGTGTGTACCTTGATGGTCATATAGCCGTCCTCCAGCTCTCGACGGACGGTGAGCTCGCCATTGGTGTAGTCAATGGCGGTAACATAGGTGACCTGGGGGATGTCCAGCTTCTCGGCGATCTGGGGCCCCACCTGGGCGGTGTCGCCGTCAATGGCCTGCCGGCCGCAGAAGACCACGTCATTCTTCTCCAGGCCGATCTTCCGGATGGCCGCGGTGAGGGTGGAGGAGGTGGCGTAGGTATCCGCGCCGCCGAACTCCCGGGCGGAGACCAGCACCGCCTCGTCAGCCCCCATGGCCAGACACTCCCGGAGCATAGACTCGGTGGGGGCGGGACCCATAGACAGGACGATCACCTTCACATCGGGGTTGGCATCCTTGATCTGGAGGGCCGCCTCCAGAGCGTTCATATCATCGGGGTTGGAAATAGTATCCATGGCAGCACGGTCCATGGTGCCGTCCTCTTTCACCGCCACCTTGCCGGAGGTGTCGGGCACCTGCTTCACACAGACAATGATTTTCATATGCTCACTCCTCCTTTTACTTTACTCCGAGTGCGCCGGAGATGACCATGCGCTGGACCTCGCTGGTGCCCTCGTAGATCTCGGTGATCTTGGCGTCGCGCATCATGCGCTCCACGGGATAGTCCCGGGTGTAGCCGTAGCCGCCGAACAGCTGCACGGCCCGGCGGGTCACGTCGCTGGCCGCCTCCGCGGCGAAGAGCTTGGCCATGGCGGCATCGGCGGAATAGGGCTCGCCGCTCTGCTTC
Source organism: Candidatus Enterenecus stercoripullorum (assembly GCA_018716015.1). GTDB lineage: Bacteria > Bacillota > Clostridia > Oscillospirales > Oscillospiraceae > Enterenecus > Enterenecus stercoripullorum. The sequence continues at coordinate 632 of DVKM01000026.1, read as the reverse complement.
TTCATGGCGGCAGCGTATACTAAGTACTTGGAGGCCTGCATCTTGGTGTGCATATCGGCCAGCTGGAACTGGGTGTTCTGGAATTGGGAGATGCGCTTGCCAAACTGCACACGCTCCTTGGTGTAGGCGATGGTCTCCTCAATGGCTCCCTCACCGATGCCCAGAGCCTGGGCCGCGATGCCGATGCGGCCGCCGTCCAGGGTCTTCATGGCAATGGTAAAGCCCTTGCCTTGCTTGCCCAGCAGGCGATCCTTGGGGATAACGCAGTCCTCCATAATCAGCTCGCAGGTGGAGGAGCCGCGGATGCCCATCTTCTTCTCGTGCTTGCCCACGGAGAAGCCGGGGTCATTCCGCTCCACGATGAAGGCGGAGATCTCCTTCTGCTTGCGGCCCCGCTTCTCCACGGTGCCGGTGATAGCGATGATGATAAATACGTTGGCATACCCCGCGTTGGTGATGAAGATCTTGGAGCCGTTGAGGATCCAGTTCTCCCCCTTCTCATCCAGCACGGCGGTGGTCTGCTGGCCCTGGGCGTCGGTGCCGGCGCCGGGTTCGGTCAGGCCGAAAGCGCCCAGCCACTTGCCGGAACACAGCTTGGGCAGATACTTCTGCTTTTGCTCGGGGGTGCCGTT
>DVKM01000025.1 GCA_018716015.1 Candidatus Enterenecus stercoripullorum | reverse complement strand
AGCTGGTGGCGGCGTTGAAGAACTCAGGGCCGCCCACCACGTTCATCAGGGCGTACAGGAAGGCGTCAAAGTAGCCGGCATGGGGATAGGTGAACAGATAGATGCCCTCTTCCAGAGCGGTGTCACCCAGCTCCCACATCTCGTCCCAGGTGGTGGGTACTTCCCAGCCCTTCTCCTTAAACAGGCCGGCGTTGTAGAACAGGCCGCAGGGGGAGTAGAACATGGGGGCCAGGTAAGTCTTGCCGTCGCCGTAGGGGTTGGTGGCGGAGCTGTCGGTGAAGCCCTCGATGATCTTGTCGCCCACGGTGACGTCCTCACCGGGAACGGTCATGGACAGCACGTCGGTGATGTCGGTGATCAGCTTGTCATTGATGAACTGCTCCGTCAGACCCGCCGGACGCCCGGTGGCCAGGTGGACCACGTCGGGGTAGTCGCCGCCCTGCATGGACGGGCCGATGACATCCTCAAGGTTGCGGTCCACGGTGAGCTCCACCTGGATGCCGGTCTCGGCGGTAAAGGCGTCGCACACCTCCTGCCACATGCCGGGGTAGGTCTCCTCATAGGCGGACAGCAGAGCGGCCACCTGGATGGTGACGTCGCTGGCCGGGGTCTCGCTCTCCTCGGAGCCCTGGCTCGCGCTGGTGCCGGGGTTCTGGCTGGTGGTGTCGCCGGTACCGCCGCAGGCGGCCAGGCCGAACACCATGGCGCCGGCCAGCAGCAGGGCAATGATCTTTTTCATAGCTACTCCTCCATTATCATGTGATTCGTACCGTTTTAGTACTATCTGCATCATATCGGGTTTCCGGTGGATTTACAACCGTTTTCTTGCGCTGAATTTTATATTTCTTGCTCATAGAGCAAGAATCGTGGGTTTTTACAATCTTTGTTCATTGTTTTTGTGCATAATGAGCACAGGTATTATGACTAAATTCTTTGCCGAAATCACCAAAAAAGAGCGGGATTTTTCCGGTCTTGTGTTTTGGTCAGGCTGGCCTTATAATAGAAAAAAGATCACGCTCTCCCAGATCCTGCCGCCCATTTCCGCAAAGGAGGCAATATGAGCATCAAGCGATATGATCTCGCACTGCGGGACGCCCATGCATACGTCCCCAGGGCGAAGCTGCTCTATATCACCACGGCGAAGTACGACGGTGACTGGCAGAGCGTACTGCATACCCACGCCTGCACGGAGATTTTTTGTGTCGTCGGGGGAAAAGGCCAGTTCCAGATCCGCAGCCAGGTCTTTCCGGTCAGCCAGGGGGATCTTGTGGTCGTGAACCCCAATGTGGAGCATACGGAGACCAGCCTTCCCTCCTATCCCATGGCGTATATCGTCGTGGGGGTGGAGGGGCTGGAGTTGTCCATGGACGGGGAGCTGGACGGCTGCTTCCGTATGACCAACGTCTGCGAGTATGCCGCCGACGTTCCCGCCTATCTGCAAAGCATGCTGCGGGAGGTAGAGGGGCAGGCGCCGGGCTTTGAAACCGTCTGCCAAAATCTGCTTGGCATTTTGCTGATCCAGCTCACCCGCGGCACTGGCCTTGCGGCCAACACGCCCACCCCCCAAGCGAATGCCAGCCGGGGGGCCACTGCCGCCCGGGACTTCATCCACCTGCATTTTCGGGAAAATCTGACCCTGGAGCAGTTGGCTGAGGCGGTCCACACCAGCAAGTATCATCTGGTCCATACCTTCCGCCGGCAATTTGGCACTTCGCCGCTGAAATATGTGCAGTCCCTGCGGCTCCAGGAGAGCCGCAAGCTGCTGAGTACGACAGACTTTTCCTTAACCTATATTGCCCGTATGACCGGTTTTTCCTCCCCCAGCTATTTCTCCCAGCGTTTTCTCAGCGCTGAGGGCGTCACCCCTACCCAGTATCGAAAGATCCACCGGCAATCGGCGCAGGAAGAAGCTCCCGGGCCGGAGGAGACCGCTGGGTAACGGCCCGCCCTCTCCAGGATATGGGGGATAACATGAGACTTGTCCCCTGTTTGACACAGGGGCAAGCGTTATGTTGTGTGGGTGAGCACCGTCAAGGGGGGCGCCGGGGAGAAAGGCGCAGGTATATTGACAAAAAACCGGGTTGGCCGATATAATGAATCAACAGAAAGAATAGAATGATTCCTTGCGGGGCAGGGGGCGCTGGGAAAACACAGACCGGGTGCCGCAGGCCCCGGCAGCGGCGCGGACGATCCTACAAACGATTTGTGAGATCGTCTATTTTTCAGGGGAAAACCAGATACCATCCCACTGGTTGGCACACCGGGCCTGAGCCCGGAATCCATAGGAAAGAGGAATGAAAGGAGCGTTTTCCATGTCCATTCTCGTGAGCGGCGGCGCCGGCTATATCGGCAGCCACACCTGCGTGGAGCTGATCCAGGCGGGCTATGACATTGTGGTGGCGGACAACCTGGTCAACTCCTGTGAGGAGGCGGTGCGCCGGGTGGAGCAGATCGTGGGCCGGTCCATCCCCTTTGTCAAGGCAGAGCTGTGCGACCCCCAGCAGGTGGAGGACCTGTTCGTCCGTTATCCCGGCATTGACGCGGTGATCCATTTCGCCGGGCTGAAGGCGGTGGGGGAGAGCGTGTCCAAGCCCCTGGAGTACTACACCAACAACCTGGTCAACACCCTGGTGCTGCTCAATGCCATGCGGCGGCATGGGGTGAAAAACTTTGTGTTCTCATCCTCGGCCACGGTGTACGGCGACCCGGCCAGCGTACCCATCCGGGAGGATTTCCCCACCGGGGGCACCACCAACCCCTATGGCACTACCAAGCTGTTCTTGGAGCGCATCCTCACCGACTACTGCGCTGCCGACCCCACCCTGAACGTGGCCCTGCTGCGGTACTTCAACCCCATTGGAGCCCATGAGTCCGGCCTGATCGGCGAGGATCCTAAGGGTATTCCCAACAACCTGGTGCCCTACATCGCCCAGGTGGCGGTGGGCAAGCTGGAAAAGCTCCACGTCTACGGCGGGGACTACCCCACCCCCGACGGCACCGGGGTGCGGGATTACATCCATGTGGTGGATCTGGCCCGGGGGCATGTGGCTGCTTTGAAAAAGCTGGCGGAAAACTGCGGCCTGTTTGTATGTAACCTGGGCACTGGCAAGGGATACAGCGTGCTGGACGTGCTCCACGCCTATGAGAAGGCCTGCGGCAAGACTCTGCCCTACGTCATCGATCCCCGCCGTCCCGGCGACATCGCCGAATGCTACGCCGACCCCACAAAGGCCTGGGAGGAGCTGGGCTGGCAGGCCCAGTACGGCATTGAGGAGATGTGCGCCTCCTCTTGGAAGTGGCAGTCCGCCAACCCTGACGGCTATCACGGGTGAACCGTTCCGGTCCAGAGGCGAAATAAGAAGAAAGGGATGCAGCTATGAAGAAGCCTGTTTTGATCGTGATGGCCGCCGGCATGGGCAGCCGGTACGGCGGACTCAAGCAGCTTGACCCGGTGGGAAACCACGGCCAGCTCATCATCGACTATTCCATCTACGACGCCCGCCGGGCTGGCTTTGAGATGGTGGTGTTTGTTATCAAGCACGAGATCGAAGAGGAATTCAAACATGCTATCGGCGACCGGCTCAGCCGGTTCATCGACGTGAAATACGTCTATCAGCAGCTGGACGATATTCCCCAGGGATACACCGTCCCCCAGGACCGGGCCAAGCCCTGGGGCACCTGTCACGCGGTGCTGGCCGCCCGGAACGTGGTGGACGGTCCCTTTGCCGTGGTCAACGCCGACGATTACTACGGCCCCGAGGGGTTCCGGAAGATCTATGACTACCTGTCCACCCACCCGGACCGGCCGGGCTGTTACGAATTTGCCATGGTGGGCTACCGCCTGGGCAACACCGTCACCGAGCACGGCAGCGTGGCCCGGGGGGTGTGCGAGGAGGACAGTGACGGCTGCCTGGTCAAAGTCACCGAGCGCACCCAGATCGAGAAGGACGGAGAGAACGCCCGCTTTACCGAGGACGGCGGCGCCACCTGGACGGCCCTGAGCGGGGACACCATCGTGTCCATGAACCTGTGGGGCTTCACCCGCAGCTTTCTGGACGAGGCTCAGGTCCGCTTTCCCACCTTCCTGGATAAGACCTTGAAGGACAATCCCCTGAAGGGGGAGTACTTCCTGCCCAGCGTGGTCACCCAGCTGCTGGACGAGGGCAAGGCCCGGGTCAAGGTGCTGCGCAGCGCAGATAAGTGGTACGGCGTCACCTACCGGGAGGACAAGCCTGTGGTGGTGAAGGCCATTGCCGACATGACCGCCCGGGGGCTCTACCCCGACAAACTCTGGGAGGTGTAAGCCATGGCGCAAGCCGAACAGTATCTCCAGGAGGCTCTGGCCGCCTTTGACTTTAAAGGTCAGGTGGTGGGGGCGGTGCGCTACGGCTCGGGGCACATCAACGACACATTCTGCGTCCACACCCAGCCCGGGGAGGACCCCTGCCGGCGGTTCATCCTCCAGCGCATCAGCTCCGCCGCCTTCCATCACCCCGAGCAGGTGATGGCCAACATTGTGGGGGTGACCTCCTACCTGACCCGGGGTATCTCCCAGGCTGGCGGCGACCCGGAGCGGGAGACCTTGTCGGTGTGGCCCACCAAGGATGGCAAGAGTTTTTACACTGATGGGGAAGGGCGTGCCTGGCGGGTGTATCCCTTCATTGAGGGCACCCTCAGCCTTCAGACCGCTGAAACTCCGGAGCTGTTCGCCGCCTCGGGGCGGGCCTTCGGCCGCTTCCAGCGGATGCTGAAGGATTACCCCGCCGATACCCTGTATGAGACCATCCCCCGATTTCACGACACGGAGAACCGGCTGGCCCTGCTCAAGGCCGCTGTGGCCGCCGACCCCATGGGCCGGGTGAAGGAAGTAGGGCCTGAGCTGGCCTTTGTGACGGCCCGGGAAGGAGACTGCTCCATAGCTCTCCAGGCTCTGCGGGAGGGCAAGCTTCCCCTGCGGGTCACCCACAACGACACCAAGCTGAACAACGTGCTCATGGACCGGGAGAGCGGGGAAGGTGTGTGCGTCATTGACCTGGACACCGTCATGCCGGGGCTGTCCATCAACGACTTCGGTGACTCCATCCGCTTCGGGGCCAACCACAGCGCCGAGGATGAGCGGGATCTGTCCAAGGTCAACTTTGACCTGCCCCTCTACGAGGTGTACACCCAGGCCTTTGTGGAAGGGACCGGCGGAGCTCTTACCCAGGCGGAGCTGGACTACCTGCCCTGGGGGGCCAAGCTCATGACCCTGGAGTGCGGTATCCGCTTCCTCACCGATTATCTGGAGGGAGACCACTATTTCCACACCCAGCGTCCGGGGCAGAACCTGGACCGCTGCCGCACCCAGTTCAAGCTGGTGGCGGATATGGAGTCCCGCTGGGGGGACATGAAGGCCATCGTGGACAAATACCGGAACTAACGTCCCATCGGAAAAGGCTTTGCCTTTTCCGATGGGAAGGTTGCGGCCCGCTGCAGCGCACTCGTCGGAGAAAAGTTTGCCCCGCCTTGCATGTTTGTGGGCCAAGAAGTGTTTTCGTCCCGGTACACGCCCTGGCCGAAAACAGATTTCGATTGATTTGCGCCTGCGGGCGCGAACTCTGCGAGGCTTTTTTGACAAGTTAACCGCCAGCGCTCACTTTTTTGCTGTGAGCGCTGGCGGTTTCTTCTGATTTTTCAACCGGGGGATGCGTACCTCCGGGGAAAATTACAGCACAAAATCCTCCTCCTTCAGATGGGAGAAATCCACGGACACCGGCTTGGGCGGGATCCGTTTCAGGGGATCATACCGGAACCGGTGGCAGGACCCGGTGGCGGGCACCACCCCCCGCTTGACGCATACCACTGTCTCCTCATCCAGGGGGGAGCCCCGCTTGCAGTAGGCGCACCGGGGTTCCATATCTTTCTCAAAGAGCATGGCCATTCCTTCTCTCTCTGGGGTTGCTTTTAGTATACATGATGATTCGAGATTTTTCCATACCTTTTTCTTGCCAGCATGGCACACAGGGCGGTAAACAACAGCCAGCAGCCGAAGGCGGCGCAGGTGGAGATAGCCAGGGCGGTGGAAAAGTCCAGGGAGGCGATGGATTCCGTCTGCTGGATGAGGTAGTGGGACACGGACTGGGAGATGGGGAAGAGCTGGGTGGCCAGCCAGGTGAGGGCGGCGGCGATGAGGCCATGGCACAGCTTTCCGGCCAGATAGATCCGGGCGGAGAGCCCGCTGTCCAGGAGAAAGGACAGTACCTGGCAGTGGACAGACAGCCCCGCCCAGCCCAGCATGAAGGCGGCCATGGAGGCCCGGCCGGCAAGGCCGCTGCCACCGCTGAGGGAGGACACCCCGGAGGACAGTTCCAGCAGCCCGGCCACCAGCCGGCGGGCCCACTCTGGGCTGAGCCCCAGCAGGCCCAGAGCCTGGGCCAGAGCGGACAGGGCTCCCCAGGCGGCTAGCAGCTGGAGGACCACAGAGAAGAACACCACAAAGGCGCAGATGTTCAGGGTGCTCTGAAAGGATCGGGTAACCGCCCCGGTGAAGGCGGCGGGTACGGTGACCGTCTCAATGGGCTTGGACCGGCGGGGGCTGGTGGCGCCGGCGCGCCTGGAACCGCCATGAAAGCGAAAAAGGAGGCCCACCAGCAATGAGGCCAGGGTGTGGGTGAGATAGAGTAGCAGACCCACCCGGCCATCCCCGAACACTCCTGCCCCCACCACGCCGAAAATGAAGGCCGGGCCCGAGTTGTTGCAGAAGGCCAGCAGCCGCTCCGCCTCCACCTTAGAGCACAGCCCCTGCTGGTAGAGTTGTAGGGCGGTGCGCGCCCCCACAGGATAGCCGCCGATGAAGCCCAGCACCACCGCTGCCGAGCAGCTGCCGCTCACCCGGAACAATGGGCGCATCAGCCCCTCCAGAGCGCCCCCCAAGTAGGCGGCCAGTCCCAGGTCCACCACTAGGGAGGACAACACGAAAAAGGGAAACAGAGAGGGGACGATGACGTTGAAGCACAGGGCCAGCCCGTTCTTGGCCCCCTCCATGGCCTGCTCCGGCGCGGCCACCAGCGCCGCGGTGGACACCAGCACGGCCATGGTGACCAGCAGGTCCCGCAGCCACCGCTGGCGCAGAATGCGAAGCATCTCTCTCACCCCCTCACGGGAAAGGATATGCGCGGGGGGCTGTCCGGTTTGCCTGTCCGAAAAAGTTCGTGCCCGGCTTTCTGGAAAAGCTGGGCACGGGGAATCCCTCGCGATCATTCCGTCTCCATGTCGTCCTTGTTGAGCGTGAACATGGTGAGGAATTGCCGGGCGGGGAAGACTTCGTCGGTGTTGTTCCAGTTCCGCCACTGGTGCTGGAGAGGGGTCTCCCAGGGGTAGACCAGCCAGCTCTCCTGGTGGACATAGTTGGCAATGGCGTTGAAGATATGCCACCCGGAGTAGGCGTCGTATGCCTCATAGCTCACATAGCCCCGGATGCGCTCCCCCCGGGCGGGCAGGGAGAAGTGGAAGGCGAAGGAATTGTAGGTGGAGGGGCCAAAGAAGATGCTGTTCTGGGTGTGGCCTTCGTACGTGCCCGAGATGGGAGCCTGGTACAGCTGTCCCTCCTCCTCCCACAGCAGGCGGCCGGAGGGGAGCATGTCATAGTTCATGGTCAACGCGTTTTGACCGTTCGGCTGGATCTCCAGCCCTTCCTGGAGGCGGTGGTCGGGGGCCTCCTCCCAGGAGAACCAGAGAAAGTAGCGCACCCGGTCCTGGGGCAGTTCCACCTGAACAAAGCGCATGGAGAGCTGTTCGATCTCATCGGGAAGCTCTGGACGGGAGGCAAAAGATTCCGCGTCTACAGTTTGCGCCCCCTCCAGCAGGGCGACCTCCCCGTCGGTGAGGTCGGAGAGCACCTCCTCCGGGAAGCCCAGCACCAGCAGTTTCTGCCGCAGCTCCTCCTGCCCTGTTTCCACCTGGGCAGGGGACGCCTCCACCGGGTAGCGGCGGAAGAGGAACAGGCAGGCCAGCACCGCGGCCAGCAGCAGGCCCAGCCAGACCAGGATCACCCGCTGCTCAGAGAAGCGTACCGGAGCGGGGGAGATAGCGTATCCCGCCTGGTCCAGGCTACGGCTCACCCGGAACAGGCCGATGAGCAGGCCGATCCACAGCAGGACGATGGGCCAGAGCAGGAGACCCTGGGCGCTGACCAGGGCCAGCAGGAAGAGAAAGAGATAGCAGAGGACCGTCCCACCGGCAGCCCCGGTCTTGGGTTTCTGCCCCGCCTTGCGGAACACCTCCTTCAGCCCCTGCCACAGGGCGATGGCCAGCAGCAGGTTGCACAGCCACACCGCCATTCCCAGGACGTAGCCCCACCCGCTGGAGGTGGAGACCAGAGGGGTGGCGTTAAGAATGGTGATGACGCCCCGGAGAAGCAGGAACAGGGCAGACAGGCCATAGCCCATCCGGAGCCAGCCGTTCTCCCGCCGCAGGGCGCGGAAGCCCAGGTAGAGCAACACCGACCCCAGGGCGGGAAGGATATACTGGAGATCGAGAAAATTCAGGGTGATGGTGGTGAGGGCCAGTCCCCAGCACACCCGCCACAGCGCCTTCCGCCAGGGGTCGGGGGGATCCTGTCCCACCGTCTGGGGAGGCAGCTGGGCTGCCCCCTGGTAGAGCAGTTGGTCAAAGCTTCGGTCAGTCATGCCAGTCACCTCTCAACTCCTTTTGTAGGCGCTTGCGGATGCGGTACAGCCGCCCCTCCACCCCCCGGACGGTGAGTCCCAACTCGGCGGCCATCTGGGCGGTGGACTGATAGTAGTAGTACTTGCGCAGGAACAGGTTCCGGTCCCAGGGGGACAGCCCATCCACCGCCCGGCGCAGAGCCTGGGCCAGCTCGGCGGTGAGCAGGACCTCCTCCGGCCCCTGGGCGGGGTCGGACAGGTGGGGGTGGTCGTCCAAGGGTTCCCACTGGGGGTAGCGGCCCTGCTCCCGCAGGCGGTTGAGGGCGGCGTTCCGGGCGATAGCGGCCAGCCATGCGGCCAGGGATCCCCGATTCGGGTTAAACCGCTCGATGGACACCCAGGCCCGGTGGATGGCATCGGCCAGGCACTCCTCCTGGTCCCGCTGGTCGTGGAGGATGGGGGCGATGATGTAGCGCAGCAGGGGGGTGTAGGCGGTCTGGAACTCCTCCAGCGCCCCCGCCGCCCGGCGGGCCATCCGGCTGGCCAGCCTCCGGTCCTCGTCCCGGCGGCCCATGGCGTTCCCTCCTCTCCTTCTGGTCTCTTTACCCTATTATACAACAAAATAGGGGCCCACCCCATGGAAAATCTGAAATATTTTCAGGAAAAATCACTGTGCCGCTTTAGCTCGGTAAAAAATTTTCTCGCAAAAGGGGTTGACAAAAGCCGGGGGGATGCGTATAATGACACATAACAAGAAAATACCTGAAACCTGTGACGGAGAGAAGTAGCCGGCGCGGCAAACCTTCAGAGAGTCCCGGATGGTGGAATCGGGGCGGGGCGCGGCCGGTGAATGGACTTCGGAGGGCGGACCGAACGGGAGACCAAGTAGGGACCGACGGGCACCCACCCGTTATCCACCGGGGCGCGTATGATGGTACGCGTAAGCGAGCGGACGTTTTTAACGTCAATTTGGGTGGTATCGCAGAAGCAGCAGCTTTTGTCCCATGGATGGGGGCAAAGGCTTTTTTCTTTGCTTTGACCTCCCCGGCCGCCTTGGCGAAGCGGCCGGTCATCTGCCACCTGAAATCAAAATCATTGGAGGAACCGAACATGAAAAAATGCAATTTGGTCAAGAAGCTCTTTGCCCTCACCGCCGCCTGTGCCTTGGGCCTGTCCCTGGCGGCCTGTTCCAACAGCGCCGGGCAGCAGTCCCAGTCCGGCGCCAGCGATACCCCCGCCAGTGCCGGTGCGGAAAGCAGCCAGGGCACGGGGGAGACGTACACCGTGGCCATCATCAAGCAGATGGACCACCCCTCTCTGGATGAAATTGCCAAGGCTATTGAGGCAAGGCTGACCGAGATCGCCGGGGAGAACGGCGTGACCATTCAGTATACCACCACCTCCGGACAGGGGGATCAGACCGTGCTGGTGCAGCTTGCGGACCAGGCCATTGCCGACGGGGTGGACGCCATCATCCCCATTGCCAGCACTGCCGCCCAGGTGGCTGCGGTGAGCGCTGAGGAAACGGGCACGCCCGTGGTCTATGCCGCGGTGTCCGATCCCGCCACAGCGGAGCTGACCGGGATCGACTATGTCACCGGCACCAGCGACGGGCTGAACACCCAGCTGATCCTGGACATGATGCTGGCCCAAAATCCCCAGGTGGAGACGGTGGGTCTGCTCTATTCCCTGTCGGAGCCCAACTCCGCCACCCCCATTGCCGAGGCAAAGGCCTATCTGGATAGCAAGGACATCTCCTACATTGAGCAGACCGCCACTACCAATGACGAGGTGATCGCCGCCTCCGCCGCCCTCATTGCCGCCGGCGTGGACGCCGTTTTCACCCCCACGGATAATGTGATTGCCGCCGCGGAGCTGGCCATCTATGAAGATCTGGCCGCGGCGGGGATCCCCCACTATACCGGGGCGGACTCCTTTGTACGCAATGGCGCCTTTGCCACCTGCGGTGTGAACTATACCGACCTGGGGGCTTACACCGCCGACCTGGCCTATCAGGCCATCACCCAGGGCATGGAGGAGATGGAGGATTATTACCTGATGGACGGGGGCATCATCACCGTCAATACTGAGACCGCCACGGCGCTGAACGCAGATTACTCGATGTTCGAGCAGTATGGCCAGGTGGTGGAGGTGACCACCACGGAGGACTGATTCCGCCCTCCCTGGTCTGCCGCCCCGGCGCTGGCCGGGGGCACCGGCATGGAAAGGAGCATGAAGCAGTGTTACTGATTACACAAACCGCGTTGGAACTGGGATTCCTGTATGCCTTGGTGGCCATGGCCCTCTTTTTAAGCTACCGGATCTTGGATATCGCTGATCTGACCACTGACGGCTGTTTTGTGCTGGGGGCCGCAGTATCCGTCACCCTGGCCGCCGGGGGCCACCCCATTCTGGCCATCCCTGCGGCTTTGGCGGCGGGGGCCTGCGCCGGTTTTGTCACCGCCTTTCTCCAGACCCGGCTGGGGGTGCCCTCTATTCTGGCGGGCATTGTGACCAACACGGGGCTGTATACCGTCAACCTGATGGCCATGGGGTGGAGGTCCAACGCCAGCCTTTTGCGGGCCGACACAATTTTCACCCTGCTGCGGGATGCCGGGATTGGCGGAGGTTACAGCGAACTTTTGCTGGCGGCCATCGTTACCCTGGCCGCCGGGGGGCTGCTGGTGCTGTTTCTGGGCACCCGGCTTGGCCTGTCCATCCGGGCCACCGGGGACAACCGGGACATGGTCCGGGCCTCGTCGGTCAACCCCACCTTTACCGTTACGGTGGGCCTTTGCCTCTCCAATGCCCTCACCGCCCTGGCTGGAGCAATGGTGGGGCAGTACCAGAAAACGGTGGACATCAATTCCGGAACCGGCATTGTGGTCATCGGGCTGGCCTGCCTGATCATCGGTGAGACGGTGCTGGGCCGCCGGACGGTGTTCAAAGGGGTGGCCGCCGCTGTGGTGGGGTCCATCATCTACCGCTTTATCTACGCCATCGTGTTTTACACCAAGGTGGTGCCGGTGGACTGCCTGAAGCTGCTCACTGCCGCCATTGTGGGCCTGGCCATCGCCGCGCCCAGCATCAGAAGGTGGGTGGCCTTCCAGAAGCGGAAGATGGCTGCCGGACGCAAGGGAGGGGCCTGATATGCTGGACGTGAAATCGATTTCCAAAACTTTTCATCCCGGCACGGCCAACGAGAAAAAAGCGCTGTCCGGGCTGTCCCTCCACCTGGAGGCGGGAGACTTCGTCACCATCATCGGATCCAACGGGGCAGGTAAGTCCACCCTGCTCAATGCTGTGGCCGGCGTGTTCTATGTGGACGAGGGGAGTATCGTGCTGGGCGGGAGGGACATCACCTTCCAGCCGGAACACCGGCGCAGCCGAGGGATCGGCCGGCTGTTTCAGGATCCCCTGAAGGGCACCGCGCCCTCCATGACCATTGAGGAGAACTTGGCCCTGGCCTACCTGCGCTCGGCCAAGGGCAACCCTTTCAGCCGCCTGTCCAGAAAGGACCGGGCCTTCTTCCAGGAGCGGCTGGCCCTGTTGGGCATGGGGCTGGAGGACCGGATGAGCCAGCCGGTGGGGCTTCTGTCCGGCGGGCAGCGCCAGGCTCTCACCCTGCTCATGGCTACCCTGGTGCCCCCACAGCTGCTGCTGCTGGACGAACATACCGCCGCTCTGGACCCCGCCGCCGCCGACCAGGTGCTGGCCCTCACCCGCCAGGTGGTGGCCCGGGAGAAGATCACCTGCCTGATGGTGACCCACAACATGGCCCAGGCCTTGAATGTGGGCAACCGTACCCTGATGATGTCGGAGGGGAAGATCGTGCTGGATGTGAATGGGGAGGAACGCTCCGGCATGACGGTGGATGACCTGCTGCGGAAGTTCCGGGAGGGGACAGGCAGGACGTTGGACAATGACAGAATGCTGCTGTCGGACTGACAGGGATAGAAAAGAAAGGGCACCGCCGCTGGCGGTGCCCTTTTCAGCTTCGCAGAGTTCACGGCGCACTGTGTGGTGCGCCGTGAAAAATTGTAACCTGTTTTCGGCCGGGGGGTGTACCCGGATGAAAATTCTTCCCGGCCCGCAAACGTGCCAGCCGCGTCCTTTACGGCGGGTGTGCTGCGGCGGGCCGCTAAAGGACCCTTTGGAAAGGCACAGCCTTTCCAAAGGGATTATTCTAGCTCAAACGCACCGGTATACAGCTGGTAGTACTTGCCCTTTTTGGCAATCAGTTCCTCATGGCTGCCCCGCTCAATGATCCGGCCCTGCTCCAGCACCATGATGACATCGGAGTTCTTCACGGTGGACAGGCGGTGGGCGATGACAAATACCGTGCGGTTGCACATCAGCGCATCCATACCCTGCTGGACGATGGCCTCGGTACGGGTGTCGATGGAAGAGGTGGCCTCGTCCATGATCATCACCGGGGGATCGGCCACGGCGGCCCGGGCGATGGCCAGCAGCTGGCGCTGGCCCTGGGACAGGTTGGTACCGTTGCTGGTGAGCATGGTGTTGTAGCCGTCGGGCAGACGGGTAATGAAGTCGTGGGCGCCGGCCAGCTGGGCCGCGGCGATACACTCCTCGTCGCAAGCGTTCAGGTTGCCGTAGCGGATGTTTTCCATGACGGTGCCGGTGAACAGGTTGGTGTCCTGGAGCACAATGCCCAGGCTCCGGCGCAGATCCGCTTTTTTAATGTTCATGATGTCGATGCCATCGTAGAGGATACGACCGTTGTGGATGTCATAGAAGCGGTTAATGAGGTTGGTGATAGTGGTCTTGCCAGCACCGGTGGCACCCACAAAGGCCACCTTCTGCCCTGGCTCGGCATACAAGGTGATGTCATGGAGAACGGTTTTTTTGGGATCGTAGCCGAAATCCACATGTTCCATGCGCACATCGCCGGTGAGGCGGGTGAGGGTGACGGTGCCGTCGGGATTGACCCGGCGCCAGCCCCACACATTGGTGCGCTCCTGGCACTCCTTCAGCGAGCCGTCGGCCTGCTCCTTGGCGTTGACCAGGGTGATGGTGCCTTCGTCCACCTCCGGCTTCTGGTCCATCAGTTCAAAGATCCGGGCGGCGCCGGCCATGCCCATGACCACGGAGTTGATCTGCTGGGAGACCTGGCCGATGTTTCCGGCAAACTGCTTGGTCATGTTCAGGAAGGGAACGACAATACTGATGCTGATGGCCATGCCGGAAAGGGAGACGTTGGGGACCTGGAACAGCAGCAGCAGGCCGCCCACTATGGCCACAATAGCGTAGAGCACGTTGCCCATGTTGTTGAGAATGGGCATGAGGGTGTTAGCGTAGGTGTTGGCTTTTTTCGAGTCGGAGAACAGCGCGTCGTTGACCTGGTCGAAGTCCTTGCCCGTCTCCTCCTCGTGGCAAAAGACTTTGACCACCTTCTGGCCGTTCATCAGCTCCTCCACAAAGCCCTCCATCTTGCCCAGCGCGGTTTGCTGGCGGCGGAAGAACCGGGCGGAACCGCCGCCCACCTTCTTGATGACAATGAGCATGCACACCACCCCGGCGATAATGACCAGCGCCAGCCACAGGCTGTAATAGAGCATGATGAACACCACGGTGATCACGATGACCCCGGAGTTGATCAGTTGGGGGATGCTCTGGGATACCAGCTGGCGCAAGGTGTCAATGTCGTTGGTATAGTAGCTCATGATGTCGCCGTGGTTGTGGGTGTCGAAGTAGCGGATGGGCAGGTCCTGCATCCCGTCAAACATCTTGCACCGCAGCTTCTTCAGCAGCCCCTGGGTCATAATGGCCATCAACCGGGTCCAGGTAAACACGCTGATCAGGGAGATCACATAGGCGGTAGCCAGGGTGCCCACCAGGCGAAAGATTTGCCCGGACACGCCGGCCCAGTCGCCGGACTGCCAGCTGCCTTCAATGACGGCGATGATATTCTGCATAAAGATAGAGGGGATGGCGTTGACTACGGCGCTGAACAGGATGCACAGCAGGGTCAGCGGAGCCATCACAGGGTAGAACGCTACAATGGTGCGCAGCAGGCGTCCCAGAGTGCCTCTCGCGTTATTCATCCGCTTTCCCTCCTTTGTTCTGAGACTCGTAGATCTCCTGGTAGATGGGGTTGGAGGCCAGCAGCTCCTCGTGGTTGCCGATGGCCACGATCTGCCCGCCGTCCATGATCAGGATACGGTCGGCATCCTCTACCGAGGCCACCCGCTGGGCCACGATGATCTTGGTGGTGTCGGGCAGGTACTCCCGGAAGGCCTTGCGGATCAGCGCGTCGGTCTTGGTGTCCACGGCGGAGGTGGAGTCGTCCAGAATCAGGATCTTGGGCTTTTTCAGCAGGGCCCGGGCGATACACAGCCGCTGCTTCTGGCCGCCGGACACATTGGTGCCGCCCTGCTCGATGTAGGTATCATAGCCCTTGGGGAACTGCCGGATAAACTCATCGGCCTGGGCCAGTTTGCAGGCCTGGACCAGCTCCGCGTCGGTGGCGTTCTGATCACCCCAGCGCAGGTTCTCCTTGATGGTGCCGGAGAACAGCACATTCTTTTGCAGCACCACGGCCACCTGGTTGCGCAGCGCCTCTAGATCGTAGTCCCGCACGTCGATGCCGCCCACCTTGACGCAGCCCTCGGTGACGTCGTACAGGCGGGGGATGAGCTGGATGAGCGAGCTCTTGGACGAGCCGGTGCCGCCCAGGATGCCGATGGTCTCGCCGGAGCGGATATGCAGGTTCACGTTAGACAAAGCCATGCGCTCGGCGTGCTGGGAGTAGCGGAAGTTGACGTTGTCAAAGTCGATGGAGCCGTCCTTGACCTGGGTGACCGCGTTGGGAGGAGAGGTCAGGCTGCTCTTTTCCTGAAGCACCTCGGAGATCCGGTGGGCGGACTCAAAGGCCATGGTGATCATGACGAAGACCATGGACAGCATCATCAGGCTCATGAGGATCTGGATGCTGTAGTTTAACAGGGCGGACAGCTGGCCCACATCCAGATCCGTGCCTCGGGTGGTGATGATGACATAGGCACCCACGCCCATGATGAGGGTGGAGGCGGCGTAGACGCAGAACTGCATCAGGGGGGAGTTCAGGGCCAGGATCTTTTCCGCCCGGGTGAAGTCGGCGCATACGTCCTCAGCGGCCGCTGCGAACTTCTTCTTCTCATAGTCCTCCCGCACGTAGGACTTGACCACCCGCATGGCCTGCACGTTTTCCTGGATGGACTCATTGAGCCGGTCATACTTCTTAAACACCTTGCGGAACAGGGGCACCGTTTTCCAGATGACCAGGATCAGGCCAATGGCCAGCACCGGGATGGTGAACAGGAAGATAAAGGACATGGAGCCGGCCATGATGAAGGAGATGGTGAAGGCGAACACCAGCATCAGCGGGCAGCGGATGGCAGTGCGGATGATCATCATGAAGGCAAACTGCACGTTGGTCACATCGGTGGTCAGCCGGGTAACCAGGGACGAGGTGGAAAATTTGTCGATGTTGGCAAAGGAATACCCCTGGATGGAGTAGAACATATTCCTGCGCAGATTGCGGGCAAAGCCCGTGGAGGCGGCGGCGCAGGTAGTGCCCGCAGCCCAGCCCAGCAGCAGGGCTGCACCGGCCATGACGATGAGCAGGCCGCCGTACCGCATGATGACGGACAGCTCGCAGCCTTGCTGAATCTCGCTTACCAGGGTGGAGATGATGAAGGGGATGAGACATTCCACGATCACCTCGCCAATGACCAGGACCGGAGTGAGTATGGTGACCTTCCGATACTCTCCGATGGATTTCATCAATGTTTTGAGCATTTCTTTCCTTTCTCCTCAAGCAAACGTCTTTCCAATACACGGGCAAACAATGGCAAGCATAAGTATACACATTTTAATAAAAGAATGGAATCGTCAAATCCACAAAAGCAGAAAAATCTCAGAAGAATCCTCGGGACATTTTGCATCAAAAGCGAGGAAGCGTTACGGGCGGGAATGCACCCCGGGCGCCCTTCCCGGAGTGGGAAAAAAGGGAACCGCCCGCGCCAGTCACGGCGCGGGCGGTTTCAGATCCCTGGTTCAAAACATGGAAGGAGATTACATTGGAGGTTAGCTAGCGCTAACTTCGATTATAATGTTAGCACATGCTAACAAAAATGTCAAGGGGAAATCAAAAAATTTTACCGGGTGCGGGCAGTGCCTTGTCTTGACACCATTTGGCGGGTATGGTAATATACTAAAGTATCAAAGGAATATCGCTGTGAACGCGGAGAGTAGCATGGGCGGAAGCTGACAGAGAGGCCTTGTCACCGGCTGAAAGCGGGGCTCAGGGGAACCTCATGTGAAGTGCAAGCGGGAGCGAGGGGGACGCAGGTGCCCTCCGTCCGGCCACGATACGGCCATCGAGTGAGAAAAGAGAGTGGAACCGCGACGATTTTTTGCCGCCTCTCATGTCCCTGGGGACATGGGAGGCGTTTTTTCTTCCCAGGAAAGGAGGCATACTACGATTATGACCCGATTAGGTGAAACTTTGCGGGCCTATCAGGCCCGGGACCCGGCGGCGCGCAGCAGGCTGGAGATCTTCCTGCTCTATCCCGGGGTTCACGCAACCCTGTACCACCGCCTTGCCCACTTTTTCTACCGGCACAGGCTGAAGTTTATTGCCCGGTTTGTGTCCCAGTGGAGCCGGTTTTGGACGGGGATCGAGATCCACCCCGGGGCCAAGATCGGCCGCAGGTTGGTCATTGATCACGGCATGGGCATCGTCATCGGGGAGACCGCCGAAGTGGGGGACGACTGCCTCATCTATCACGGCGTTACCCTGGGAGGCACCGGAAAGGACCAGGGCAAGCGCCACCCCACCATTGGCAACAACGTACTCATCTCCACGGGGGCCAAGGTGCTGGGGCCCTTCACCGTGGGGGACGGGGCCCGCATCGCCGCCAACGCAGTGGTGCTCAGCGAGATCCCGGCGGGGGCCACCGCCGTGGGGGTGCCCGCCCAGGTGGTGCGCCTCCACGGCAAGAAGGTAAACTATGCCGCCGAGGTGGACCAGACCAGCGTAAACAACCCCACCCTGGAAGAGATCAACACCCTTGTCCGCAGGGTGGAGGCGCTGGAGAGAACGCTGTACGAAAAGGAGTAATCAACCATGTATCTATACAATTCCGCCGCCCATAAGAAAGAAGAATTTCACACCCATACCCCCGGCCATGTGGAGATGTACACCTGCGGCCCCACGGTGTACCACTTTGCCCACATCGGCAACCTGCGCTCCTATATCATGGAGGACGTGCTGGAAAAGTACCTGCGCTACGAGGGCTATGACGTGAACCGGGTGATGAACATCACCGATGTGGGCCACCTGGCCTCGGATGCGGATACCGGCGAGGACAAGATGCTCAAGGGGGCCAAGCGGGAGCACAAATCTGTCATGGAGATCGCCCAGTTTTACACCGACGCGTTCTTCGACGACTGCAAAAAGCTCAACATCAAGACCCCCGACGTGGTGCAGCCCGCCACCGGGATGATCGAAGATTATATCAAGGTGGTGTCCGCCCTCATGGACAAGGGCTATGCCTATTTCGCGGGGGGCAACGTGTACTTCGATACCTCCAGGCTGGCCCATTACTACGTGTTTCACGACCACGATGAGGCGGATCTGGCTGTGGGCGTCCGGGAGGGCGTGGAGGAGGACCAGAACAAGCGCAACAAGAACGACTTTGTCCTCTGGTTCACCAAGTCCAAATTCGAGGACCAGGCCCTGAAATGGGACTCCCCCTGGGGGGCGGGTTACCCCGGCTGGCACATCGAGTGCTCCTGCATCTCCATGAAATATAATGGAGAGTGGCTGGACCTGCACTGCGGCGGGGTGGACAACGCCTTCCCCCATCATACCAACGAGATCGCCCAGTCGGAGGCCTACCTGGGCCACCCCTGGTGCGCGCAGTGGTTCCACGTCCACCACCTGAACACCAACTCGGGGAAGATGTCCAAGAGCAAGGGGGAGTTTTTAACTGTCTCCCTGCTGGAAGAGAAGGGGTACGACCCTCTGGCCTACCGCTTCTTCTGCCTGCAAAGCCACTACCGCAAGGCCCTGGTGTTCTCCTGGGAGAACCTGGACAACGCCGCCACCGCCTACCAGAAGCTGATCCGACGCATTGCCGCCCTTAAACCCGGGGACGGGGCAGTGGACGAGGATGTGGTCAAGGAGTACCGGGAGAAGTTCATCCAGCAGGTGGGCAACGACCTGAACACCGCCCAGGCAGTTACCTTGCTGTACGACGCGCTGAAGGCCAAGGCCAACGACGCCACCCGGCTGGCCATCCTGGCCGACTTCGACCAGGTATTGTCCCTGTCCCTGCTGCCGAAGGCCGCCCAGGAGCGGGAGAAGCAGGCGGCCCAGACTGCCACCGCCTCCTCCGGCGGCATCACCATCCAGGGGGAGGGCGACCCGGCCATCGACGCGCTGGTCCTCCAGCGGGCCCAGGCCAAGCAGGCTAAGGACTTTGCCACCGCCGACCGAATCCGGGAGGAACTGAAAACCCAGGGCGTCGAGATCACCGACACGCCTGGCGGCGCGGTGTGGAAGAGAGTGTGAGACAAGAAGGGGGCGGCCCGCCCCCTTCCCTTCTATCTGAACCGCCTGGGACCCAAACTTTCCAGCACACCGACTCCCTCTTTCCCTGATTTTTGATACATAGAAGCAGTTCCTATAAATCCACGTAGTGATTGTACTCTATCTTAATTTATTTGCTTCCGTTAACGTGCGTTTTTATATAATATATAAATAGCTCTGAATAAAGGAATTTACATCGGTATTGACTGGAACGGGCCATTCCACAACCCTGCGGTTGGTCTTTGGTAATATAATGAACCGCCCCAGATTGTGCTGTTTGCACAATCTGGGGCGGTTTACAGTTTACGTCCCCAAAGGGCTTTTATTGAGCAATTTTCAAACCCGAAAGCATCAGAACGATTCCGGCAAAAAGGGAAACAAAACCGCCAGCAATGGAACAACCCACGCCCACAACGATATTGAAGATAACAGAAAAGGCAATCACTCTGGCGAGCAGTTTTATCCTTGTGGCCCGCCCGGTCTTAAACCAAATGTTATACAGCAACAAAACCATGAAAAGGAAAGAAATAGCGACTAAACTATACTTAAAAAGATCAATTTGCCCCGGATTAATAGACCATGCAAACATCTGCGCCGTACAAGAAGAAATGGGGAAAATTGCATTTCTCTGATTGAGGGAAGTTCGAATCCCAGTCTGTTCAATATTTTCTTCGGGAAATACTTTCTGATCAGGACTTTCATTCAACAAAATATTGGTGTCGACTTTCAAAAATTCTACAAGTTGCAATAAATTTTGGGGAGAGGGCTCCGCTTGCCCAGTCTCCCATTTGGAAACCGCTTGCCGGCTTACCCCAAGTTTTTCCGCCACCAACTCCTGAGATACGCCCCGCTGCTCTCTGGCGTTCCTTGTGTTGTCTGATAATGCCATGTGATACCCCCTTCTTACCCCATGAGGTCAAAGACATCCAAATCGGACACAGCGTGTCCGATGCGGTCAGATGCAGTCCTGTTACTAGAAAAATATATTATAATTTGGAGAAAGAGTCAAGGATAACGGTGGAAACAGAAGGATGGAGGTAGAAACACAGGGAGAAGGGGAGGAGCGATGGCTCCTCCCCTTCTCACAGAAATCCCTTCATCTCCTCGATGTTGGCCTCCTCCGTCTTCAGCAGCCGGTCCGCCAGCTCCCGCACCTTATGATCTTTCAGTTCGCAGTCCCGGAGGGTGCGCAGGCTCTTGGTCACTCCCATGGTGGAGCCCTGGATCATCATCTGGGCGATATTGGTGGCGGAGCGGTCGGTGAGGGACTTCATGGCGGTCATGGCCTCGGAGGACAGCTTGGCCACGGGGCCGATCCCCTTGGGAGGCTCGCCCCGGGCGTGGAGCATGGCCCCGGCGGCGTTCTGGATGTGCTGATATTCTGCCATCTGGCTGTGCAATGCCTTGACCAGCTTGGGCTCGTCGGCGTATTTCAGCACCGTGCGGATGCCGTCCTCGCCCATTTCCGCGGTTTGATAGATATGGTTGAGCAGCTGATTTTCGCTGAGCATTTCCATCACCTCTGGGATAGTATGCGCCAAAACGCAAATTATAGCGATGCAGTTTCCGCCGGTGGGGGAAAATCCCGGAAAGGGGCTTAAACGTTGGGCGGTTTACATTGAAATCCCGGAAGAAACTTGTTATAATCAAACAAAACATTTGTTTGACTGGAGCGTCCGCCATGACTGAGGAAAAGCAAAATCAAAACCCCCAGAACCATGTGGAGGGCACCGTGTCCGCCCTGCTGTTTCGCAACGAGGAGAACGGCTACACGGTGCTGAAGCTCAGCTGCGGCCAGGCCGGGGAGATCACCGCCGTGGGCTGTATGCCCGGGGTGACCCCCGGTGAGGTGCTGGAACTGGAGGGGAGCTGGGGCCACCACCCGGCCTATGGGGAGCAGTTCAAGGCGGAGGTGGTGGTGCGGCATATGCCGGTGGGGGAGAAGGCGATATTCGAGTATCTGGCGTCAGGGGCCATCAAGGGCGTCCGGGCGGGGCTGGCCCGGCAGATCATGGCAAAATTCGGCGCCGACGCCCTGGAGGTCATTGAAAAGGAGCCGGAGCGGCTCAGCGAGCTGCGGGGGGTGACCCCCAAGCGGGCCCGGGCCATCGGGGAGGCCTTCCGGGAGCAGATGGGCATGCGGCGGCTGGCGGACTTTCTCTCCGAGCACAAGCTGCCCCTGGGCGCGGCCACACCCCTGTACCGCCGGTTTGGAGATCTGGCGGCCCAGGTGATCGAGGACAATCCCTATGTGCTGGCCGACCGGAGCCTGGACATCCCCTTCGACCGAGTGGACGAGCTGGCTATCGCCCTGGGCGTGCCGGGGGACGATCCCCAGCGGATTGAGGCGGCGCTGCTCTTTGAACTGGATCACAACGGGGATAACGGCCACGTGTTTTTGCCCCAGAACAAGCTGCTGGCGGCCACCTCCGCCCTGATCCATGTGGAGGGGGACTGCCTGGAGGAGGGGCTGGACAACTTGGTGGAGCGGGGGGAGATCGTCCGGGAGGACATCGCCGGGGTGACCGCCTGCTACCCCACAGGGCTGTATGGCGCGGAGCGCTATGTGGCCATGCGCATCGGGGAGATGTGCCGCACGGAGCTGGCACCCCCTGGGAACCTGGATGAGGTGATTGACCGGATCCAGGCCGAGCAGGGCATCGTCTACGCCCAGCAGCAGCGCACGGCGGTGCGCCTGGCGGCCGGCCGTCAGGTGATGCTGCTCACCGGGGGGCCGGGTACAGGCAAGACAACCTCTCTGCGGGGGGTGCTGGCCCTGTTTGAGGCGCTGGGTTTGGAGACCGCTCTGGCCGCCCCCACCGGGCGGGCAGCCAAGCGTCTGGCGGAGACCTGCGGCAAGCAGGCCCAGACCATCCACCGCCTGCTAGAGACCAAAATGGACCCCTTCACCGGTCAGCTGGCCTTTACCAAGAACCAAGATGATCCCCTGGCGGCGGACGCGGTGATCGTGGACGAGACCTCCATGGTGGACGTGTCCCTGATGGCGGCACTGCTGGCTGCCCTGCGGGGGGAGTGCCGTCTGGTGTTGGTGGGGGACCCGGACCAGCTGCCCTCGGTGGGGCCGGGCAACGTGCTGGACCATCTGCTGCGTAGCCAGGTGGTGCCCGCCGTTACCCTGACGGAGATCTTCCGACAGGCCCAGCAGAGCGCCATCGTCATGAATGCCCACGGAGTCAACCAGGGGAAGGCCCCGGACCTGACCAACCAGGGGAAGGACTTCTTTTACATGGGAAGGCAGAGCCCGGCCCGAACAGTGGATACCATTGTGGAGCTGTGCCAGACCCGCCTGCCCCGGGGGATGGGCATTCCCGCCGATCAGATTCAGGTGCTCTCCCCCACCCGCCGCCGGGGGGCGGGAACCGCCACCCTGAACCGGGCTCTTCAGGCTGCCCTCAATCCCCCCGCCCCGGACAAGAAGGAGCGGGCCTTCGGGCAGTATGTATTCCGGGAGGGAGACCGGGTGATGCAGGTGAAGAATAACTACGACCTGTTCTGGGAAAACCCGGAGACAGGCGAAAAGGACCTGGGGGTGTTTAACGGGGACATCGGTGTGATTCTGGAGGTGGACCCCGGCGGGCTGACCGTCTCCTTTGACGGCCGGCTGGTGGCCTACCCCGCCCAAATGCTGGGGGAGCTGGAGCTGGCCTATGCTGTCACTGTGCACAAGGCCCAGGGCAGCGAGTACCGGGGGGTGATCCTGGCCCTGTGCGACGTGCCCCCCTCCCTGCTGACCCGGGGGGTGCTGTACACCGCCATCACCCGGGCCCGGGAACTGTTCGTGGTGGTGGGCAGCGGGGATCTGCTGACCCAGATGACCGCCAACGACCGCCAGGCCCGGCGGTACTCCGCCCTGCGCACCCGGCTGCTGCGGGAGTTGGGGGAGTTTGCGGGCTGAGGGGAAAGTGCTTCTTGACAAACTGGTCGGTTTTGCTCTATTCTGTACAAAATACACCGCAATGGGGCGGCGAAGGAGAGATAAAACAGATGAAAAGACCATTCCTTACCCTGGAGCAGGCCAGGGAAATCCGCGAGACCTATCCCACGCCGTTCCACATCTATGATGAAAAAGGCATCCGCCAGGCGGCCCGGGCGCTGTATCAGGCATTCCGCTGGAACCCCGGCTTCCAGGAGTACTTTGCCGTCAAGGCCACCCCAACCCCCGGCATTTTAAAGATCTTGAAAGAGGAGGGCTGCGGGGTGGACTGCTCCTCCCTCACCGAGCTGATGATGGCCCGGCGGTGCGGCTTTTCAGGGCACGAGATCATGTTTTCCTCTAACGAGACCCCGGCAGAGGAGTTCCGCCTGGCGGACGAGCTGGGGGCCATCATCAATCTGGACGACCTGACCCATGTGGAGTATCTGCATGAGACACTGGGCCATATGCCCGAGACCATCTGCTGCCGCTACAACCCCGGCGGGGTGTTTGCCCTGGGGGAGAGCAAGGAGGGGTTCCAGGTGATGGACAACCCCGGCCAGGCCAAGTACGGCATGACCCGGGAGCAGCTCACCCAGGCCTTCACCCGGCTGAAGGAGCTGGGGGTGAAAAAGTTCGGCCTGCACGCCTTCCTGGCCTCCAACACCCTGTCCAACGAGTACTATCCCGCCCTGGCCCGGATCCTGTTCCAGATCGCGGTGGAGCTGTCCCGGGAGACTGGATGCGAGATCACCTTCATCAACCTGTCCGGCGGGGTGGGGGTTCCCTACCGCCCGGACCAGAGCGCCAACGACATCTTTGCCATCGGAGAGGGGGTGCGGCGGGCCTATGAGGAGATTTTGACGCCCGCTGGCATGGGGGATGTGGCCATCTGTACCGAGCTGGGCCGCTACATGCTGGCCCCCTACGGCCATCTGGTGACCACTGCCCTCCATGAAAAGCACATCTACAAGGAGTATATCGGGGTGGACGCCAGCGCGGCCAACCTGATGCGCCCGGCCATCTATGGGGCCTACCACCACATCACGGTGCTGGGTAAGGAGGACGAACCCTGTGACCACACCTACGATGTGGTGGGCTCCCTGTGTGAGAACAGCGACAAGTTTGCCATTGACCGCCCGCTGCCCCAAATCGACCGGGGGGATATTCTGGTCATCCATGACACCGGGGCCCACGGCTTCTCCATGGGCTACAACTACAACGGCAAGCTGCGCTCGGCGGAGCTGCTGCTCCGGGAGGACGGCAGTGTGGAGCTGATGCGCAGAGCGGAGACGCCTGACGACTATTTCGCCACCCTGGTGTGGTGAGCAGAGCGCAAAGAAACACAAAATACGCGCCCAGCGACTTCTGCCGCTGGGCGCGTATTTCATGTGAAGTTTGTTCCCCACCTACCGGAGGGCTGAGATACTCACTTTTTCAGCCGCTCTAGGATGGCCTGTTCCACCCGGTCTCCGTACTTCATAGCCAGCACGAAGACTGCGATTCCGGCGATGCCGATGAGGACCATCCCCCAGATGGGGAGATCCAGGGCGGAGCCGCCCACAGCAGAGGCCACCAGTAGCCCCCAGGGCCGTGCCAACAGGCACAGGGCCAGAAACCGCTTCCAGGAGATATCGCTTAGCCCAGCCAGGATGCACAGCAGATCGTCGGGGAAAAAGGGAAAGAGGAAAGCCATGAGCAGGAACACGTCCTGCTTGCGGCGGATGACATCCAGGTACTTTTCCGACAGCTTTTTCCCCACAAACTGGCTGGCGAATTTTTGGCCCAGGACCCGGGCCAGCGCAAAGACGATTAGAGAGCCCAGCACCACTGCGGTCCAGGTGAGCAGAAAGGCGGGGAGCATGCCGAACAGCACCCCGCCCACCGCGGCGGTGATGTTGCTGGGGATAGGGGCGAGGACCACCGACGCCAGCTGCACCCCGAAAAAGACCAGATGGGACCAGGGGGTGCTGGCCTGAATATAGGCCTCCAGCTTTTTCTGGGAGGAGATGGCGTCAAAAAAACCGGTGGCGTAGAGCGCCAGAACGATGGCCCCTAGGACCAAAACGGCCAGGATCCAAAGCAGGATGGTGCGTTTGCGTTCACTCACAGCGGATGCCCTCCCGGGAGATAGGATGAGGACAGTTTACCAGAAAAAAGGCGAATTGGGAAGAAAAAAGGAATTAGGATTCTCTTAAGAAACGCGAAAGCTGGGGCTTCAATCCAGATGGAAGGGGTCGCCCAAGCTCCCGGACCCGCCAGTGACCTCCACCTGCCCAATCTCTACCACCGGGCGGACGATTTTGGACACTTGGGCGGGGCCAAAGTAGATGTGGCCGTCCCGGGCGGTGTAGCGCACCAGGGTGTCCGACGGGCAGTAGGGAGTTTCCAGCCAGTAGGCCGCCCCGGAAACATCCCGCCCGGAACGGGCCAGGGCGGCAATCAAGTTGATGTCGGGCAGGGTGACGGCATCCTGGGCCGTGCGCTGAAAGGCCCGCTCATAGCCCCGGTCGGCTAGTACGGCGATATGGCTGCACGCAAAGTCCAGATTGCCTCGCTGGGCTTCGGACCGCAGATGGTCGGGGAGCAGCACGGCGTTGTCCTGTACCTCCAGCAGCTCCAGCTCAGAAGAGGTAAAGCTGTCTTCCAGAAAGTCCCCGTTGAGCCAGGCCCGCAGAGAGCTGCCCAGCCAGTCGTTGCCGCCCTCCTCGTCGAAGGGCAGGGAGATGGACGAATCCTGGCACAGCAGGGTATAGCCGCCGCCGTCCCCGCTCACTACCAACCAGGTCAACTCCCGCCCCGCGTAGCTACCCAGGGTGACATAGGCGCCGGGCTCCAGCCGGGCGTGGCTGCGGCTGTTTCGCCACAGAGCGCTGGCCTGTCCCCATACCGGGGGCAGGAGAAGGACGAGGGCCAGACAGCCGCCCACGGCGGGGCACAGCGCCCCGCCTGTCCGGCCCTTGCCCGCCTGATTCAGGGCCAGGGCCAGGCAGGCCAGCAGGATCAGGTCCAGAAGCTCAATAAAGGCGAACATGTGCTTGGAAAAATCCCCCTCGCCGTTGAGCACCACCGGCAGGATGTAGGCGTAGGCCATTGCCCCCCACAGGGCCAGTAAGAACAGGGCCAGGTATGCCGGCCGGAGCGTTCGCCGCCAGATGGCGACGGCCAGCACCGTGAAGGCAGCCAGCACCGCCAGATTGCCCCACAGCGTGTCGAAGGGAAGGACATCCCGGAGGGTGCCCCACAGGGACATGCGGTGGGAGTAGGTCATCAGGGGCTGCCCCTCCCCGTAGTTTGCCAGATAGTAGGGGCGGATCATACCGCAGTGCAAAGCAGTGATCTGGATTTGCTCCCACAGCCGCCCTGGATGAGTGAGGTAAAAGCGAATGAGATCCGGTTTGGTTACCGACTCCGCCTCGTCTCGCAGCCCCCGCTCCTCCAGGGATTCCGCCAGTCCGCCCAGATAGTAGTTGGTGTCCCGGTAGTCGGATAGCTCGTCAGGCAGTCCCAGGTCGGCGAGATACTCCTTGGACGTGGCCTCGTCCACGTTGCGCACGATGCCGTAAAAAACCGCGTTGTAGTTGGTTTCAATATCCATCCAGCTGGGGACGATAGCCCACACCCCTAGCAGCAGGGCCAGGGCCGCGCCGCCAAAAGCGATCACCCGTTTCTTTCCCAGCCGGACCAGGAGAATCCCCTCCATGACCACCAGCAGCACAATGGCGATGGGGATGTTGAAAAACTTGGCCCAGCCGTAAGCGGCGGTGGCCAGGGCGCACCACATCCCGTCCCACACCGTGGGAGGGCGGGTGAGGATGCGTACCACCATGGCCGCGCAGTAGATCAGGGCGATGTGCTCCAGGGGCTCCCCATAGAGGGAGTTGAAGTAGGCCACATAGCCGATGTCGCACAGCACCACCAGGGCCAGGAGCTTGACGGCGAGGTCCTGCCACAGGCGGCGCAGTTGAAACTGGGACAGCAGCAGGCCGATGCCCGCAGCGTACAGCAGGGCGTACAGCCCCCCCAGTACGGAGAGGTGGTAGGTGTCCATGGGAAAGCCCGCCAGCTTGTTCACCATCAGGTTCAGTACCACCGAGATGCGCACCACCAGGACATGGAGGGAGGGGTAATTTCTCACCCCGCCCGTGCTGAAGAGGATGGAGGCCACGTTTTCCCATGGGGAATCGTGGGGCAGGGAGATCCGGAAGGTGTCCGCATAGGTGTGGCTGGGGATCCGATCTCCAAAACCCAGGGAGCAGGCGTTCATGGTGCGCACGAAATCCCCGTTGTTGGAAAGCCCGATGTCTTGCCCGGCGAACAGCACGCAGGAAACGACAATCAGGGCCAGGGCCCCGAACAGCAGCCCGCAGTATTTCCGGTAGCCTGTCTCCAGGCGGCTCGCCCATGGCTTCATTCGCAAATGCCTCCGCTTTCATGTCTGTCTTTCAAAAGGTCAAAAGCCTGTCCTATTTTACGGGATTTTCCGGGACATTGCAAGCCCCTCACAGCTCCAGAGGACTGTGGAGGGTGAAGGTGCTCCGGGTGACGCTGAGCAGGCCGTCGTCTCGCATTTTAGAAAGCTCATTGGACAAAGCACTGCGGTCCACCCCCAGATAGTCGGCCAGCTGCTGGCGGTTGAAGGGGATGGTGAACTGCTGCCCACCGGCCAGCAGGGCCTGCTCGGAGAGGTAGGACAGCAGCCTGCCCCGGATGGTCTTGGCTGAGGTGTGCAGCATCCGCCGGGACAGCCCCAGGTTTTTCCGCAGAGACACCCGCAGCAGGTTGGCGGAGATCTGGCGCAGGCCCGGATCCTGCAGGTCGCTGGAGATCAGTGGCCGGGCGTCCAGAAACAGGATCCGGCTGTCTTCCGCCGCCACAGCGGTGACCAGTAGGGGCTGTCCGGGCAGGCAAGCGTAGGTTTCCGCGAACATGTCTCCTGGCCCCACGTGGGAGAAGACACTTTTGCCGCCCCAGGCGTCGTCGTGCTCGATGCGCACCCCGCCGGACAGGACCAATCCCATATGGGTGACCACGTCCCCGGCGTGAAGAAGGGATTCATTTTTCAAATAGAGCTTTTCCCGCGCCCCCAATTTGGGCAGCACGGCCCGGATCTGTCCGGCGGAAAGGCCGCGAAACAGGGTGGCCGCCGCCAAAAAAGCCTCGTCCATAGCGTCCTCCAATCCTGTCGGAATGTAAAAACAGAAAACCGACAAAAAGACAAAAGTGCAGAATGTTGTTTTAACAACATCAATACCTGTAAAAATTATAGTATAATCCGTTTGCAAACGCAAGATACCTGAAACAGGAGGAACGAAATTATGGTCAGAAGGATCATTCAAATTGATGAGGAAAAGTGCACCGGCTGCGGGGCCTGCGCTGACGCCTGCCACGAGGGGGCCATCGCCATGGTGGACGGCAAGGCCCGGCTGATGCGGGACGACTACTGCGACGGGCTGGGGGATTGTCTGCCCGCCTGCCCCACAGGGGCCATCACCTTTGTGGAGCGGGAGGCCGCGGCCTATGACGAGGCCGCCGTGCTGGCCAGCAAGCAGGCCAAGATACAAAAGCAGGGCATGACCCTGCCCTGCGGCTGTCCCGGTAGCCAGTCCCGGGCCATCAGCCGGGAGGAGTCGGACACCGCCCCGGCCGTGACAGCGCGGGTCAGCCGCCTGTCCCAGTGGCCGGTGCAGATCAAGCTGGCGCCGGTGAACGCCCCCTATTTCAATGGGGCCAAGCTGCTTATCGCCGCGGACTGCACCGCCTTTGCCTACGGGGATTTTCACGAGCGGTTTATCAAAGGCCGGGTGACCCTGGTGGGTTGCCCCAAGCTGGACGGGGTGAACTACGCGGAAAAGCTCACCGCCATCCTCCGGGATAACGACATCCGGGAGGTGACCATTGTGCGCATGGAGGTGCCCTGCTGCGGCGGGCTGGAGCAGGCGGCCAAAGCTGCCATCCAGGCCAGCGGCAAGTTCCTGCCCTGGCAGGTGGTGACCATCTCCACTGACGGACAAATCCTGGATTAAAGTCGTATCCCCCCGGCTATGCCGGGGGGATACGACTTTTTTATCTCCTGGGCCGGTGGATGGCGGTTTCGGTATAGACCATATCCATGGGATAATCCCAGGGCTGGGCGGGGATGTGGGCAGACCGCTGGGCCTCAAAAGCCACGGCGGCGATTTTGGCGTGGACGCACCGGGGGAGATACCGGTCGTAGTAGCCCGCTCCCATGCCCAGCCGGCTGCCCATTTGGTCAAAAGCGGCGCAGGGACACAAAACCAGATCCAGATCCTCCGGCTGAAGGAGTTGGGATTGCGCCAACACCGGCTCCTGAATTCCCAGCCGGCTGGAAGCCCAGGCCTGGGGCCCCTCCGGCACAAGGGCAACCATCTCCGTGGGGCTGATGCACCTGGGGTAGGCCAACCGCTTGCCCTGGGCCTCTGAGGCCTGGACCAGGGCGCCCAGCTGTACCTCCCCCAGAGTGGAGCGGTAGAGCAGAATGGTCTTGGCCGCCTGAAATTCCGGGCTGGCCAAAATGTGCCGCACCACCTGGCTAGACAGTCGGGCTCGTTCCTCGGGGGTGAAGCCGTCCCGGGCGCGGATGCCCTGCCTGCGCAGCCACTGCCGCAGGGAGGGGGGAAAGTCGGTTCGGATGGCCCCTGCCATGTACAAAGAGCCGAAGGCCACCACGGGCAACCCGGTATCCAGAGCGGCGGGAATGGCCTGGGGCGCGCTGTCACAGACTGAAACGGACAAATTGCACCGCCTGCGGATGGTGCCGGCCAGTGCCTCTGCCTTCAGGGCCCGGGGGCTGTCCGGGGTAAGGCACAGAAAACCGGCGGCGAAGGGCAGCAAGGCGTCCAGAATGGCGTGGTAATCCTTGTCTGCCAGCACCCCCATGAGGAAGGTGACCTTCTGGTCGGGGAGATAGTCCCGGAGCACTCCGGCCATGGCTTGGGCGCACTGGGGATTGTGTCCCCCGTCCAGGATGAATAGGGGGGCATGGGAGAGCACCTCGAACCGGGCGGGCCAGGTCACGCTGGCAAGCCCCCGATGAACCGCATCCTCCGGGATAGCCCAGCCACGGTGGTGCAGGGCCTGAACTGTGTCCAGCACCACGGCGGCGTTACGCAGCTGGTGCTCCCCCAGCAGGGGCAGGAGATACTCCTTTCCCTGCCAGGAAAACAGCTGGCCGGACAGATCGTGGGAGAGGGGGACAATCTCGCCAAAGCGGGACAGGTGCATGGGCACGCCCTTCTCCCGGCACACCCGGGCGATCACCCCAGTCACTTCCGGGGCGCCGTCGTAGCATACCACGGCGCAGCCCGGCTTGATGATGCCCGCCTTGGTGGCGGCGATCTCCGCCAGGGTGTTACCCAGATATTCGGTGTGCTCCAGGCCGATGTTGGTGATCACCGCCACCTCCGGGACGTCAATGACATTGGTGGAGTCCAGCGTCCCCCCCATGCCTACCTCCAGCACCACGACGTCACAGTGTTCTTCCAGGAAATAGACCATGGCGATGGCGGTGACCAGCTCGAACTGGCTGGGATGATCCTCCATGCCGTCGGCGATGGGCTGCACCCGCGCAGTGATATCCGCCAGCCGGTCTCCGGGGATATTTTGTCCGTTGACCTGGATGCGCTCCCGGAAATCCTGGATATAGGGGGAGATGTACAGCCCTGTGCGGCAGCCGGCGGCACGTAGGATGGATTCCAGCATGGCGCAGGTGGAGCCCTTGCCGTTGCTCCCGGCCACATGGACGAACTTCAGCTCCTTCTGGGGATCTCCCAGGGCATGGAGCAGCGCCCGGGTCCGGGATAACCCCGGTCGGGAGCGGCTCCAGGTGTAATTTTCAATATAGGCGACGGCTTCCTGTGGCGTCATTTCCTGCGCTCCTTTTGAGGGGCCAGATCCAGACGGACGGCCCGCCGCAGGGGGCGCACCACCTCAGGCAAGAGCATGCCGTAAACGGTGGCCTTTCCCACACAGACGGCCAGCCGCAGGAGGAAAACCCCTGCGATCAGAGACGGAGTATAGTAGCCGTAAATGTGGCTGTCCAGGTATAGGGACCCGGTGTTGAGCAGTGTGATCATCAGCTCCGCGCAGACAGCCAGAGCCACAGTCTGGACCCTGCTCAGCCGGAAATCCTTCCGCCTTGCCGCCCAGCCGACCAGACCGCCGCACAGGGCGTAGGGCAGTACCCAGAGCAGGGTGGTGGCGGTGACGCCATAGCTGAGCAGCTGGTACAGCAAGGTGCCAACACCGCCCACCAGCATGCCGTCCACAGGACCGAAGAGCAGGCCGCTTATATGAACAGGGATGCTGGCGAAAGTAAATTCAAAATTGATGAATTTTACAGAAAAATAGGATAAAACCGTACAGATTGCAGCCAACATGGCGATGGTGACCAGCTGCTTGACTTTCAGATTCATATTCCGTTACTCCTTTCGAATGGCGCCACAAAAGGAGTATAAGACCTCCCAGGGTGGCAGCGGATGCGAGACAGCACCGCACACCAAAGGTGTTTCGTCCGCGGGCAACCTCCCATCCCGCGGCACTTAACGCGCTGGCTCTACTCTGTCGTCGCCGCAAGCTCCATATTTCTCGCTTCTGCCTTACGGCGCAAGCTCAGTCATTTCGCTACGGCTCCTCTCCCAACGCAAAACGCTTTGCTGGGTTTGCGCCGGGTCCCTTCTTTCAGAGCAAAGTCTGCTATGTTCCGCTTCCACCTTACGGCGAAAACTGCACACGTTCCCTTGCTCCTCCTCTCCCCACAAAACCCGCTGCACTGGGCTTTTGTGGGGGTCCTTTTGCGTGAAACTCAGATTATCTCAGAACGGCGTCCTTCTCAGGTTTGACTTGGTTCAGCCACCCCCGGATCAGGGGAAAGATCACCCCGCCCACGGCGTTGCCCAGGGTGATGACCAGCAGGCGGAGAAAGACGTCTACGCTCCATACCCCGGCCACGGTGAAATAGAACATATCCGCCACGCAGTGCTCATACCCGGACAGGATAAACACCATGACGCCGAAAAATAGGGACAAATATTTGCCGATCTGGTGGGGGTTCCGGTTAAATCCCTCCACGGCAATGTAGATAAAAATGTTGCACAGGATACCCAGCAGAAACAGGCTCAGCCAGCCGTCGGACAGTTTGGCCTGGCAGACGCTCTGGGCCCGGGCCGCTAAGTTGGCGCTCAGCCGGGTGGCCTGAATCAGCAGGCCCACGATCACCGTGCCCGTCAGGTTGCCCAGCCAGATGACGGGCAGCTTCAAGGCGTAGGCCCTGTCCTGTTGAAAGACGTAGCACACCTTGCCGGTGAACAGGTTCAAGCCCAGGGTGCAGATGGTAAACAGGCCCACGGTAAAGAACAGGGCGCCTAAAATATTATGTTCCAGGGACAGGAAGGCCACGCCGCCCAGGGCGATGCACCCACCCCCCAGAATGCCGGAGACAAAGGCTTTGAAATAGTTCATAGGGAAACCTCCTGACGCAATGTGCGTGCTGCCGCTTGCACCACGTGGCCGATGAGCACACTGGTGGTGACGCTCCCCACGCCGCCGGGCACGGGGGTGATGGCGGCCACGATGGGCTCCACCTCGCCGTAAACGGCGTCCCCTGCCATGGCCCCCAGTCCACCCCTGGCATTGGGTTTCTTCTCATCCCAGTTGACGGATACGTCCAGGACCACCTGGCCGGGCCGGACGAAGTCTTTCGTCAGGCTGCCAAGCGTCCCGGCGGCGGAGATAAGAATGTCCGCCTGACGGGCGATGCTGGCGATATCCATGGTTTTGGTGTGGCAGATGGTGACGGTGGCATGTTCTGCCAGCAGCATCATGGCCACCGGCTTGCCCACCACCAGGCTGCGGCCAATGACCACCGCCCGCTTGCCCTTGGGGTCGATGCCGTAGTGGCGGAGCATTTCCATACAGGCCTGGGGAGTGCAGGGGGGGTAGCCCAGGCTCTTGCCGGTAAATACCCCGGCGCTGGACAGGTCTGTCATGCCGTCCACGTCCTTGGCCGGGGCCAGACGGTTGCAGATCTCGTCCTGATCCGCCCTCAGATGGCCGGGTAGGGGGCGCAGCAGCAGGCAGCCGTGGATGGAATCGTCGGCGTTGACCTGGTCGATGACCTCCATGAGGCGCTGCTTAGTGACGTCCTCCGGCAGCAGGAATTTTTGAACCTCCACCCCGATGAGGACGGCCCGGCTCTCCGCTCCCTTTTCATAGGCCAGGTCGGATGGGGTCTCCCCGCAGCGCACAATGGCCAGCTTGGGTGTGACCCCTTGCGCTTTCAGGGCGGCCACCTGTTCCTGGAGCCGCCGGTTCATGGCCTCAGTTACTTCCTTGCCCAGCAGTTGCTTTGCCATTCCGGGAACCTCCTCACTGGAAAAATCCGTTTTTCACCTGGTCGAAGACCTGGTCGGCCAGGCCGCCGTACCGCTCCAGCATACCCAGGCACTTTTCATTCAGCTCCTGGGCCAGGGCGCGGTTTTTCAGAGTTTTGGTGTTGATGAATACGTTGAGGCAGGCGGCTTGCAGCGCGGCTTTTGCCAGGGCCGCGGCGCACCCCGCGTCGGACACCGCCAGCCGGGAGCCCTTCTCGGCCAGCACGGCGATGACCTCCAGGCTATCACAGCACAGCGTCATAATATCCATGGGGGTCTGGCAGGCGGTGACGGTGGCTTCCTCCAGCACCTGATCCCGGGTGGGGTCGTCCTTGGGAATGCCGTAGGCCCGAGCCAGTGGGAGAAAGCCCTCTGCGTCTGCCTTCACCTGATCCAGCAGCTGGGTCTGGAGCTGGTCACACCGGGCCATGAGGGCGCGGATTTCCTCTTCCACGTCGGCATACTTTTTTTTCCCCACGGTGAGGGCACCTACCATGTTCCCCAGGGCGGTGCCGATGGCGCCCACTAGGGCGGCGGCCCCTCCGCCCCCAGGGGCGGGGGCGTCGGAGGCCAGTAGGGAGACAAACTCCCGGCAGCTTTTCAGGGTGGCGTCGTCCATAGTAGTCTTCTCCTTAAAAATAGTCCAGAAATCGCGGCGCCGCAAGTTCACATCCTTCGCTTCCGCCCTGGCGAAGCTCATTCGTCCCACTGCGGCTCCTTTCCCCAGGCAACCGCTTTGCCGGGGTTGCCCGGGGGCCCTGATCAGATCATGACCATGCCCGGCTCAAAATAGGCCAGAGATGATCCCGTTTTCATCCACATCAATTTTTTCAGCGGCGGGAATCTTGGGCAGGCCGGGCATGGTCATGATGTCCCCGGCGAGGGCCACGATGAAGCCTGCGCCGGCGGATACCTTCAGGCTGCGCACCGTGACAGTGAAGCCCTGGGGCGCCCCCAGCAGGTCGGGGTTGTCGGAGAAGGAGTACTGGGTCTTGGCCACGCAGATGGGGAGGTTGCCGAAGCCCAGGTCGGCCAGCCGCTTGGCCTGCTTGGCCGCAGCGGGGGTGAGCTGCACCCCGTCGGCGTGGTAGACCTTCTTACAGATGGCGTCCAGTTTCTCCTCGATGGTGAGCTCCAGCCCATAGGACTGGCGGAAGTGGTTGGGCTGCTCGCACAGGCGGACCACCTCTTCGGCCAGGGCGCGGCCGCCCTCGCCGCCCGTGGCCCACACCTCCGAGAGGGCCACGTTGACCCCCAGCTCTTGGCAGCGCTTTTCCACCAGGTCCAGCTCAGCCTTGGTGTCGGAGGGGAAGGCGTTGATGGCCACCACGCAGGGCAGGCCGAACACGTCCTTGATGTTGCCCACATGCTGCAGCAGGTTGGGCAGGCCCTGCTCCAGAGCCTCCAGGTTCTCCTGGTTCAGATCGTCCTTGGCCACCCCGCCGTGGTATTTCAGGGCCCGGACCGTGGCCACCACCACCACCGCGGCGGGGGTCAGGCCTGCCAGGCGGCACTTGATATCCAAAAACTTCTCCGCCCCCAGGTCGGCGGCAAAGCCCGCCTCGGTGACCGCGTAGTCCGCCAGCTTCAGGGCCATGCGGGTGGCGGTGACAGAGTTGCAGCCGTGGGCGATATTGGCAAAGGGACCGCAGTGGATGAAGGCGGGGGTGCCCTCCAGGGTCTGCACCAGGTTGGGCTTGAGCGCGTCCTTGAGCAGTGCGGCCATGGCACCCTCTGCCTTCAGATCATGGGCGGTGACCGGCTTGCCGTCGTAGGTATAGGCCACGATCATCCGGCCCAGGCGGGCCTTCAGGTCGGGGATGTCGCAGGCCAGGCACAGCACTGCCATGACCTCGCTGGCTACGGTGATGTCGAAGCCGTCCTCCCGGGGCACGCCCTGGGCCTTGCCCCCCAGGCCGTCCACGATGTGGCGCAGCTGGCGGTCGTTCATGTCCACACACCGTTTCCAGGTGATCTGCTTGACATCGATGCCCAGGGCGTTGCCCTGCTGAATGTGGTTGTCCAGCATGGCGGCCAGCAGGTTGTTGGCCGCGCTGATGGCGTGGAAGTCCCCGGTGAAGTGCAGGTTGATGTCCTCCATGGGCACCACCTGAGCGTGGCCGCCCCCGGCGGCGCCCCCCTTGATGCCGAATACCGGGCCCAGAGAGGGTTCCCGCAGGGCTACCACTGCGTTCTTGCCGATCTTCCGCAGCCCGTCTGTGAGGCCCACCGAAGTGGTGGTCTTGCCCTCGCCGGCGGGAGTGGGGGTGATGGCGGTGACCAGGATCAGCTTGCCGTCGGGCTGATCCTTCAGATCCTTGAGCAGACGGTAGTCCACTTTGGCCTTGTAATTGCCGTACTGCTCCAGATATTCCTGGTCGATCCCCGCGATTCTGGCGATTTCCGTAATCTTTTTCTTTTCACAGGCCTGGGCGATCTCAATGTCGGTTTTCATGGAAAATCCTCCTTTTACAATTAGCCCCGGGCGCGCAAAAAAGGGCGCACCCATTCAGGCGCGCCCAGACGGTCGGCATTGAGGCGCATCCAACGCCCGCTATACTTCATGTGGTTTGCTCCACTTCCGCCAGTCGTATAGCTCCTATCCCGCAAAGGGGAAAGTAACTGTAGTGTACCACAGCCCTTCCTGGCTGTCAAGAGGCAGACGTGGGGGAATTTACGGCTAAGGGACGGGAATGCACGGAATATCCCAAAACCAGCTCCGGCATGAATTGCGGTATGAAGTTTTATGTCCGGCATCTTATGGGATATTTAATTAGGGGGCCGAAAACATGTCCCCTTGCAACCTGTCCGACGTGCAGGTAAAATAGATACAAATACTGCAAAAGGAGGTCATACGAATTGACGGAATATAGACTAGTAAGCGAGCAGATCACGGCTTATATCCGATATCTGTGCACGGCGGAGCGTAGCCCGGGGACCATCGAGAACTACCTGCGCCACGCAACAGCCTTCGCCCGATGGCTGGGGGACAGGCCGGTGACCAAGGAGCTGGCCGCCGGGTGGAAGGAACACTTGCTGGCCCAGGGCTACGCGCCAGTCACCGTCAACGCGATGTTGGCGGCGATCAACGGACTATTCCGGTTTCTGGGCTGGGAGGACTGCCGGGTAAAGTTTCTGAAGGTGCAGCGC
>DVKM01000024.1 GCA_018716015.1 Candidatus Enterenecus stercoripullorum | reverse complement strand
GGCCTCCCGTGCAACAAGTTGTACGCGCTGACACAAAATATAGTATATCACAAACAGATACTAAACAAAACAGGATCCTGCTATCGCCCAGAAATCTCCTCTTGCGCTAATCAAACAAATGTTCTATTATTAAGAGAAAGGGGGTGACACCAATGGGCACACGCCATATTTTACACTGTGACATGAACTGCTTCTACGCCAGCGTCGAGATGCAGCGCCATCCAGAACTGCGCAACAAGCCCTTGGCAGTGTGTGGAAGCCAGGAGGAACGTCATGGCATTGTACTCACAGCAAATTATATCGCAAAGCCCTACGGTGTTCGGACGGGCATGGC
The DNA here is from genome assembly GCA_018716015.1 of Candidatus Enterenecus stercoripullorum. GTDB lineage: Bacteria > Bacillota > Clostridia > Oscillospirales > Oscillospiraceae > Enterenecus > Enterenecus stercoripullorum. The sequence goes on along the minus strand of DVKM01000024.1, from coordinate 11,992 downwards.
CATCTGGCAGGCGAAACAACGGTGCCCTCATCTTGTTATCCTCCCCCCTGATATGGGCGAATATATCCGTATCAGCGGCTATGCCAGAGAGATTTATGAGGACTACACGGATCAGGTGGAACCCTTTGGCTTAGACGAGTGCTGGCTGGATGTGACAGGCAGCGTAGGTCTATATGGTTCATCTATGTCCATCGCCAGGGAGATCAGCAACCGTATTAAGTACGAGTTAGGAATCACGGCCAGTATCGGTGTGGCCAACAACAAGATCACCGCGAAACTTGGCAGCGACTACAAAAAGCCGGATGCCATCACACGGATTGGCCAAGACAACTACAAGGAGATTGTCTATCCCCTTCCGGTGGACGATCTGCTTTATGTTGGCCCTGCCACCTCAAAAAAATTGCGGGCCATTGGGATCAACACCATCGGCCGTCTGGCAGAGTGCTCTGAGGATGTGCTGCAACGGCGCCTCGGGAAAATGGGATTGGTCCTCAGCATGTTCGCAAAAGGACAGGATGTCTCCCCTGTTCAGAAGACAGATCATATCCCAAACATCAAATCCGTTGGCAATAGTGCCACCACGCCGAGAGACTTGGTGTCCGAAGGTGATGTGCAGCTGATGCTGCTCCTGCTGGCTGAAAGCATCTGTTCCCGCATGCGTGATCTGGCATCCCGCTGCACAGTCGTGGAGATCTATGTCCGGGATACTGAACTGCGCTCCATCTGTCGGCAGCGAAAACTGCCTGCCCCCTCCTGCTCCAGTCAGGAACTGGCAGAGGTAGGAATGGAATTGTTCCGCCGCCACTATCACTGGGAGCGCCCGATCCGGAGCATTGGACTGCGGGGCGCCGGCTTGGTGGAGGCCGTTGGAACCGTACAGATGTCCCTCTATGCTGAGGATCAGCGGCGGGACAAGTGGCAGCGGATTGACCGGGCGGTGGACCACCTGCGCCAGCGGTACGGCTACATGAGCGTCCGCCGCGCCTTGCTGGATACTGACCCGCGCCTGGGCCATATCAACGTGCGGGACGATCATACCGTTCACCCTATCGGATTCTTTGAGGATAAGCCTGATGGATCAGCGCGAGAAACGATATGTTCCGGTTATTGTCCGGTTTGACGCAGAAGGGAAACTGCGTCCATTGGAGATTGAGTTTGACGAGAACCACAAATACCCGGTGGACAAGATTCTGGATGTCCGCCGGGCGGCCTGCCAGAGCGTGGGTGGCGTTGGGGACCGATACACTTGCCTCATTCAGGGCAAGGAAACCTATCTATGGATGGAAAAAGGGAGATGGTTTGTCTGTGCCAAACGATGATCCGCATGAGAAAATGAGGCGGCACCAATGCTGGTGCCGCCTTTGTCTTACCTTGGCAGTTCTATTTTATATCCACTCCGGATGACTGTCTTGATGTAAACCGGGTGCTTAGGATCATCCTCCAGTTTCTGTCGCAGCCGCCAGATGATATTTTCCACCGTAGTGGTCCCGTATCGGTACTCCTCATGCCAGGCGGCTTCATAGAGCTGATTCTTACTGAACACCTGCCCAGGAGCGCTGGCCAGGAGTAGGAGCACGGAAAACTCTCCATGATTTAGGCGAACTTCCTCCCCTGCCTTGAGTACCGTCCGGCGCTCTGGGTAAATCGCTATTTCCCCAAAGGTGAAGGCATCCAGAGAAGGCGCAGCCAGTTCAATAACTTCCGCCTTCCTGTCCCGGAGCACATCCATGATGGCCCGGAACATACTGCCGTCCGGGTCTGCGGCCCGGATGACGATGATTTCATTCACCATTTCACCCCCCAACGGCAAAAGGAGGCGGCCGCCTACACGGCCTCCTCCCTTCGCTGTGCTTACGTTTCTGTTTTCTTCGCCGATTTCAGGCATTGGAAACTTTCGTCGCTGATGACGTGCTCGATCCTGCAGGCGTCTGCCTCAGCGGTTTCCGGGTCCACGCCGGCGGCAATCAGGCGCTCGGTGAAAAAGCGGTGCTTTTCATAGATCTGCTCTGCCACTTCCCGTCCAATATTGGTCAAATGCAAGAAAAAGCCATCATCCATAGTGAGGAACCCGCCATCTTTCAAAGTGGCCACTGCATGGCACACGCTGGGCTTGGACACATCCATGTGTCGGGCGATATCCACAGAGCGCACCATACCCTTTTGCTTTTGGAGTACCAGCACGGCCTCCAGATAGTCCTCACCGGATGCGTGAAGTTTCATAATATTCTCCCTTCAGGCGGAAATCTTTTGCTCTGCATTCCACATGGCTGCATACTTCCCGTTCTTCGCCAGCAGTTCCTCATGGGTACCGGACTCTGCAATTTTTCCATCTGCTACCACCAGGATCTGATCCGCATTCTTGACAATAGACAGGGTGTGGGCGATCATCACCACGGTCTTTTTCTCCTTGAGCAGGTTGGCGATGGCCTGTTTCACCGCCAGTTCGTTCTCGATGTCCAGGGATGCGGTGGCCTCGTCCAGCAATAGGATGGGACTGTTTTTCAGAATGGCCCTGGCGATAGAAAGCCGCTGCCGCTCTCCTCCGGAGAGCAGGCTGCCGTTTTCTCCAATCTCGGTGTCATAGCTCTTTTCCAGTTTCTCCACAAAACCGTCACATCCAGCGTCCCTGCAGGCTGCCTCCACCTCCCGGTCAGTGGCCGTGGGCCGGGCGTGGCGGATATTCTCCCGCACAGTATCGTCAAAGAGGAACACCTGCTGATCCACCATAGAGAGCTGTGCCAGCACCCGCTCTGCGGAGACAGTCTGGATGGATCGACCGCCGATGGTGATGGTCCCGCTCTGCGGCTCATAGAATTTGGCGATCAGATTCAAAATCGTGGATTTGCCCGAGCCGGAGTCCCCCACGATGGCGGTGAGTTTTCCCTCCGGGACGGTGAAGGACACCCTCTTCAGGACCGGCTCTCCCGGTATATAGGAGAACGACACATCCCGGAAGGTGATGTCGTGCCGCTCCGGGACAAAGGGTGCGTCCTCTCCGGTCTCCTCCGGCTCCTGAATCAGATTCTCAATGTTCCTTTTGGAGACCATCAGGTGCTTCCACTCAAAGAGATCAATGGCAATACTGGCGGTGAGCTTGGTCAGCAGAATGGGAAGCATGGACAGCATCAGATAGTCTACGCCGTTCAGCGTCCCCGCCGCCCATGGCCCGGCGGCCAGCACCATGATAAGCGGCACGCTGCCCCAGCTGATGATATTGTAGCCGAATCCGATGGGGATGCCCTTGGCTTCGTACTGGTAGCACACCCGGCCGAACTCCTCCATGGCCTGGGTGACGGTCCTGTTTTTCACGCCGCCCATGTTGTACGCCCGGAACATCTGAATGCCATCAATGTACTCCACAATGCCGCTCACCGTCTCAGCGCTGACCTTGTTTTTCGCCACGCCGTACACCTTTACCACCCGGAAGGACAGCCACAGGTCGGGAATCAGCAGTACGACAACCGCCAGCAGAATCAGCCCCGCCGGCAGCCAGACGGTGCAGACAAAGCCCACCAGCACCGCGGAAAGCGCGGCGTTTTTGATAATGTTCCCACTGGAATGGGTCAGGATTTTCTCATAGCTGCCCACATCGCTGGTCATGGTGTTCACATACTGCCCAACCTGCCCCTGGGTGAAGCGGGCCAGGGGGATCTTCTTGAGCTTATCCCCCAGAAGCAGCCGCAGGCGCTTGGACACCGCCGCCCCGCCGATCTGGACCTGGGTGTACCCGGTGCTGTAAATGACCAGCCGCAGCAGGAAAATGACAACGAGCCCCGCGGTGACCGCTCCCACCATTCCGGCGGTAATCGTTCCTGAAGCCAGAGCGGTGAGGACGATGTAGACAGACAGATAACTGCACCCGGAGAGGATGCCCTCCAATACGGTCAGCACTACGCCAATATAATAAGCCCTGTTTTTGCGGAACGGAGATTCATTTGTCATCGTCTTGCCCTCCTTTCACGGAATAGGTGATGGACCTGGCTGCCCGGTAGTCGGCCCAGGCTTTGCGGTAATAAGAATTCTGTTCCAACACCTTCGCATGAGTTCCGCAGCAGGTGATGGTGTGATCCTCCACCACCGCCACCTTGTCGCACATCTTTACCGCGCCCAGCCGGTGAGCCACGATGAGTACGGTCTTGCCACGGCAGAGGTTTTCAATGGCCCGGTCAATCTCCACCTGATTCTCCGGGTCGGCGGCAGAGGTCGCCTCGTCCAAAATGAGGATAGGGGCGTCCTTCAAAATGGCGCGGGCAATGGCGATGCGCTGGCGCTCCCCACCGGAAAAGCGTGAACCCATGGCCCCAACCTTGGTGTCGTATCCTTGGGGCAGCGACAGGATGAAGTCGTCGATCTGTGCCAGACGGGCAGCCTCCCGCACCTGTTCCAGCGTGGCCTGCGTGCCCATACGGATGTTCTCCAGCACGCTGTCCCGGGTGAGGAAGGTCTTTTGAAACACGATGGAGATGTGGGCGAGCAGGTCCTCGTAGCGGATGTCCCTGACATTCCGGCCGCCGATGCGGACCTCGCCCTTTGTTGTGTCGTAAAACCGGGAGATCAGCTGGATGATAGTGCTCTTGCCCGCGCCGGACACCCCCACCAGGGCCACCTTTTCCCCCTGCTTTACCGACAGAGAACAATCCCGCAGCACATCCGTCTTCCCGTCATAGGAGAAGGTCACATGGTCCAGTTCAATGCCGCGGTCCTCCGGGAATGGCCCGCCTCCTTCAAAGACCGGAAGCTCCAGGATCTCCCGCACCTTTCCCACACCGCTGAGGGCCTGGGCAAAGGTGGTGGACATCTTCTGGAGCGGCAGGATCTCCGTCAGGTACATGCCGCCCACATAGGCAAAGAGCAAAAACACGCTGGCACTCACCGAACCACGGAGGAACAGCAGCCCCCCGGCCGGGATCATCAGGAGCATACCGCACTCCACCAGCAGCAGGAAGGCCGCATAGGGCGGTGCGGTTTTATGGGTCACCAGATTCCAGATCCGGTTTTCCTCCGAAATGGCGTGGGAAAACTTCTGAAACGACCGGCTCCCCATGTTGTACGCCTTGATGAGCCGCATCCCGGAGACATACTCGATCATCACCGAGTTGAAGCTCACCAGGGAGCGGTTGGCATCCTCCAGAATCCCCTTCATGCGGCCAAAGATCACCCCCATCACAATTCCCGCCAGCGGAAGGGGGAGCAGCGAGACCAGCGCCAATGGGACATTCACCGACAGCAGATAGAAGAAGATCGCCACCGGGCCGGTGAGATAGGCCACGAACTCCGGCAGGTTATGGGCCAGAAACAGCTCCAGCTTCTCAATGTCCTCGTTGAGCACGGTCTTGACCGCTCCCGTGCTCCGCTCGTCCAGCGCGCCCAGGGGCACCTTCGCCAGATGCTCCGTGACCATGCACCGCACCCGGAACAGGGCGCCGTATGCCCCCTTGTGGGACAGTACCCCGGAGGCCCCCAGCAGCACCATCCGCCCCACGGTGCCCGCCATCACGAACACGGCGCAGTCCGCGATCACCGCCGGGGTGCAGGTGCCGGACAGCACCGCGTCCATCAGCCGGTACAGCCCCAGGTAGGCGGTGATCGCCAGCAGCCCGCTCCCAAATGCGCACAGCACCGACCCGATCAGCCATTTCTTCTCCGGCCCTGCCCACCGGAGCAAAAGCCTGACCGGGCTTATCTCTTTCTGTTTCATATTGCACTCCTCCTTTACCAGCCTTGACGGAACAGGCCGGATATGATATTTTAGTTAGCAGATACTAACCAAATAACAGCATACTCCCTGTCTGTCACAGATACAAGGCGTGCCACGCTCATGCGGCTGATCAGGGTATGGATTCGGCCGATTGAGGCGGAGGAGGCGTGTCAGATGTATAGCTGCAATGTGTTGGATGAGAAATATGCCAGGGCCATGGCGGAGCATGGCTTTGTGCCGGAGCCGGACAACCGGAGGTATGGAAGCATGGGCCTGTGCTGGCGGCAGGCCGGCCCCGGTGGAAGCGGCTATTTCTGGACCTATGGGCAGCAGGACCTCTATATGCTCAAAATCCACGATTTCTATTTTCACGAGGATCAGCTTCTGGAGTTTTGCTGGCCGGAGAGCCTGAGCGTCACCTGGTACGAGTCCATCTCCGGGGAGGAGTTCTCTCCCTGCCGCCGGCTGGTGTCCGGCTGTGTCAAGAGCTTCATCGGCGGGCGGGAGCCCTACCGGGCGCTCATCCACCGCAGGGTCCCCATCGTATCCATCGGCATTGAGATCACTCCGGCTTACTATCAGGACTACCTCCGCCGCCAGTTTCCGGAGGAGTTCCAAAGCCTGTTGGAATCCTTTCAATCTCTGGACCAGACCGACCACTTCCCGGAGATGGTCCGCCTGCTGAAAGAGGTCCGTGACTACCGGGGCGAGGGGCTGGCCGCCAAACTCTTTTACGACGGCAAGGTGGCGGAAGCCGTGGCGCTGGTGGTGGAACGGCACCGGGCCCACCCAGCTCCCAGGCGGACACTGACGCAGGAGGATGAGCGGATGCTGGCGGATGTGGCGGCCTACATCACCGCCCATTGTGCGGACCGGCTGCCTCTGGAGCGCCTGGCCCGCATCGGCTGCATGGGCGTCTCCAAGCTGAAGGATGCCTTTCACACCCGATACGGCTGCACCATCACTCAGTATATTCAGGAGCAGCGGATGGAGCGTGCGGAACAGCTGCTGGCAAATACCGACCTACCCGTGGGCCAGATCGCTAAAATTGTGGGCTATCAGAATCCCAGCCGTTTCGCGCAGCTCTTCCGCCGCAGCACCGGGCAGAGCCCGGCAGCGTTCCGGGCGTTCTCCCACCCACGGGAAGCAGAGTGAGAGAATACGCCGGACCGAAAAAGACAGGAGGTAGGAAGAAAGACAGCCGCCAGCTCTCGGCTTGCTCCTAAGCCTGAAGGAACCGGTGAATGATTTACAATCTCATTGCGCCCGATATCTATGGTAATAGAAAAATCTATATGAGGACGCTACAATAGTATCAAGGAGATTATGAATTTGAGCCATCCTTCATCTTGGTACGAATCGTCTGCTGCGCTCCCAGCATGGAACATACCGCTCTTGTTGCTTGATCGAGAGTAAGGGCAATCCATGCTCCGTATAATCCCAGACCAAGTTCATAAACCAGAAAGAAGGTAAGGATCGGCCGCACCACCGCGATACTGATGAGAGAATAGAGGGCCACAAAACTGGTATGCCCCAAGCCACGGAGCAGCCCCGCATGGACCATAGCCCATGCCTCCGGAATGTTGACAGCAGCCACAAAGATCATGATCTCACAGCCCAGAGCCAGGTCATTGCCCTCCAAGTGGTAGAACCGAAGCAAGGGCGACCGGAGCAGCAAATAGATCAGCGTGGCCGCACCCCCAGTCCACAGCGCCGCCCGGCGGGACACCGCCCCGATCCGTTTCAGATTGCACGTCCGTCCAGAGCCCAACGCCTGGCCTGCCTGAACCAAGCTGGCCTTCCCAAGCCCCTGGGAGAAGCTATAGTAAATGTCGCACAGGCTCCCGCAGATGTTGTGGACGCTTAGCGCCACTGTGCCCAGATCCGCCACCAGGCGGGAGAATGTGAACATCCCGAACCGTTCCGCCGCCTGCTCCAGGAACGTGCCCGCGGCAAGGGGAGCCAGGGAGCGGAGGTATTCCCGTCCCGGCAGCCAGTCCCCTCTGCCCCGCAGAGTGGCCGGATGCCGCCGCCGTAAGAAAAGCGCCAGCGTATAGGCCAGCGTAGCGCCAGCACCGATAGCGGTTCCAAGCCCGGCGCCAAAAACTCCCAATTTGGGGAATGGACCAAGGCCGTAGATCAGCAGCGCATTGAAGACGACATTGACTCCGTTGCCCAGCACATTGGACACAAGCACGCTTTTGGTATCGCCAAGCCCCGCCAAGATGCCGTGAAGGACAATAGCCGGCCCGGAGAATGCCAGACTCACCAGGGCGGGAAAGGCATACCGCAACGCCAAGCTGATATAGTCATCCTGTGCACCGGCCAGTTGTAGAAGCGGGCCGGCTCCAATCCAGGTCCCGACCAGGAGCAGTATCGAGAGACCGCACCCCAGCATGAGCGAAGCGCGGGAACAGGCGGTCAGGGACTCATCCGGATCCTCGCCGCGCCGGCGGGCAACATAGGCGCTCAGTGCAACAGAGTAGGAGCGGGTTACGCAGAGGATCACCATACGGGGTTGGGAAAAAATACTGACCGCCGCCACCGCTGTGTTTCCCAGAGAGGAAACCATCAGCAGGTCGGCGGCGGTGAGCAACATCAGCAACAGTCCCTCTGCCGCGGCGGGCCAGGCCAGCCGCCAGAATTCCTTACGGATGGCCATATGCGATCAGCGGATCTCCCGCCCGGACGCCCAGGGCGATTGTGTAGTAAAGGACAATGCCGTCAAACTCGGCCCGAACCTCTTGTAAGCGGTGGCCGGACAGCGTCTCCAGATGTCCGAGCAGTTCTCCCCTTCGGACCTGTTGGTCTAAACCTACTGCCGGGTACCAAAATCCCTCCGACTCAGCTTCCGCATAGAAGGTTTCTGTGATTTCCAGCTGATCCCGCGGCGGGTTCCCTCCGGGCATAATCTCCAGATGTCGCAGCAGGGAGCGGACATCCTCACAGCAGGCGTCCACCTCCTGTTCAGACCACAGCCCCTGACCGCCCCGCTCAATCAGCAGGGCGGGAACGCCCCTCTGCACCGCCCAGCTGTAAAGTCCGTTCTTCGCAGTGGAACGTACCCGGTAGGGTACAGTCAGGACCTTGGCGGCGGCCAGGGAGACTTGGTTGACTATTTCCTCCCCCGCTGTGGGGAAGAACACCAATGGATGAAGCGCCTCGTTGCAGTCTCCGCTGTGGAGATCAGCCAGCAAATCGGCTTCCGGGTACAAAGCCGTTTCCAGAGCAAAGGCCAATCGAGCGGAAAGGCTGCCCGCAGAATCGCCGGGGAAGGCTCGGTTCAAATTGACGCCGTCCTCTGGCACCACCTGTTTGGCTCCGGCATAGAAGGCGCTGGGATTTGCCAGCGGCAGGAGGATGACGTTCCCCGACAGTCTCGCCGGGTCCAGTTCTCCAGCCAGGCGGCGCAGTGCCTGGGGCCCCACATATTCGCACCCATGGACCCCGCCTGTGACAACCAGTGTTCTGCCCCGTGCGGCGCCGCACAGGCAGATTGCATTCAGAGGCGGAGCATCCGGTACCGGGAGCGGTACGTTTTTCCGCTCACCCGACAAAAGTGTTGTCCCACAAAAAATCATACGGCCACCTCCGAAGTCTCGGTGTCAAATACCACAATGGACTCCAGCAGCCGCCGGGCGTACTCATCCTTGGTCTCGCTGATGCGGCTGACGGGCAGATATTCAGTTACACGGCCCTGATAAAGGAACAGCACATCGTCACAGAGATAAGTGATAGAGGTCAGGTCGTGGGTGATAAATACATAGGTCAGTCCCAGTTTTTCCTTCAGGTCCTGCAGCAGATCCATCACCTGGACCTGGGTATGCGCATCCAAGGAGGAGATCGCCTCATCAAAGAGGATGACCTCTGGCTTACAGGCCACCGCCCTGGCGATGCACACCCGCTGAAGCTGGCCACCGGAGAGTTCGTGGGGAAATCTGTCCGCAAAATCAGCAGGAAGTCCCACCAGCTCCAGAAGGGCGGCTGTTTCTTTGTTTCGCTCCAGCCGTCCCCTCTCCCGGCGTTCCCGGACGGTCAGGCCCTCGCCAATGATGTCTTTGACACGGAAGCGGGGATTAGCAGAGGTTGTGTAGTCTTGAAACACCACACTGAGCTTGTTTTGCAGGTTCCTCCGGCCCGCCCGGGAGGCGTAGACCGACACACCGTCCAGAATCGCCTCCCCGCTGTCTGGCTTCAGGAGCCCACACAGCACCCGGCCCATAGTGGATTTTCCGCTGCCGGACTCTCCCAAAATACCGAGGCAAGTCCCTCTTTTTACGTTCAGGGACACATCAAAGAGCACCTGCTGACGGGTATGTCCGAACACCTTGTCCTGACGCTCACTTCGGAAACTGACGCAGATATTTTTCAGTTCAAGCATAGGCGCACTCCTTTCCTCCCAGTACCTGGCTGTACCGGCGCATCACATCCGTCCGCTTCTCCACCAGCAGCTTGGTATAGGAATCGGTCGCGTGATGGAGAATATGATGGAAATCCCCTTGATCCACCACAAGCCCCTGATTGAGGACTACGATCCGGTCTGCCACCCGGGAAATAGCGTTCAAGTCATGAGAGATAAAGACCATTGCCGTCTGGTGTTCCTGCTTGATCCGCAGCAATTCGTCCAGAATCTCAAATTGAGTGATGGCGTCAATGGCTGTCGTGGGTTCGTCCGCGATCAGGAGGGACGGCTCCATAGCGGTTGCGATACCAATCATGATCCGTTGAAGCATTCCGCCGGAGAGCTGATGCGGGTACTTCTCCAACACCTCTTCCGGATTACGAATCCGCATTTTCCCCAGCATCTCCAGAGATCGCTGGAGGATATCCTCCTTGCTCCAGTTATTGTGGGCCGCAAAGGTTTCGGCAATCTGGGCTCCGATCCGGTAGAGGGGGTCAAAACAGGTCATCGGGTTTTGGAGAATGATGCCTACCTGGCCGCCCCTCAGACGGCGCAGCTCTTCATCACTTTTCCCCAGCAGTTCTTCTCCCTGGAATTTGGCGCTTCCAAGCACGTGGAATCCATGATCCAAAAGGCCCATCGCCGCTTTCATAGACATGGATTTTCCACTTCCGGACTCCCCAAGGATTCCAAGACACTCTCCAGGATATACCGAGAAGGAAACTCCCTTCACCAACTCCACCCCCTGATGCCGACGTGCGCAGAGCAGGACATGGAGATCTTGTAATTCCAGAACCGGGGTCATTTCTCCACCTCCTTGGGGTCCAGCACGTCCCGCAGGGCGTCACCCATCAGATTAAAGCAGCACACCAGAACCACGATAGCAATACCAGGCGCGATCATCTGGGTGGGATTACTGGTGAGTACATCCTTCGCCTCGTTGAGCATGGCTCCCCATTCCGGGGTGGGGGCCTGCACGCCGAGCCCCAGGAAGGACAGGGTAGAGATATTGATAATGGCCCAGCCCACATCCAGAGAAGCCAGCACCGCAAGATCAGAGGTGATGGATGGCAAAAGGTGGCGGAACAGGATGAACCGCTCCGGCATCCCCACGCACCGGGAGAACTGGACAAAGTTCCGGTCCCGGTACTGCATAACGCCGGTTCGGATCATACGGGCATACCAGGCCCATTTGATGAACACATTGGCAATGATGACATTTTGGACATTGATCCCCAGAAGGCCCACCACGGCGAACACCATGATCTGACTGGGGAAGGAGAGCATCACGTCCACCACCCGCATGATGATTTCTTCCACCACGCCCCGGAAGTAGCCGGCCATAACGCCCAGCAGCGCGCCCAGCGCGATGGTCCCCAGCATGGTCAGAAGGGCAAGTCCCAGTGTTGGACGGATACCATAAATCAGGCGGGAGAGCACACACCGCCCCAGGTGATCAGTCCCCAGCGGATATTCCAGGCTGTACGGCGCGAATTTGTCGAGGATGTCCGTAACATAGGGATCGTGCGGCGCCAGGAGCGGGGCAAGAATGCCGATCAGCGCGATCAGGAGGACAAAAGCCACCGTTACCACAGCGGCACGGTTGTGCAGAAAGCGTTTTCCCATAGCTCAGCTCTCCTTTCTCAGCCTGGGATCGGATACAGTCTGAAGGATGTCGAACACTAGATTAAATACCACGAACAATACACCGATGAACAGCACATAAGTCTGGATGACCGGCAGATCACGATTAAAGATAGAACTGATGCACAGCGTTCCCAGCCCCGGCCAGGAAAACACGTTTTCCACCACGATGGTGCCGGCAATCATCTGAGGGATGCTCATGCCCATGGCGACAATGTAGGTGTGCATGGAATTTTTCAGGATATGCT
>DVKM01000023.1 GCA_018716015.1 Candidatus Enterenecus stercoripullorum | reverse complement strand
ACGATCACCGAGTAGATGGGGAGGATCATGAAGGGCAGGTAGTTGTACACCATGCCCAGCACCACAGCCCCCTGGGTGCGGATCATGCGGAAATAGGTGATGGGGACATACTGGGAAGGATCGTCGGCGAGTTGAGTGCCAATGGCATTGATTAGGTCAAACAGGCCGATGGCGTCAAACAGCTGATTGAGCAGGCCGTTGTTCTCCAAAATGGCCATCCAGGAGTAGGTGCGCAGCAGAAAGTTGACCCACATGGGCAGCATGATGAGCACTGTGGCCACGCGCTGGAAGCCGGGACCCTCCCTGGCCATTACATAGGCCAGGGGATAGCCGATGAGCAGGCAGATAAGGGTGGCAATGATGGCCAGCTGGAAGGAGCGCACGAAGATGGACAGGTAGGTACCCATGCCAGCGAAGTTGGCCACGGTGGGGTCAAAGGCGGCAGTAGTGAAGGCGTAGATCACCACCACAATGATGGGGGCGATGACGAACAATGCCATCCACACCACATAGGGCAGGGCAAAGAGGGAGCGCTTACTCTTCATGGTGGCCGCCCTCCTCCTCGTCGGGGACATAGTCCACGTCGCCGATCTCATCGTATTCCTCGGAGTAGGAGGAGTAGTCCCCGAACAGGCCGGAGTACTGGCTCTTTTTCATGACATGGATGCCGTCGGGGTCGATCTTGATGCCGATGTTGCTGCCCACGGGGCAAAAATCGGTGGTCTGGATGAGCCACTTAAAGCCGTAGAAGTCCACGATGGTGTCGTAGTGGACCCCCTTGAAGGTGACGGCGGTGACGGTGCCCTTGAGCTGGCCGCTGCCTTCGTCCACAATGTCCACATCCTCGGGGCGGATGACCACGTCCACCGGCTCATCCTGGCCAAAACCCTTGTCCAGGCACTGGAAGCGCCGGTTGAAGATCTCCACCACCCCGTCGGCGCGCATGACGCCGTCCAGGATGTTGGACTCGCCGATGAAGTCGGCCACAAAGGCGTTTTTCGGCTCGTTGTAGATATCCTCGGGGGTGCCGATCTGCTGGATTTTTCCCTGGTCCATGACCACCACCGTGTCGCTCATGGCCAGGGCCTCCTCCTGGTCGTGGGTGACATAGATGAAGGTGATGCCCATCTCCTGCTGGATGCGCTTGAGCTCCCCCTGCATATCCTTGCGCAGGCGCATGTCCAGTGCGCCCAGGGGCTCGTCCAGCAGCAGTACCTTGGGCCGGTTGACCAGGGCCCGGGCAATGGCCACCCGCTGCTGCTGGCCGCCGGAAAGGGCAGAGATGGGGCGCTTTTCAAAGCCCTTGAGGTTGACCACCTCCAGCATTTCCATCACCCGGTGGTAGATCTCCTGCTTGGAGAGCTTGAGTTTCTTGGAGACAGTTTTTCCGCCCTGCTCCACCGTTTCCGTGCGGGGAATACGCAGGCCGAAAGCCACGTTTTCAAACACGTTCAGGTGTGGGAACAGGGCGTATCTCTGAAAAACGGTGTTCACCGCCCGCTTATGGGGGGGAACATCATTGATCCTCACGCCGTCGAAAAAAACATCCCCGGCGGTGGGAGACAAAAACCCTCCGATGATCCGGAGCGTGGTTGTCTTGCCGCACCCGCTGGGACCCAGCAGCGTGAGGAATTCTCTGTCATTGATATACAGATTGATGTGGTCCAGCACTACGTCGCCGTCATAGGACATGACGCAGTCCGACAGGCGGATCAGCTCCTTGGACATGTATCCTCCCCCATTTCTCTGCTTGTGTGCGGTTCAGGCGAAAATCCGGGGCCTTTTGGGAAAGGCTTCCCGGACACCTGCGTTTGTATAACCCGCCGCCGCCAAAAGCAGCCGTTTCTAAGCAATGTCAGCTCCCTTGTTATAGTACCCGGCACGTGCCCTCCAGCGGACAGCCGGCAGCGCCGGCCCGGGGTTTCACGGATAGCGAGATACACTATATTATGCCCCGTCCCAAATGTCAATCATTTTCCGGAAAAATTTTCGGGGAATTTGGAGGAGGGGGGATCACAGGGGAAAGCCGGGGAAATACTCCTGGACAAAGTCCACGTCCTTCACTGTCCACTCCCGGCCGTTCAGGCCGTTCAAACACCCGGCGTCGGTGGTGAACTGGAAGCGCAGCTTATAGGAGTACAGGGCCTGGTGGGAGCGGCCGTACTGCCTGTTATCCCGCTCCCGGCCATACTTGCCGTCCCCCAGCAGGGGGTGGCCGGCGGCGGCGAACTGGGCTCGGATCTGGTGGGTGCGCCCGGTGATTAGGTCGCACTCCAAAAGGGACAGGCCATTTCGCACCGCCAGCGTTTTATATAAGGTAAGGGCGGTCTTGCCCCCGGGCACCGGGTGGTCAAACACCTTCACCTGGGCCCTGCTCTCATCCTTCCAAATAAATCCCTCCAGCTGACCCTCCGGGGAACTCATCTCTCCCCGAACCACGCACAGGTACAGCTTGGTCAGCTCCCGGTCCCGGATTTTCTGGTTCATCACCCGCAGCGTCTCGGCGTTCTTAGCGGCGATGACGATGCCGCCGGTATTCCGGTCAATGCGGTTACACAAAGAGGGGGCGAAGGAGTTCTCCCAGTAGGGGGACCACTCCTTTTTCTGATAGAGGTAGGCCTGGATGTGGGTGATCAGGGTGTTTACCCGCTCGTGGTCGTCGGGGTGGACCACCATGCCGGGGCGCTTGTCCGAAAGCAACAGGTTCTCGTCCTCGTAGACGATGTTCAGCTGGGGCTTAAACACGGACAGAAAGGCGTTTTCCCGGCTGGGGGTTTCAAAAAACTCGTCGTTGATGTATAATTGAAGCACATCCCCCGCCGCCAGGCGCACGTCCCGCTTGGCGCCCTTGCCGTTGACCTTTACCCGCTTCAGGCGGATGTATTTCTGGGCCAGGGGAGCGGGGAGCAGAGGCAGGGCCTTGGCTAGCCAGCGGTCCAGCCGCTGCCCGGCATCGTTTTTTCCAATGGTGAACTCTTTCAAAAGAAAGCCCTCCTGTCCGATGGGGGTTGGTTTCCCCATCATATCACAGTTCCTCTCCGGAAAAAAGAGAGAAAAATGCAAGAAAGTATTTGACAATGCCCTCCCCGTTTAGTATAATACCATTCGTGCCATTATGCGAGGTGTGCCCATGAAACTGGATTTGAAGCGTATCGCCAGCCAGCCCGGCCAGGTGCTGCCCTTTGCCTTTTCGCTGGATCTGAGCCAGCTGGAGTGGAACGGCATGCATCCCGCGCCCCAGCCCATCGCGGTGGAGGGAAGCGTGCGGAACATGGCGGGGGCCTTGCTGCTCCAGGCCAGCTTGACCGGAACGCTTTCCCTGATCTGTGACCGCTGTGCCAAGCTCTTTATCAGAGACAAGAGAGTGGATTACGAGACGCTGCTGGCCATGGAACTGGAAAACGGAGAGAGCGATGATATCGTTTTGGTGGACCGGGATGGTCAGCTGGATCTAGATGAGCTGATGGGCGATGTGTTTCTCCTCAATTTGGACACGAAGAACCTCTGCGCTGAAGACTGTAAGGGGCTTTGCCCCGGCTGCGGGGCCAACCTGAACGAGGAGAGCTGCCGCTGCAAGAAAGAGGTAGACCCCCGGCTGGCCAAACTGGCTGAGCTGTTAGAGGGTAAGGACTGAAGGAATGCTGTGTCCCCGGACATGGACCGACAAGGAGGTGTCAAAATGGCCGTCCCCAAGAGTAAAGTATCCAAGCAGCGCCGGAATAAGCGCCGCAGCGCCGTGTGGAAGCTGGACACGCCCAGTGTCAACACCTGCCCCAAGTGCGGTGCTGTCCGGCTGCCCCACCGCGTGTGCAAGAACTGCATGACCTACAATGGTCGTGAGCTCAACGCCACCGCCGAGAACTGAGCGCTGTGAAAGGATGAAAAGGCCCGCCGCGGAACTTCTGCGGCGGGCTTCCGCATGTGTGGGGCCTTCTCTTATGGCCCGCTGCGGGAAACCCTTTCTTTTTTCTTTTGAATTTGCTATACTATAATGAATGTTTCTCAGGCAGCGCCTGATTCCGATCGGAGGTATCGCCATGCCTAAACCCCTGGTAGCCATTGTTGGACGGCCCAACGTGGGAAAGTCCATGCTCTTCAATAAGCTCACCGGCAAGCGCCTGTCCATCGTGGAGGACACCCCCGGGGTCACCCGGGATCGGCTGTATGCCGAGGCGGAATGGAGGGGCCGGGTGTTCGACCTGGTGGACACCGGCGGCATCGAGCCGGGCACCGACGACCAGATCCTGGCCTTCATGCGGGAGCAGGCGGAGATCGCCATTTCCTCCGCCACGGTGATCGTTTTCGTGTGCGACATCCGCACCGGCATGACCGCCGCCGACCAGGAGGTGGCCGGGATGCTCCAGCGCTCCGGCAAGCCGGTGGTGCTGGCGGTGAACAAGATGGACGCCACTGGGCCCACCGACCCGGACATCTACGAGTTTTACAACCTGGGCCTGGGGGATCCCTATCCTGTGTCCGCCGTCCACGGCCACGGCACCGGCGACCTGCTGGACGCCTGCTTCCAGTACTTCCCCCCGGAGGGAGAGGAGGAGCCGGAGGACGATGTGATCAAGGTGGCCATTATCGGAAAGCCCAATGTGGGAAAATCCTCCCTGGTCAACCGGATCCTGGGGCAGGAGCGGGTGATCGTGTCCAATGTGGCGGGCACCACCCGGGATGCGGTGGACAGCTATTTTGAAAACGAGACGGGGAAATACCTGATCATCGACACCGCCGGCATGCGCCGCAAATCTAAGGTGGACGACCGCATTGAGAAGTTTTCCGTGCTCCGGGCCACCATGGCCATCGAGCGCAGCGACGTATGTCTCATTATGATCGATGCCAACGAGGGGGTCACCGAGCAGGACACCAAGGTGGCGGGGCTGGCCCATGAGGCGGGTAAGGCCTGTATCATTGTGGTCAACAAGTGGGACGCGGTGGAGAAGGACGACAAGACCATGAAGCGCATGGAGGAGGATGTGCGCCGGGATCTCAGCTATATGACATACGCTCCCATCCACTTTATCTCCGCCCTGACGGGCCAGCGGGTGGGCCAGCTGTTCCAACTGATTCAGAGCGTGGTCAACCAGGCGTCCATGCGCATCCCCACCGGCGTGCTCAACTCGGTGTTGGCCGACGCCCAGACCCGGGTGCAGCCCCCCACGGACAAGGGCCGCCGGCTGAAAATCTACTATATGACTCAGATCGGCGTCAAGCCGCCCCACTTTGTGATCTTCTGCAACGACGCCAAGCTGTTCCACTTCTCTTACCAGCGGTACCTGGAAAATCAGATTCGCAATACCTTCGGCCTGATGGGCACCCCGGTGCGCATCACCATCCGGCAGAAGGGAGACAAGGAGGATTGAGCCCATGCTCTCTCATATGATTCAGCAGTCCGGGGTTACCGGGGGCTGGCTGGCCCTGGCTGCCCTGGGTACGGCGGTGGTGTCCTATTTCCTGGGCTGCTTCAACGGCGCGGTGGTGGTCTCCCGCTATATCCTGCGGGACGACGTGCGAAGCCACGGCAGCGGCAACGCCGGCCTGACCAACTTCTACCGCACCTTTGGCGGGCCACTCACCCTGGCCGTCATACTCTCGGATGTGCTCAAAGCGGTGATCGCAGTGCTGTTTTCCGCGTGGATTGCCGGCATGCTCTCCCCGGCGCTGGTACCCCTGGGGAAGTACTGGGCGGGGCTATTCTGCCTACTGGGGCACATGTATCCCTGCACCTTCCAGTTCCGGGGCGGGAAGGGCATCTTGTCCGGCGGCGCCATCGCCCTGATGATGGACTGGCGGGTGGCCTTGGTGGTGTGGGGAGGCTTCCTTATTCTGGCGGGGGTTACCAAGTACGTATCCCTGGGCTCCTGCTGGGCGGGGCTGTCCTTCCCCTTTGTATCCGGGTTTGTCTACCAGGATACGCTGGTTACCCTGCTGGCCATTGTGGTCGGGGGGCTGATTTTATGGAAGCACCGGGGAAATATCGTGCGGCTGGTGACTGGGACAGAATCTAAGTTTGCCCTGCACAAAAAAGCCGCCCAGCCGGAACCGGAGAAGGTGCCCCTGGAAGAACCCGGCCAAGGGGCGGAGCCGGATGGGACGGGACAGCCCGCCGGAACAGAGGAGGAAAAGGAATGAGGGCGGCTGTGATCGGAAGCGGAGCCTGGGGCACCGCGCTGGCTCTGGTGCTGCTGGAGAACGGCCACGAGGTGACGCTGTGGAGCCATACCCAGGAAGAGAGTGATGTGCTGCGCCAGCGCCGGGAAAACCCCATGCTCCAGGGAGTACCCCTGCCGGAGCAGCTGGAGCTGACCACAGATCTGGCCTGTGTTAAAGGCTGTCAGGTGATTGTGCTTGTCACTCCGTCCTTTGCCATCCGGGAGACAGCCCGCAAGATCGGGCTGCTGGCCGATGCCGGGACGCCTGTTGTGCTGGCCTCCAAGGGCATTGAGAAAGGCACGTCCCTGCTGCTGCACCAGGTGGTGGAGCAGGAGCTGGGCGGGAAATGCCCTGTGGTGGTGCTGTCCGGGCCGTCTCATGCCGAAGAAGTGGGGCGGCGCCTGCCCACCGCCGTAGTGGTGGCCTCGGAGAACCGCCAGGCCGCGTTGCTGGTCCAGGAGCTATTCATGAATCAGCGTCTGCGCATCTACACCTCTCCGGACATCGTAGGAGTGGAAATCGGCGCGGCCATGAAAAATGTCATCGCCCTGTGCGCGGGCTGCTGTGACGGCATGGGTTACGGAGACAATACCAAAGCCATGCTCATGACCCGGGGGCTGACGGAGATCGCCCGGCTGGGGGTGTCCATGGGCGCCCGGAAGGAGACCTTCGCCGGCCTGGCCGGGGTTGGCGACCTGATCGTCACCTGCACCTCCATGCACTCCCGCAACCGCCGGGCGGGTATTCTAGTGGGCCAGGGCAAGAGCATCGGGCAAGCCATGGAGGAGCTGGGCGGCGCAGTGGTGGAGGGCTACTATGCCGCGGCCAGCGCCAAGGAGCTGGCGGACAAGGCCGGTGTGGAGATGCCCATCACCTTTGGGGCCTATGAGGTGCTGTATGAAGGCAAGGATCCCCAGGAGGTGTTGCGCTGCCTGATGGCCCGTCAGGCCAGGGACGAGCAGGAGACGGAGGAGTCCTGGCTCTGAGTAGGAGAACAGCGGAAAAACAAGAAGAGGCGCCGGGAAGTCCTGCAACGACTTCCCGGTGCCTTTTGACAGCCCGGCGGGCAAGTTTGACCTATAGCAAATCAAACCGGAGCAGAGGGGGAAATGCCCTCCAGCTCCAGCAGGGCGCGTTTCCGCTCCAGCCCTCCGGCATAGCCGGTGAGGCTGCCGTCGGAGCCGATCACCCGGTGGCAGGGGACCAGAATGGAGATGGGATTGTGCCCCACAGCCCCGCCCACCGCTTGGGCGGACATAGACCGCAGCCCCCGCTGCCCGGCCAGTTGGGCGGCCAGGGCTTTGTATGTAGTGGTGCGGCCATAGGGGATGCGCAGGAGCAGCTGCCACACGTCCCGTTGAAAGGGGGTACCCTCCGGGCGCAATCGAGGAATGGGGCCCGGGTCCTTCCCTTGAAAATAGACCGTGAGCCAGGCCTTTACCTGTGCAAAAATGGGCAGATCGTCCTCCACAGCGCTCGGGTGAAGCAGGCGCTGGGCATACCTCTGCCCCGGAAACCATAGCCCTGTGAGGGCGGAGCCGTCGCTGGACAGGAGAATCTCTCCCAGGAGAGAGGAATCATGGCTGATGTACTGCATGGCAGGCCCCCCCAGATAAAACAGTATTTCATTTCTAAACCCGGTATAGCCCGGAGGACGCAGAGTCGGACCGGGCCAAAAGAAAACGCCCTCTGGCAGGGGAGAACTCCCACCGCAGAGGGCGTTTTATATTTTCTGGGATCCAAATTACACGGCGCGGGTGACCTTGCCGGAGCGGAGGCAGCGGGTACACACATAAACGTGCTTGGGAGTGCCGTCCACCACAGCCTTCACGCGCTTGACGTTGGGCTTCCAGGGGCGGTTGGAGCGGCGGTGGGAGTGGGAAACCTGGATGCCAAAATTGACACCCTTGCCGCAGAACTCACATTTGGCCATATTGACAAACCTCCTTGCTGCTTGGATTTGTGTTCATACAATAACTAGGTTATCTTAGCAGATGTTTGCCGAAAAATCAAGTCCGAAATTTCAGTAAACAGCTATTTTTTTCCGAGGGGATCTGTGATACAATAACCAGGATTCCAGTTTTACGCATAGAATGGAGGAGAAGTCATGTTCTCTGCACCAGGCATCCGCCTTGGCACGATCATTGACAATTTCAAGTTTGAGGTTCTGTTTGGGCCGGAGGGCTATCGGGAGCGGGAAATCACCACAGAAGACGTAAACCGCCCGGGCATGCAGCTGACCGGCTTCTTTGACTACTTTGACGAGAAGCGCATCCAGATGATCGGCCTGGTGGAGACCTCCTATCTGGAGCGGCTGACCTCGGAGGAGCGCAGGCACCGGTTTGACATGCTGCTGAGCTACCATGTGCCCGCCATCATCCTGGCCCGCAACCTGGAGCCCTTCCCCGAGCTGACGGAGATGGCCAAGAAGCACAACCGGGTGCTGCTGCGCACCAAGGAGAACACCGCAAACATCATGAGTACTCTCATTGCCTACCTGCGCATGGCCCTTTCCCCCACCATCACCCGCCATGGCGTGTTGGTGGAGGTGTACGGCGAGGGCGTGCTACTCATGGGTGAGTCCGGCGTGGGCAAGAGCGAGACGGCCATCGAGCTGGTCAAGCGGGGCCACCGGCTCATCGCCGACGACGCGGTGGAGATCCGCCGGGGCTTGAATAACCGGCTGTTCGGCACCGCTCCCGAGCTGATCCGTCACTATATCGAGCTGCGGGGCATCGGCGTGGTGGACGTGCGCCGGCTGTTCGGCATGTCCGCGATAAAATTTGACTCCACGGTGGACTTGCTGATCAATCTGGAGGTCTGGAAGGACGGGGCCATCTACGACCGCCTGGGGGCGGACGAATTCTTTACCCCCATTCTGGATGTGGAGATTCCCACCTTGACCATCCCGGTAAAGCCCGGGCGGAACCTGGCGGTGATTATCGAGGTGGCCGCCATGAACAACCGGAATAAGAAGATGGGGCACAACGCCGCGCTAGAGTTTGCCCATCAGGTAGACCAGCATATCCAGCGCGAGACTGCGGCCAGAGAACAGGACCAGGTCTGACCAGAGTGGAAAACCGAACCCTGGAGGGAAAGAATATGTGCGGAATTGTAGGATATATTGGAGCGCAGGAGGCTACGCCTATTCTGCTGGATGGGCTGGCCCGGCTGGAATACCGGGGATATGACTCCGCCGGTGTGGCCGTATATAGCGATGGAGCACTGAAGGTGGCCAAGGCCAAGGGAAGGCTCCAGGTGCTCTCGGATATGCTCCAGGGGGGTGCGGCCATCCATGGGCAGGTGGGCATCGGCCACACCCGGTGGGCCACCCACGGCGCGCCGTCGGATATCAACTCCCACCCTCAGGTCAGCCGTAGTGGTAAGATCGCGGTGGTGCACAACGGCATCATTGAAAACTATTCGGCCCTGAAGCAGTTTCTAATCAGCCAGGGAGTACCGTTTACCTCCCAGACGGATACCGAGGTGGTGGCCCAGCTCATCGAGTACTTCTATGACGGCGACCTGCTCCAGGCCGTGGGCCGGGTGCTCCACCGCATCGAAGGGGCATACGCCCTGGGCATCCTGTGCGCGGATACCCCAGATCAGCTCATCGCCGTGCGCCGGGACAGCCCCCTGATTTTGGGTGTGGGGGAGGGAGAGAACTTTCTGGCCTCCGACGTCACTGCCATCATCAAGCACACCCGGGAAGTCATCTACATGGAGGACGGCGAGGTAGCGGTGCTCACCCGGGAGGGCATTCAATGCTACAACCACTTTCTTCAGCCGGTGGAGAAGGAGGCTGCCCACGTGGACTGGGAGATCGACGCGGCGGAAAAGGGCGGCTATGAGCACTTCATGTTCAAGGAGATCATGGAACAGCCCGAGGCCCTGCGCCGGGCCATCTTCCCCCGGATCAAGGACGGCCAGGTGTACCTGGAGGACTTTGGGCTGTCCGATGATTACATCCGGGACATCCGGAAAATCTATATCGTGGCCTGCGGCTCTTCCTACCATGTGGGCATGGTGGGGAAATATAACCTGGAGCGAATCCTGCGCCTGCCGGTGGAAGTGGCCCTGGCCTCGGAGTTTCGTTACCGGGAGCCCATTGTGGACGGGCATACCCTGGTAATTATGATCAGCCAGTCCGGGGAGACCCTGGACACCATGGCCGCCCTGCGGGAGGCCAAGCGGCTGGGGGGAAAGATCCTGTCCATTGTCAATGTGGTGGGCTCCTCCATTGCCCGGGAGTCGGACGTGGTGCTATACACCTGGGCGGGGCCGGAAATCGCCGTGGCCACCACCAAGGCCTACTCCACCCAGCTGGCGGTACTGGATCTGTTGGGGCTGCACTTTGCCCAGCGGCTGGGGACCATGGGAAAAGAAGCCTATGACCAGATTGTCCAGGAAATGCTCCTCCTGCCGGCAAAGATGGAGCAGGTGCTGGAAAATCGGGAGGATATCCAGTACTATGCCTCCCAGTATTTCAACCACGACTCGGTGTTCTATATCGGCCGGAACCTGGACTACGCCCTGGGCCTGGAGGGCTCCTTGAAGCTGAAGGAGATCTCCTATATTCACTCCGAGGCCTATGCTTCCGGGGAGCTGAAGCACGGCACCATTTCCCTCATTGAGGAGGGGACGCTGGTGGTGGCCCTGGCCACATATAGCCGCCTGTTTGAAAAGGCCATGAGCAACGTGGTGGAGGTGAAGAGCCGAGGGGCGGATGTGCTGGCCCTCACCACCGAGCCCCACCGGAAGGAGATGGGGAAGATTGCCAACGGCCTCATCACCATCCCGGAGACCCATCCCATGCTGCTGCCCTCCTTAGGGGTAGTGCCTTTGCAGCTGTTCGCCTATTATGTGGCTCTAATGCGCGGCTGCGACATCGATAAGCCCAGGAACTTGGCTAAGAGCGTGACGGTGGAGTAGCGCAAACCGAAAAATGGATCAGCTGCGCATCGCCGCGCCAAGCAGTCATACAAAGAAGCCATGTCCGCATACCCTATGGCAGGGGGTGCGGACATGGCTTTCTTATCGGAACTGAGCGGCATCATCTGGGGCGGGCCGCTGTTGGCGGCCTTCCTGCTGGTGGGCGGGTACTACTCCATCCGCACCGGCTTTTTTCAGCTGTTCCGTTTCCCTGTGTGGTGGCGAACCTCGGTAGGCTCCCTGCTGCGCCGGAAGAAAAAGGAGAAGCGGGGAGGTGTGACCCAGCTACAGGCCCTGTCCACCGCCCTGGCGGCCACCATCGGCACTGGTTCCATCGCCGGGGTGGCGGCGGCTATTTTCTACGGGGGGCCAGGGGCAGTGTTCTGGATGTGGATCTCCGCCTTTCTCGGAATGATGACCGGGTGTGCGGAGAAAATCCTGGCGGTGCGCCATCGGGAGCGCGGTTCCGACGGCCAGTGGCGGGGCGGCCCCATGGAGTACATCCGCAAGGGGCTGAACCTGCCGGGGCTGGCCAAGGTGTACGCCCTGCTGTGCGTGGCGGAGACCCTGGCGGGGGGCAACCTGGCCCAGTCCAACTCCATCGCCACCTCTCTAGCCTCTGCCGCCGGAGCGAACCGGCTGGCAGTAGGGGTAGTGCTGGCGGTGGTGGTGGCCGTGGTGCTGGTGGGGGGCATCCGCCGGGTTGGCCGGCTGAGCGAGCTGTTGGTGCCTGTGATGGCCCTGCTGTTCATCGGCGGGGGGGCGGCGGTCATCCTCTGCCATGCCCAGGCCATTCCGGACGCGCTGGCGGACATCGTCCGCTATGCCTTTGAGCCTAGGGCAGCGGCGGGGGGCTACTCCATGGGCCTGGCCCTGCGCTACGGTGTGGCCCGGGGGGTATTCACCAACGAGGCGGGGCTGGGTATGTCCGCCATCGCCCACGCCTGTGCTGACGTGGAGGAGCCGGCGGAGCAGGGGATGTGGGGCATCTTCGAGGTGTTCTTCGCCACCCTGGTCATCTGTACGGTCACAGCCCTGGTCATCCTCACCTCGGGGGTCTATACCCCGGAATCCGCCCTGGCGATGATAGAGAGCGGAGCGGTTCCAGACGGGGTCCTAGGCGCACCTCTCACCGCGTCCGGATTTGCTACGGTGTTTGGCGGAGCGGGGGAGTGGATCGTGTCTGTCAGCCTGATCCTCTTCGCCTTTACCTCCCTGCTGGGGGCAGGGTACTACGGGCGCCGGGGGCTGGAGACCCTGACCTCGTCCCGGCTGGTCATGGGGATGTACCAGCTGGTCTTTCCGGGGTGCGTCATCCTGGGGGCGGTGGCCGACCTGTCAGCGGTGTGGGAGCTGGTAGATTTGCTTAACGGGCTGCTGGCCATCCCAAATCTGATCGCGCTGCTGCTGCTGTCCCCGGAGGCGCTGCGCTTGCTGCGCCAGTGGATGGCGGGACAGCACGGCGGGGGGAGCGCCGGCGGGCAGGCTTCGGGGGAGAAGACGGCGCGGGAGCCGGGAAGGAAACATAAGTGGAGAGACCGCAGCCAGGCGAACGCTCCCGGAAAGCGGGAGCGTTCTGGAAAAAGACGCAGGGGAATGAAAAAATAGCTTGACATTGGAGAAAAAGCTGGTATAATAACATGCGTTGACCCAACGTGCCAGCCGATGCAGCGGTATCGAAGAGGTCATAACGAGCACGATTGGAAATCGTGTAGCGGCTGAAACCGCTCGAGGGTTCGAATCCCTCCCGCTGCGCCAACCCCAGAACCCCTATGGTTCTGGGGTTTTTCTTGTATTTCAACGGTTTGAGGGCACTTTTTTGACTACTTCAAAGGACATGGAAATACACGAAAAACATAGTGAACTACACAGAAACTACACAGTTACACAGTAAAACAGAAAAATCTACACAGCTATTGAGCGGAGCAAGTGATCCCGGTGGATGAGACGTATTTCTTCCACTTGGTATTATACTGTGCCTCGGTCAAAGGGCTCTTGCTCTCATCCAGGGGAAAGAGATATGCGTCGGCCCCCAGACCCTTGGGCAGATGGGGAAGGAGGAGGAGCAGCAGGGGTATGTCCCGGTTGCCGGAGTCACTCTTGGGCACCTTGATCCACGCCTTCCCATACTGGTGATAGACCGACTTGATGATGTGGATGACCATGTTCTTCCGGCTGATGTCCCGGCCCTGGATGGCCAGTGCCTCCCTCTTGCGCAGTCCCGTATACAGGATGAAATAAGGGGGAAGCCAGATGTGGGGCGTGGCCTTCACCCAGACCAGCGCCGGCCGGTAGGCCCGTGGGGGGTTGGGCGCCACGGCCTCGAAGTGATCAGTCTCCCAGTCTGCGGCCGCCTTCCAGAATGTCCGCCCCTGGGCTAGCTTGACCTGGTATTCCAGCATCTTGCGCTCCACCTCCGCGTCGCTGCGGCCGCGGAAGGCGATGCGCTTCCCTTTGACGACCTTGATGGCCTCGTGGAGGATGTCGGGGCGGACATAGTATTGTGCTTTTTTGCGGGGCATAATGAATCTCCTTTCTTGCGCCCCGGCCCAACCTGTGTTACACTGTGTGGGCAGAACGAGGCTATGTTGTGTGGTTGCGTTTTGCGCCGGCCGTCCCGGGATGTAATCCGGGACGGTTTCTCTTCTATTGTAAAGAACGCGTGTTCGATTATTAAGCCTTTTTATACCTCCCCCGGAAAATGATCCGGGGGAGGTTTTTTCGTTTTAGGGATAAATTCGCAGACGTGTGTGGATTTGGGCTAAAGCCCAAGGAGCAGCTTTTTCTTTGCGTCGTACTCCTCTTGGGTGATGGCTCCGGCATCCAGCAGATGCTTGTACTTCATAACTTCATCTGCGGGCGCACTTCCAGCGGCAGTAGACAGCGTAGCTACCTTTCCCTTATCTGATAGCGCAGTTATTGGCCTTGTTGCCTCAGCAAGCAAATCTTCTGCAATCTGGTTCTGTTCTTTTAGGTCTGCTATTGCTTGTCGATGGTATCATGGGAAACCTGGACGGCCTTTTCAATAACGTGAACGAACAGGTTGGAGAGATCGCTGTGCAGGTAGGCACGACCCCGGCAGACTGGAACGCCGGGGTCTTTTCCATGATACGGCAGCTATCTGAAACCGTTGTCCTGCTGATTGCCGGGATTATGGCAAATAAAACTGTGATTAGCGATCAGGTATGCCCACACTGCAGTGGGAAGGCTCCGGTGATTTGGGATGGCAACCGCAATGAAACCTGTATGTATTGTAAGAAGCGGTTTCGCGTTCAGCGGAAGAAATTGAGGAATACCATGCGGATAAAACGCCCGCCGGAGGGAGAGAAGATCACCTGATTAGAGAGCAATCAAAGCGGAGCGCAAGCGTTAAGCCTGCGCACCGCCCTGATTGCAGAGCCCGGCCATCAGCTGCCGTATTTCCTTCTTGGAGGGGATGTTACTGGTCCTCTAGGTCAGCGGCCGGAATATCATTTTCCAGGTTATCCCGGGCCAAATCAGTGTCGATCTCCGGGTAGATGTTGGATGGAATGGGCCGCTCGTGAAAGACCTTCATTTCAGATCCGGAGGTCCCAGGAATGATAGGGTTTGCCTTGACTTTTCCGTGTTTGGCTTTCCCTTGAATCTCCGGGACCGGTGGAGTGCTGTTTCGGGGCTGCGTGTGGGTCCAATCAGGGCGGGCCATGCCTTTCTTTGCCATGAAATCACCTCGAAAATAGGATTTCCCGAAATGACAAAAATACGCATGAAACAGATGCTACAGTGCTCTGGCCAAATGTATATAATATTAAAGGTATCCTGGGTATCCCGGGATGATACAGATCCCGGCACCCTGCGAAAGAAAGCCCTGACAGCGCAGGAAAACATTACTCCTTGTCCCATAGGGGAATTTTCGGTTACAATTTCACAGTAACAAACTTACCAAGGAGTGATGTACCTTATGTGGAAGAGACTGACCGCAGTGGTCTTGGCGCTGGCGCTTGCCGCTGCGCTGATCCTGCCGGGGTCCGCCTCTGTATTGACTGTGAACGGACGGAATGTGTGGCAGGAGTCCCTGGCCAGGACGGAGGGGGGGACGACTTATGTGTCCTTGCGGATGGTATCCAACCTTCTGGCGCCTCAAGCGCAGGTCAGCTGGACGCAGGGAACCGCGTGGGTGAAGGGAACCGGCGTGACGCTGAAGGCGGTGCCGGGCCAGAACTATGTCACCGTGAACGACCGGGCCCTGTATGTGGCCAAAGGGGTCAAGCTGGAAAACGGCCGGGTGATGGTGCCCATCCGGGTGCTGGCCGAAGCGCTGGGCGGGAGCGTCTCCTGGAGCCGGGCAGAGGGGATTACGCTCACTGTGGGCAGCGGAGTGCCTGGACCGGCCCCCTATACATCGGAGGAGCTGTACTGGATGTCCAGGATCATTTCTGCAGAGAGCCAGGGAGAGCCATTGGCGGGAAAGATTGCGGTGGGCACCGTGGTGCTCAACCGGGTGGCCAGCAATCAGTTCCCCAATACCATCTACGACGTCATCTTCGATGACCAGTGGGGGGTTCAATTTACCCCCACCGCCAACGGGATGATCTATCAGGAGCCCACGGCGGAGAGCGTCTTGGCGGCAAAACTGTGCCTGGAGGGGGCCAGAATGGCGGGGGACAGCCTGTATTTTCTGGCTCCGGATATCTCTACAAACAGCTGGGTCATGGATAACCGGGAGTTTGTCGTCACCATCGGAAGACACTGGTTTTACCGCTAAATTGTACACAAAGACGAATAACCGAATCTTTCCAACGGGGAGATTCGGTTATTTTACACACGAAAAAATCTTGCAAAACGGTATAAAATCGGTTACAATACGGTTACAATTTGACAACAAATTGTAGCAAGGAGAGATTTGATGAAATTTCGTGTAACCGGCCTGGCTCTGGCGGGGCTGATGGCAGCGTCTTTGGTACTGCCCGCGTTCGCCGCCACAGCGCAGGATGCTTCCGCTGAGCAGACGTCTTCCTCCGGGATTTACCTGGACGGAGAACCGGCGCAGATGCTGGAGTATCGGCTCTACAAGAGTGTCAACTATATTACGGTGGAGTCCTTCATGGCTATGATGGATGAAGAGGCCGTGGTGGAGGAGGAAAACGGTACAGTCGTTGTCAACGCCACTGCGGTGACCGGGATTGTTGACGTGGAAAACCCGGAAGAGGCTGCTGCAGAGCAGCCTGAGCAGGAAGCGGAAGTGCGGTCTGAGAAGGCCCAGGCGCAGGACCAGGAGACTGTCGGTCAGTCTGAGGAAGCGGACGCCGGCGATCCCGAGGCAGAGGAGAGCCTGCAGGCCAATGTGGTGGAAGAGACTTTGACTTTTTCCGCCTCGGAGGGAGCCAAATATGTGGTGGCCAACGGACGCTATCTGTATGTGAAGAACGGCGTCATGGAACTGGACGGCAAGATTGCGGTTCCGGTGCGGGTGCTGGCCGAGATCTTTAATCTGGAAGTGGGGTATGACGGGAAAACCGGAAACGTCACCCTCACCAGCCAGGAGAGCGCCGGGGCCTATCTGGAGAGCGGAGAGGCCTACTACGACGGAGACACCTTGTACTGGCTTTCTCGTATCATCTACGCCGAAAGCGGCAATCAGCCGCTGGATGGCAAGATCGCGGTGGGTAACGTGGTGATGAACCGCGTGGCCAGCCCCCTGTTCCCGGACACCATCTATGATGTGCTGTTCCAGCGTAACCAATTCAGCCCTGCCGCCACTGGTTCTATTTACCGCACGCCCAACGCCGCGTCGGTGGCAGCAGCCAAGCTGGTGCTGGACGGCGCGGTTTCCCTGAAGAACGTGCTGTTTTTCAACGCCGCTGGCCTGAACAGCTATGCCTCCCGGAACCGGCCCTATGTGGCCACCATCGGCAACCACGCCTTCTACGCGTGAGCAGGCCGGGATTCCAGTAACGCCATCGGGGCCGCCGCGGATTTCCGCAGCGGCCCCGACAAATTTGAAGGAAAAGGGTTGACAAACCCAAAGAATCTGCTATAATTACACATGCTCGCCTGAGGGGCGGGCGGCAGATAGCGGATTAGTGTAATGGTAGCACACCAGACTCTGACTCTGTTTGTGAGGGTTCGAATCCTTCATCCGCTGCCAAAAGAAAAGGCAACTGCGTAAGCAGTTGCCTTTTCTTTTGGGACCTGCCGCCGGTTTGGCGGTGGGGGCTTCCTGCCTGGGGAAGCATTTTAGTATGGAGGGAATGAGCATGAATGAACGGGAAGTGGCGGAGCTGCGCCGGCGGTTTCGCCCCGAGCGAAATAGCTTTGGCAAGATCCGGGGCTGCTATGTGAATGAGCTGGGGCACATTGCCTCCCGGTTTGAGCAGTCCTTGGCCATGATGAGCCAGGATGAGGCGGAGCTGATGCTGGGGGTGCTGCGCAAGACCCTGTCCGGCACCCTTGGGAAGAACCTCATTAACCTGAGTTTTGAGACCGGCCAGGTGGCCTACGGGGAGGAACACAAGCTGCTGCGTACCCTGCGGGACAGCGAGCTGAAGGATGAGGACGGGGTGGAGGCTTTCTTCCAGAAGGTGTCCGACAGCGTACAGATGGAGGGGGGCTATCTCATCCTGCTGGTGTGCGACGCCTACGACGTGCCCCGGCGGGGCCGGGGGGAGGAGTCAGCGGAGGACAGCGGTGAGGTGTACCGTTACATCCTATGCAGCATCTGTCCGGTGGCGGAGACCAAGCCTGCCCTGAGCTATTACATGCGGGAAAATGAGTTTCACAACCGTCAGATGAACCAGCTGGTGTCCGCCCCGGCGTTTGGATTTCTCTTCCCCGCCTTTGACGACCGGGCGGCCAACCTGTACGGGGCGCTGTGCTATACCAAGGACCCGGCCCAGAGCCACGAGGAGTTTATCCGGGCGGTGTTCCACACACCTGCCCCCATGCCTGCGGCAGCCCAGAGGGAGAACTTCCAGGCCGCCCTGGGGGAGAGCTTGGAAAATGACAGCAGCTATGAGGTGGTGCAGGCGGTGCACGGCCAGCTGCGGGAGATGATCGCGGTTCACAAGGAGAACAAAGAGCGGGAGCCCCTCACCCTGACAAAAGGGCAGATGGCGGGGGTGCTGCGCGCCTGCGGAGTGGCTCCGGAGCACACGCGGGCCTTTCAGGACCGCTTTGACGAGACCTTCGGCCCGGACGCCCAGGTAAGCCCCCGGAATCTCATTGATACGGGTAAGGTGGAAGTGCGTACCCCGGACGTGGTGGTCCAGGTCAACCCCGAGCGGGGGGATCTGGTGCGCACCGAGATCATCCAGGGCTGCAAATACATCCTCATCCGGGTGGACGGCGAGGTGGAGGTCAACGGTGTGGAGGTACAGATCGACTGAATAGAGTAGGTGCGGGTCCCGGGAATTCTCCCGGGGCCCTTCCCTTTGGACGGGACCGGCGGGGGAAAGGATGGTCTGGCTCTTGTCTGGACGGGGAAACGGTGGTATAATACTCTATCTGTGAAGCGTCTGGGCCGGGTACTGCGCCGGAGTCGTGCGCATATACTGTGAGAAGCCGGGAGCCCCGGGTGACGGCTTTCGGACTGAGGCGAAGCGCCGCTTACCGGCGCGGAGGGGGACTGAACAGATATGAAAATCGTCGTATTGGCGGGCGGCTTGAGCCCAGAGCGGGATGTATCGCTGTCCAGCGGGACAAAGATCTGCCAGGCTCTGCGGGACCGGGGATACCGGGCGGCCTTGGTGGATATGTACTTGGGCCTTGCCGGCCCCAACAGGGATCCCTTCGCGGAGCCTCTGCCGGAGCAGGGCGCCCAGGTGGCCCGGCAGGAGCCGGACCTGGAGCGGCTCAAAGCCTCCCGGGCGCAGGGGGGGGACGGCCTGTTCGGCCCGGGCGTGTTGGCCCTGTGCCAGAGCGCTGATGTGGTGTTTCTGGCGCTGCACGGCACCTGCGGGGAGGACGGCCGGGTACAGGCCGCCTTTGACCTGCTGGGCGTTCCCTACACAGGGTCGGGGTATCTGGGCAGCGCCATCGCCCTGGACAAGGACCTGACCAAGCGGCTGGTGGCCCCCTTGGGGATTGCCACACCCCAGTGGGAGACGGTGCGCTACGGGCAAGGGGACATTCCCGGTCTGCTGGACCGGCTGGAGCTGCCCTGTGTGGTCAAGCCAGTGGGCTCCGGCTCTTCCATCGGGGTGTCCATCGCCCATGATCGGGCTGAGCTGG
Source organism: Candidatus Enterenecus stercoripullorum (assembly GCA_018716015.1). Classification (GTDB taxonomy): domain Bacteria; phylum Bacillota; class Clostridia; order Oscillospirales; family Oscillospiraceae; genus Enterenecus; species Enterenecus stercoripullorum. Next base: position 9,311 of record DVKM01000023.1, on the reverse strand, counting down.
AGCGGGCCCTGGAGCTGGGGCTGACCCAGGGCGGCCACTGCGTCATCGAGCAGTACGTCGCCGGGCGGGAGATTCAGGTGGGCATCCTGGAGGACGCCGCCCTACCCTCCATTGAGATCATCCCCAAAGAGGGCTTTTACAACTATGAGAACAAGTACCAGCCAGGGGCGGCCCAGGAGATCTGCCCAGCGCCTATCCCCCCGGAGTGGGAGAAGCGGCTGGGGGATGCGGCGCTGACGGTGTTCCGGGCACTGGGCTTATGCGTCTACTCCCGGGCGGACTTCATCGTCACCCAGGACGGTACCCCCTGGTTTTTGGAGATCAATACCCTACCGGGCATGACGCCCACCAGCCTGGTGCCCCAGGAGGCCCAGGCCGCCGGGGTGGACTACGCCACGCTGTGCGAGCGGATCATCCAGGCGTCGCTGGAGGCCCGCCGGGCGGGACGGTAACCGGTTGGGAAAAGTGAGGAGAATTGTCGCATGGAAGCATTGACGCTGCGCCAGCTTTTGCAGGCGGTGGGGGGCGCCCTGCTGGGGGACTTTGCCGACCTAGATACGGTGTTTACCGATGTGTGTACGGACAGCCGCCAAATGAAGGCGGGTTCCCTGTTCATCCCTCTGGAGGGAGAGCGGTTTGACGGCCACGCCTTTCTCAATGCGGCCCTGGAGGCCGGGGCAGTGGGCTGTCTCACCGCCCGGGAGCGGGAGAGCTACCTGCCGGGGAAGTTCTATGTGAAGGTGCGCTCCACCCAGCGGGCTCTGCGGGACCTGGCCCGGTATTATAAAAATCAATTCCCCATCCCCTTTGTGGCGGTCACTGGATCGGTGGGCAAGACCACCACCAAAGATATGGCTGCGGCGGTGCTCAGTGTGCGCTACCAGGTACTCAAGACGGAGGGGAATTTCAACAATGCCATCGGCGTGCCCCTGACCCTGCTGCGGCTGGACCGCAGCCATGAGATCTGCGTGGTGGAGATGGGTATGGACCACGCCGGGGAGATCGATTATCTCAGCGAGCTGGTGGAACCGGATGTGGCGGTGATCACCAACATCGGCGACTCCCACATTGAGAACCTGGGCAGCCGGGAGGCCATCTTCCAGGCCAAGTGCGAGATCTTTGGTCACCTGAAGCCCAACGGGCTGGCAGTACTCAACGGGGACGATCCCATGCTGGCCACCCTCCGGGGCAAGCTGTCCCAGAAGACCATTTTTGTGGGCTGGGGAGAGGGGCAGGACTACACCGCCCTCAATGTGGACAGCGACGGGGCCACCCATTTGACCTGCACTGTGCGCACTCCGTCCACCCAGTTTTTGGCGGAGATCCCTGCCCTGGGCGCCCACATGGTCTATCCTACCTTGATGGCCGCCGCCTTGGCCGAGCATTTTGGAATGGGGGGGGACGAGATCACCCAGGGTATCCGGGCCTTCCTGCCCACCAAGATGCGCATGAATGTGATCCGCTGCCCCGGTGACATCGTCATCCTCAACGACGCGTACAACGCCAACCCCCAGTCCATGCGGGCGGCGGCCGCTGTGCTAGGGGATGCCAAGGGCCGTCGCAAGGTGGCCGTGGTGGGGGACATGAAGGAGCTGGGGCCCAGCAGCGAGGCTTTCCACCGGGCTGTGGGAGGTTATTTTACCCAGGCCGGGGTGGACCGGCTTATTGCCGTGGGCGATCTGGCCCGGTTCATCGCTGAGGGGGCCCGTGAGGCGGGGCTGGAGCAGGTGGACTATTTCCCCAGCCTGGAAGAGGCTCAGCAGGCCCTGCTCCGGGAGCTGCGCTCCGGCGTTACCATTTTGGTGAAAGCCTCCCGGTCCATGGCCTTTGAGAAGATCGTAGACTACCTGCTGGCCAACGCACCCCGGTGACGGCCGGCATTCCATGGAAATGGAGCGAGACCCATGATTGACATACAACTGACTGGACTGGTGAAGGAGTTTGAGGTGGGCCGGAGAATTTTAGACGGTTTTTCCCTCCAGGTAGACGAGGGGGAGCGGGTGGGCCTGCTGGGCAAAAACGGCGCGGGTAAGACCACCATTTTCCGTATCCTCACCGGCCAAGTGGACCCCGACGAGGGGACGGTGGCCATCGCCCCGGGCAAGCGCCTGGGGCTTATCTCCCAGATCCCGGTCTATCCCCTGGAGTATACGGTGGAGGATGTGCTGGACCGGGCCTTCGACCCACTGCATGAGATGGAGCGGGAGATGGAGGCCCTGGCCGCCCGGATGGGGGAGAGCCCTTCCCCGGAGGTGCTGGCCCGGTATGACAAGCTGTCCTCCGCCTTTGAGGCGGGGGGCGGCTACGACACCCAGACCAGACTCAACAAAGTGTGCAACGGCCTAAGTATTGACGCTGATATGCGCGCCCGCCTCTTTTCCGCCCTGTCCGGTGGGGAGAAGACCCGTATCAACCTGGCCCGGCTCATTTTGGAGGATACCGATATCCTGCTGCTGGACGAACCTACCAACCACCTGGACCTGAGCGCCACCGAGTGGCTGGAGGACTACCTGGAGCGCTTCAAGGGCACGGTGCTGGCCATCTCCCACGACCGTTGGTTTCTGGACAAGGTGGTGCGTCGGGTGGTGGAGGTCCACGACGGCAGGGCGGAGCTGTACTCCGGCAACTACTCCTTCTATGTGGAGGAGAAGGAGCGGCGGTTCCAGGAGCGGCTGAAGCAGTACGAGAAGGAACAGGCCAAGATCGCCCAGCTGGAAGAGGCGGCGGAGAACCTGCGCCTGTGGGCCTTCAAGGGAATGGACAAGACCTATAAGCGGGCTAAGTCCATGGAAAAGCGCATCGAGCGCATGCGCACCACGGACAAGCCCACAAAGGAGCGCAAGCTCACCACCCGGTTCGGGGAGCGGGAGTTCCACGGGGACGAGGCCATGGTGATCGACCACCTGTCCAAATCCTTCGGGGACCGAACCCTGTTTTCCAGCCTAAACCTGGAAGTGGCCGGGGGTGAGCGCATCGCCCTGCTGGGGGACAACGGAACGGGTAAATCCACTTTTTTGAAGATTATCATGGGGGAGGAGCTGCCCGACGAGGGGACGGTTTATTTGGGACCCTCCGTCCGCATCGGCTACCTGCCCCAGGTCATCCACTTTGACCGGCCGGACCGGAACCTGGTGGACACCATGCTGTACGCCCAGAACTGCTCCACCCAGGAGGCCAGGGACCGGCTGGCCGCCTTCCAGTTCCGGGGGGAGGACGTGTTCAAGCAGGTGTCTGCCCTGTCCGGCGGGGAGCAGTCCCGGCTGCGGCTGTGCATGCTCATGGACAGCAAGATCAACTTCCTCATCCTGGACGAGCCAACCAACCACCTGGACATCGACTCCCGGGAGTGGATCGAGGACGCGGTGGCCGAGTACGGCGGAAACCTGCTCTTCGTCTCCCACGACCGGTATTTCATCGAGAAGTTTGCCCAGCGGATTTGGATGTTGGAGGAGGGGAAGATCACCGACTTTCAGGGGACCTATTCCGAGTTCCGGGCCTGGCGGGATCGGCAGACTCAGCTGAAAAATGCCGCCAGACAGGCCGCTCCTGAACCCGCCAAGCCCAAAGAGGACAAGTCAAAACGCCCCGGCGGCACCAAGGAACTGGAAAAGCAGGTGCGGGCTGCAGAGCGGGCGGTGGAGAAGGCGGAGGTCCGCCTGGACGAGCTGGCCCAGGAGATGGAGGAGGCCTCCTCCGACTATCTGAAGCTCCAGGATCTCTACGCTGAGCGAGAGAATCTGGAGGATGAGCTGGCCCACCTGTATACGGAATGGGAGAAGCTGGCCGCCGAGCTGGAGGAGGCGAAATGATAATATGGAAAATCAGGGTTGGAAGCGGGTCTTAAGATGGTTTGTGTTGGGACTTGTGCTGGCCGTGGCCGGCCTGTTTGTGGCCAGCCTGTTCGGCACGCTGTTCAACGGAATGGAATATGGAGACGCGGTATGCCTTGGCTTTGGGGTGTACCTGTGCGTTGTGGTAGTGACCTGTGTCGGAGTGATCCTGTCCTATACAGATAAGAAGTAGAGCCTACTGGGAGTGTTTTTCCACAATATAGGAGACATTGGATTTCCCAGGCCGGTGACAAATGATGAAAGAAAAGAAGGAATACAAATCCTATCAGGGCAAGCGTCCCATGAGCCGGGGTAAGAAGCTGCTCACCGCCCTGCTGGCCCTCATATTGACGGGGGTTCTGGCCTTTGGCATTCTGCTGGGTGTCGTGCTGGCCGGGGGCCATGACGAAATCCACGGAGACCCCACGGTGATGATCATCCTGGGCTGCCAGCTCCGGGAGGACGGGCCGTCCGTCCTCCTCCAGGACCGTCTGGAAGAGGCTCTGGACTATCTGGCCGACCACCCGGATATGACGGTGGTGGTGTCCGGGGGGCAGGGACCGGGCGAGCCCACCACCGAGGCCCGGGGGATGGCGGACTATCTGATTGTCCACGGCGTACCCGAGGATCAGATCCTGCTGGAGGACCAATCCCGGAATACCAGCCAGAATCTGGCCTATTCCAAGCAGCTTTTGGAGGAGTCGAAGGTGGATTGGGAGGGGCGGGTGCTGGTGGTTTCCAACGGGTTTCACCTTTCCAGGATTCGCCTGCTGGCCCGGCGCCAGGGCTTGGGTGAGGTGTCCACTCTGGCTGCCCCTACCAGTGATTTTGCCGCCCGGGTAGAGATGTATATCCGGGAGCCCCAGGCACTGGTGAAATCGTTCCTGTTTGACACTCAGTTTGCCGTTTGACCGGAAGGGAACGGCAGGAGCAAGGAAGTGTGAAAGTGTGACCGACAGACTAAAAAGCATAGAGTTGCGCTATGCCCAGATCGAGGCCCGGCTGGCCGCCAATGAGACCTATGCCGACCCGGAGCTGGTGTCCCGGTTGAACAAGGAGCAGAAGGAGCTGGAGCCCATCGCCACCGCTTACCGCAGCCTGGTGAAGGCCCGGCAGGCGCTGCGCGATGCCCAGGCGCTGCTGGCCGACCCGGAGCTGAAGGAACTGGCCCAGGAGGAGGAGCGGCAGGCTCAGGAAGAAGTGAAGCGGCTGGAGCAGGAGATCAAGATCCTGCTGCTGCCCCGGGACCCCAACGATGATAAAAACGTCATTGTGGAGATCCGGGCGGGGGTAGGCGGGGAAGAGTCTGCCCTGTTTGCCCACAGCCTGGTGCGCATGTATACCATGTACGCTGAGCGCAAGGGATGGAACGTGGAGATCAACTCCGCCAATGAAACGGAGCTGGGCGGTATGAAGGAAATCTCCTTCACAGTGATTGGGGAAGGTGCCTGGTCCCGGCTGAAGTTTGAAAGCGGTGTCCACCGGGTACAGCGGGTGCCGGAGACGGAATCCGGCGGCCGGGTGCACACCAGCACTGTCACCGTGGCGGTGCTGCCCGAGATGGCGCAGGTGGACGTGCAGCTCAACCCCGCGGATGTGGAGATGCAGGTGTTCCGCTCCTCTGGGGCGGGGGGCCAGCACGTGAATAAGACCTCCTCCGCTGTGCGCCTCATCCACAAGCCCACGGGCACGGTGGTGGAGTGCCAGCAGGAGCGCAGCCAGTTCCAAAACAGGGAGAAGGCCATGCGGTTACTGGCCTCTATCCTGTACCAGCGGGAACAGGAGCGCATCCAGTCGGAGTACGGCCAGGAGCGGCGCAGCCAGATCGGCACCGGCATGCGCAACGAGCGCATCCGCACCTACAACTTTCCCCAGGGACGGCTCACCGACCACCGGATTGGGCTGACCCTGTATAAGCTGGACGCTGTCCTGGACGGCGACCTGGACGAGATCATCGACGGCCTGGCCGCTGCCCGGCAGGCCCAGCAGTTAATGGAGCAAAAGGACTGAAAGCGCGTATGTACACCCATGTGATATTTGATTTGGACGGCACTCTGCTCAACACCATCGATGACCTGGCGGACGCGGGCAACCATGTGTGTGAGATGCACGGCTGGCCCACCTACACAGTGGAGCAGTACAAGCGGATGGTGGGCAGCGGCATCCCCAACTTGGTGCGCCGGTTTGTCCCGGAGGGGACGGAACAGGAGACCCTTTCTGCCGCGTTGAAGGAGTTTATGGACTATTATGCCATACACAAAGAGGATAAGACCGCCCCTTATCCCGGTATCGCCCGGGCGGTGGAGGCCCTGAAGGCTGCTGGGGTGACGGTGGCGGTGCTGTCCAACAAGGCCCACGAGATGGCCGCCCCGGTGGTGGAGCACTATTTCCCCGGGGTGTTTGCCTGGGTGCAGGGGGCGTTGCCCGGTGTGCCGGTGAAGCCCAACCCCACTCTCCTGCGCCGGATGATGGAGCGTCTGGGGGCGTCTGCCCAGACGACCCTCTTCGTGGGGGATAGCAACGTGGACATTCTCACGGGCAAGAACGGCGGGCTGACCGCCTGCGGGGTGCTGTGGGGCTTCCGCTCCCGAACCGAGCTGCAAGAGGCCGGGGCGGATGTGATGATTGACCATCCCGCCCAGCTGGTGGAGGCGGTCACCGGAACAAAGTTGTTGGCGTCCGGAGAGACTGAGGCGGCTGCGGAGATGCTGGCAAAGGGACAGCTGGTGGCCCTGCCCACCGAGACGGTGTATGGCCTGGCCGCCGACGCCACCCAGGCGGAGGCGGTCCACGCCAACTATGAGGCTAAGGGCCGCCCGGACACCAAGCCTCTGAACGTGCTGGTGGACAGCATGGCCATGGTGGAAAAAATCTGTAAAGAGATCCCCCTTGACGCCTATAAGCTGGCGGAAGCCTTCTGGCCGGGGCCGCTGACCATGATTTTGAAGGGCAATGGGACCCTGCCCCCCATCGTGCCCGCGGGGGGAGAAACCCAGGGGGTGCGCTGTCCCGACCACCCGGATACCCTGGAGGTGATTCGGACTCTGGGCCGGCCCCTGGCCTGTCCCTCGGCCAACCTGTCCGGCCGGCCCAGCCCCAAGTCGGCGCACGAGGTGCTCGCCCAGCTGGCCGGGCGAATCGACGGGGTGCTGGACGGGGGCCCCTGCACCGTGGGGGTGGAGTCCACCATCTTGGATTTGACGGTTACGCCCTACCGCATTCTCCGCCAGGGCGGGCTGAGCCGCCAGGACATAGAGAACGCATTGGGCAAGAAACTGGAGGGGACGAGGCCATGATCGTTATTGGCATCACCGGCCCCACGGGGGCGGGGAAGACTACTGTTTTGCGGGTGCTGGAGCAGATGGGAGCCCTGGTGTTGGACTGCGATGTGGTCTACCACGACCTGACCCTGTCCTGCCAGCCCATGCGAGCGGAGCTGGGGCGGGCCTTTGGCCCGGAGATTTTCGGCCTTGATGGGCAGCTGCGGCGCAAGGCGCTGGGGGCCATCGTCTTTGACAACCCCCAGGCGCTGGCGCAACTGAACGCCATCACCCACCGCTACATTGGTCAGGCGGTGGAGCAGGCGGTGGAGCAGGCCCGGCGGGAGGGGCGCAGCGCCGCCGCAGTGGACGCCATCGCCCTGTTGGAAAGCGGGCTGGGGAAAAAGTGTGACGTCACCGTGGCCGTGGTGGCCTCCCAGGAGGTTCGGGTGCGGCGCATCATGGCCCGGGAAGGCATCGGCGAGGACTACGCCCGGCTGCGGGTGTCCGCCCAGAAGAGCGCGCAATATTTTGAAGAGCAGTGCGACTATGTCCTGCGCAACGATGGGGACGACCCGTCGGAGCTGGAAGCGCAGGCTTGGACGCTGTTTGATACCATCATCAACAAAGGAGATGTCTGAAATGGAAGAGAAAACCGCCGCCCAGCAGCTGCGGGACAAGCTGCTGTATCAGAAGAAGAACGGTTGGGACGTGGTGGATGAGGCCACGGAGCGGGCCATCTTTGACTATTGCGAGGGCTACAAGACCTACCTGGACCGGGGCAAGACAGAGCGCACCTGCGTGGAGTACACCGTGGAGCTGGCCAAGGCCGCCGGCTTTGTGGCGCTGGAGCGGGGCATGGCCCTGACCCCCGGCATGAAGGTGTACCGGGTGAACCGGGGCCGGGCCATCAATTTGGCGGTCATCGGTTCCGCCCCCCTGGACCAGGGCGTGTCCATCGTGGCCGCCCACATCGACAGCCCCCGGCTGGACCTGAAGCCCACCCCCCTATATGAGGACAGCGATCTGGCCTTCCTCAAGACCCACTATTACGGTGGTATCCGCAAGTACCAGTGGGTGACTATCCCTCTGGAACTGCGAGGAGTGGTGGCGATGAAGGACGGCTCCCTGGTCAACGTGTCTGTGGGCGGCCATGAGGGCGATCCCCAGTTCACCATTGACGATCTGCTGCCCCACCTGGGCGCGGACCAGTCCAAGAAGCCTCTGGGTGAGGCCATTCCCGGCGAGAGCCTGAATATCCTGGTGGGCAGCCGCCCACTGAAGGGGGACGATGGCACAAGCCGGGTGAAGCTGGCGGTACTGAAGCTGCTCTATGAGCGCTATGGCATCACAGAGGCGGACTTTATTTCCGCGGAAATTGAGGCGGTCCCCGCCTTCAACGCCACCGACATCGGCTTTGACCGCACCCTCATCGGCTCCTACGGCCATGATGACCGGGTGTGCGGCTACGCGGGATTGAAGGCCCTGCTGGATCTGAACGGCACCCCCTGCCGCACCGCCGTGTGCGTGCTGGCGGACAAGGAGGAGATCGGCTCCGAGGGTGTATCCGGTATGCAGTCGGCCTTCTTCGACACCTTTGTAAGCGACCTGTGCGACAGCCAGAACGTGCCCTTGAAAACCTGCCTGGAGAAGTCCTTCTGCCTGTCCTGCGACGTCACCGCCACCTACGACCCCAACTTTGCCGAGGTGTACGAGAAAAATAACTCCGCCATGGTCAACCAGGGCGTGGGCCTGTGCAAGTATACCGGGGCCCGGGGCAAGTCCGGATCCTCCGACGCAGGGGCCGAGGCGGTGGCCTATGTCCGCCGCCTGCTGGACGACCGGGGCATCCTGTGGCAGATGGCCGAACTGGGTAAGGTGGACCAGGGCGGTGGCGGCACCGTGGCCTGCTATATGGCAAACCGCAACATTGACACCCTGGACGCCGGCGTGCCTGTGCTGAGTATGCACTCCCCCTTCGAGACCGTGTCCAAGTTGGACTGCTATATGACCTATGCCGCCTGCAAGGCTGTCTACGAGGGCTAAAATACCTGCAAAGTAAAAACCGTAGAGAATGATAGGTCCTGCTTTTGATAAGCCGGAATAAAACCGCCCCCTTTTGCGGCATACTACCGCAAAAGGGGGTTTTTCCATGTGTGAGGAGACCAGGCCCAGCCAGGAACAGGAGCAGGAAGGGCAGGGGGGAGAGCTGAACCACCGC
>DVKM01000022.1 GCA_018716015.1 Candidatus Enterenecus stercoripullorum | reverse complement strand
GCCGCAAGAAAGAAGCAGGCCGCAGAACTGAAAAAGGCAGAGAAGCGAAAAGCCGAAGTCGATACTTTGTTTGCCCGGATGTATGAGGACTGGGCGGCGGGGCGTATCACGGAATACAACTTCTCTATGCTGTCCGGGAAGTACCAAAGCGAACAGGCTGAACTGGACGAAAAGATTGAACAGCTTCAATCCGCTATCGCCACTGAAAGCCAGAACGCCGCAGACGCAGAAAAATGGATTGCCTTGATGAAAGAGTGCGTCAATCCAACAGAACTGACCGCCGAACTTTTGAATACGCTGATTGAAAAAATCCTTGTCCATGAAGCGGTCAAAAGTGAGGACGGAAGCCGGGAACAGGAGGTAGAAATCTTCTATCGCTTTATCGGCAAAATTGATTAAATGACACCAATATCTTTAACTATGTGATACCGGCGCGTCCAAGCCGGACCTGGACAATATCGCCACCCTGGCAGAATACTTTCAGGTGAGCCTGGACTATCTCATCGCCGGCAAGGAGCCGGAGCAACCCACGCCCCCGCTCTCCACCACTGTAATCAACAACTACTATGGCCGTCACTATTTTGAATACAAGAGCAAGCGCACTCTATTCGGCCTGCCCCTGGTCCATATCAACTGCGGCCCCGGCCTGCGCTGGGCCAGAGGGATAATCGCCGTGGGCAATGTGGCCACAGGGTTGGTGGCTCTGGGCGGAGTGTCCGCCGGGCTTCTCTCCCTGGGCGGGGTGTCTCTGGGCCTGCTGCTGGCCTTGGGCGGGGTGGCGGCAGGCAGTATCGCCATTGGCGCCGTTGCCATCGGTCTGCTTACCTTGGGCGGAGTCACTCTGGGATGGCTGAGCATAGGAGGGGTGGCCAAGGGCACCTTCGCCCTAGGAGGTGTGGTGGCTGCCAGTAAAGTAGCCATCGGCGGGGTGGCCTCTGCCCCGGTGGCCATCGGCGCCACCGTAGAGGGGGCTCAGACCTTCTTGATCTCCGAAAACGGCGGGCTCACCGGGGATCAGCTGGCAGCCGCCATGGCCGCCGTCCGGGCCGCCTGTGCGGGGGCCCCCCGCTGGGTCGCCGACCTGCTGTGTTTCTTCGTGCGCAACTTCTGACCGGAGCCAATTCTCCTTGCCATCCCCCCTTTCCCGTACTATAATGGGGGAAAACCACGGCAAAGGAGATCGTACCCATGGAACTGACACGGGACGCCGCCTGGCAGCTACTCAGGCGCTATAATAAGGAACCCTTCCACCTGCGCCATGCGGCGACAGTGGAGGCAGTGATGGAGTGGTACGCCCAGGAGCTGGGTTATGCGGAGGAACAGGGCTTCTGGGGCATGGTGGGCCTGCTCCACGACCTGGATTTTGAACGGTGGCCGGAGGAGCACTGCGTCAAAGCCCGGCATCTGCTGGAGGAGGAGGGAGCAAATCCTGCCCTAATCCACGCCGTCGTCTGCCACGGCTGGGGTCTCTGCTCTGATGTGAAACCGGAGTATGAGATGGAAAAAGTGCTCTTTGCCGCCGACGAGCTCACCGGACTGATCTGGGCTGCCGCCCTGATGCGCCCCTCCAAAAGCGTACAGGACATGGAGCTGAAGTCCCTGAAGAAAAAGTTTAAGGACAAGAAATTCGCCGCCGGCTGCTCCCGGGAGGTCATCCAGAACGGGGCTCAGCTGTTGGGCTGGGAGCTGGACACTCTGCTGGAACGCACCCTGGAGGCCATGAAGGCCAAGGATGCGCAAATCAACCAGCGGTGTGCCGGGCTTACATCCCGGCGGCAATCCTGAAGCCCGCTGCCACGGAAAACGGCCGCCCGTTCTATCTGGGCGGCCATTATTTTTTAGAGGAAGGTATGCGCTTTTCCGACAATTTTACCTGTTTCGGCGGTAAATTTTTCATTTGAATTGTCAGTTGTCTATCGCTAACCCCTTGTGATATGATACCCACACAGCGTGCAGTGAGAGCGCAGCCGTTTGATTGGCTCCCGCCGCGCGCCTTTTTTTGAAACCGGTTAGTTTTAGCTAACTACTTCTGAAGATTCTGTAGAAGCACGGAAGGAGGAGTCCCCATCAAATCATACCGCATCACCATCCTGTTAGCGCTATTCCTCTTGATCCTGTCCATATGGTCCCTGTTCATCGGGGTCATTGACGTAGGCCTGTCCGGGCTGCTGTCCGGCAACTTGGAGCAGCTGGAAATCTTTCTCATCTCCCGCCTGCCCCGTCTGCTGGCCATCCTTTGTACCGGCGTGGGCATGAGCGTGGCGGGCCTGATCATGCAGCAGCTGTGCATGAACAAGTTTGTTTCCCCCACCACCGGGGCCACCATTTCCTCCGCCCAATTCGGCATCCTGCTGGCTCTGCTGTTCATGCCCAATTCCACCCTGTGGGGCCGGGCTCTCTTTGCCTTCGCCGCCGCCATTCTGGGCACCTGGATCTTCGTGTGGTTCATCCAGCGCATCCAGTTCAAGGACGTGGTCATGGTCCCTCTGGTAGGCATTATGTTCGGCAACGTCATCGGCGGCATCACCAACTACCTGGCCTACCAATTTGAGATGACCCAGGCCCTGTCCTCCTGGCTGGTGGGCCACTTCTCCCTGGTGGTCCGGGGCCGGTTTGAGCTGGTCTATCTGGCGGTTCCCCTGGTGATCCTGGCCTTTGTCTTTGCCAACCACTTCAATATCGTGGGCATGGGCAAGGATTTCTCCCGAAACCTGGGTGTTCCCTATAACCTGGTGCTGTTCGCGGGCCTTTCCATCGCAGCGATGATCACCGCATCGGTGGTAGTCGTGGTGGGTTCCATCTCCTACATCGGACTGATCGTCCCCAACGTGGTGGCCATGTTTAAGGGGGATCGCATCCGGGGCACCCTGGTGGATACCGCACTGTTCGGGGCCGTCTTCGTGCTGGTCTGCGACATGATCGCCCGGACGGTCATCGCCCCCTATGAGCTGCCCATCGAGCTCATCGTGGGCATCATCGGGAGCATCCTCTTCGTCGGGCTGCTTTTCTACCGGCTGCGCCACGGCCGGAAAGCGGTGCGCCTTGGAGCGGCCCACGCCGGCGGCTGCGCCGCCCCCATCGCCCAGGCGGAACGGGGGGACGGAGTATGAGGACGGCAGCTCACCGCGCCAACGCGCGCAAACTCATTCTCATGGCCGCTCTGGTGCTCCTGGCCGCCGCGGCCTACCTGCTGGTAGAGGTCAACCCCAAGTACTTCTCCTATGCCATGAGCCTGCGCATCCCCAAGCTCATCGTCATGCTCATCGCAGCCTTTTCCATCGGCGGGGCGTCCATCGTGTTCCAATCCATCATCAATAACACCATCGTCACCCCTTGCCTGCTAGGGATGAACTCCCTGTATACCCTAATCCACACGGCGGTGGTCTTTGTGGCCGGGTCCGGCAGCATCCTGGCTGCCAACGCCAACGTCTCCTTCGCCGTAGACCTGGTCATCATGGGGGTGGCGGCTACCCTGATCTACGGCTACCTGTTCCAGAAAACCAACCACAACGTGCTATACGTGCTGCTCATCGGCACAGTGCTCACCTCCTTCTTCGGCAGCATTCAGTCCACCCTCACCCGGGTGATGGACCCCAACGAGTACGACACTCTGCTGACCACCCTGGTGGCCAGCTTCAGCAACGTCAACTCGGAGATCATCCTTTTCTCCCTGATAGTGCTGGCCATCCTCATCTTCGCGCTACGCCGCGACCTGGCCCTGCTGGACGTGCTCACCCTGGGAAAGGCCCAGGCCATCAACCTGGGTGTGGACTACGACCGGAGCATCCGGCGCCTGCTGCTGGGGGTAACCCTGGCCATCGCCGTGGCCACCGCCATGGTGGGCCCCATCTCCTTTATGGGCCTGATCATTGCCAACCTGTCCCGACAGCTGCTCAAGACCTACCGCCACAGCCAGCTGATCCTGGGCTCGGTATTCTTTGGCATGATCATCCTGGTAGCCGGGCAGCTCATTGTGGAGCACGTCTACTCCTACGCCATTCCCATCAGTGTATTCATCACTGTGGGCGGAGGAATCTACTTCCTCTACCTGCTGCTCACCAAAAGGAGGGTATGACCCATGAAAGTCACCGAACTGACCAAGCAGTATGACGGAAAGACCGTGGTGGACTCCGTCAGCTTTGAAATCCCCAAGGGCAAGGTGCTCTCCCTCATCGGCCCCAACGGGGCGGGTAAGTCCACCGTCATGGGCATTATCTCCCGGCTCATCGCCCGGGACGCCGGGCTGGTGGACTTTGAGGGCCAGGACATCTCCAGATGGAAGAGTAAGGAGCTGTCCAAGCGCCTGGCCATCCTCACTCAGAGCAACCAGATCCAGATGAAGCTTACCGTCCGGGAGCTGGTGGCCTTCGGCCGCTTTCCCTACTCCGGCGGGCGGATCACCGCTGAGGACGAGGCCATCATTGACCAGGCCATCGCCTATATGGAGCTGGATGAGATACAGGATCGGTTCATCGATGAGCTGTCCGGCGGCCAGCGCCAACGGGCCATGATCGCCATGGTTATCGCCCAGGACACCGAGTTCGTCCTGCTGGACGAGCCCACCAACAACCTGGACATCTACCACGCCACCAATATGATGAAGATCGTCCGGCGGCTGTGCGACGAGCTGGGCAAGACGGTGATCCTGGTGCTCCACGAGATCAACTACGCGGCCTTCTACTCCGACTATATCTGCGCCTTCGCGGATGGGAAAATCGCCAAGTTCGGCACCGTGAAGGAGGTGATGACCCGGCAAACGCTGTCCCAGATCTACAAGGTGGACTTCGAGATCATGGAGATCGAGGGAAAACCTCTGTCCATCTACTATTGACCTATCCCTGTTTTCCGTACTTTCATCTCAAAAAGGAGGATACCATCCATGAAAAAGATTCTGTCCCTCATCCTGGCGCTGTCCATGCTGGCGGCCCTGGCGGCCTGCTCCAACACCGGAGACAACTCGTCTCCCAGCGCCAGCCCAGAAGCCAGCACCGCCGGGAGCAACAGCGCCCAGCCCGAGACTCCCACCCAGGTCACCATCACCAGCCTGAACGGCAGTGGCAAGCCCGTCGAGCTGACCGTCCCCTATGACCCCCAGCGCATCGCCATCCTGGACATGGCCAGCCTGGATATTCTGGACGCCCTGGGCGTGGGCGACCGGGTGGTGGGCACCGCCTCCACCAGCCTGGACTACCTCCAGGACTATATCAACGATGACATCGCCAACCTGGGCACCATCAAAGAGGCCGATCTGGAAGCCGTCATGGCCTGCGAGCCCGATGTCATCTTCATCGGCGGCCGGCTGTCCGCATCCTACGACGCGCTGAGCCAGATCGCCCCGGTGGTCTATCTGGCCACCGATACCCAGCTGGGGGTGGTGGAGAGCGTGCGCCAGAACGCCACTGCCATCGCCTCCCTGTTCGGCCTTGAGGCGCAGGTAGAAGAGCTGATGGCCGATTTTAACAGCCGCATCCAGGCCCTGGCCGACTTCGCGGCGGATCACACCGCCATCGTGGGCATGGTCACCAGCGGCAGCTTCAACGTGCTGGGCAATGACGGCCGCTGCTCCCTCATCGGCCGGGAAATCGGGTTTGAAAACATCGGCGTAGACGCGGAGATTGACACCTCCACCCACGGCAACGAGGCCTCCTTCGAGTTCATCGTGGACAAGGATCCCGACTTCATCTTCGTCATGGACCGGGACGCCGCCATCCAGACCGAAGGCGCCCAGCTGGCCCAGGACGTGCTGGAGAACGATCTGGTCATGGGCACCCGGGCCTATCAGGACGGGCACATCGTCTACCTGGCCCACCCCGCCGTGTGGTACACCGCCGAGGGTGGGATCACCGCCCTGGACCTGATGCTCCAGGACCTGGAGAGCGAGCTGCTGAGCGCAAGCCGCTGATCGCAAAGGCTGCTGGGCCGGACGGCTTTCTGTCCGTGCGGCGAGAAAGGCAAAGACATTGTGGGGAACTGCCTGGCGCAGTTCCCCACAATGTCTTTGTCTTTTGGGGACGGCCTCCTCACAGACCGCTTCCTCCTCCATGAGAGCGGGCAGCCTTTTAAACGCTCACAGCAGCGGTGCCATCAGCCGCAGCACGTCCCGCAGCAGGCGGCGGTACAGGGGTACTCGTTTGCAGTCGTCCATGGTGATCTCCACGCTCTTGCCCTGGGTGTCCAGAAAGTCCTCGCAGATTTCCCCCACTGTGGGAGTGTCATAGAGCAGCACGCCGTTTTCAAAGTGGAGGAACATACTGCGGTAGTCCAGGTTCACTGTCCCCACAGTGGCATACTTACCATCTACCACAAAGTTCTTGCCGTGGATAAAGCCGGGGGTGTATTCAAAGATGCGCACCCCCGCCCGGATCAGCTCCTCATAGTAGGCCCGGGTCACCTCAAACACCGTTTTCTTATCCGGAATGTGGGGAGTGATGATGCGCACGTCCACCCCCGCCTTGGCCGCCGCGGTGAGGGCCATGGTCAGGGAGTAGTCAATCACCAGGTAAGGCGTGGTGATGTAGACATAGCGGGTGGCCCGGTTGATGAGGTTGAGGTACACCGTCAGCCCCACCGGCTCGTTGTCCCAGGGGCAATCATGGTAGGGCTGCACATAGCCCTGCACTCCCCCCGGGGCCGGGGCGGGGCGGTAGGGCGCGAACCGCTCCTCTTCGCTGCGAGTAAAGTCCCACATGGACAAAAAGGATACCGTCATGGACCACACCCCGTCCCCCTCCAAGCGGATGGCGGTATCCTTCCAGTGGCCAAACCGGGGCTTGACGTTGATATACTCGTCTGCCATGTTGATCCCGCCAGTAAAGGCCACCTTGCCGTCAATGATCATATATTTGCGGTGATCCCGGTTGTTCTGCCGGAAGGACACCACCGGCACCAGACGGTTAAACACCCGGCAGTGAATGCCCATCTTCTCCAGCCGGGCGGGATAGTTGGCCGGCAAGGTAAAGATGGAGCCAATGTCATCATAGATCACCCGTACCTCCACCCCAACGGCAGCCTTCTCCCGCAGGATCTCCAGCACGGAGTTCCACAACTTGCCCTCTTCAATAATGAAGTACTCAATGAAAATATAGCGCTGGGCGCCCCGCAGCGCCTCCAGGATGTCGTCATAGCACACATCCCCCAGGGGATAGTATTTGGTCCGGGTGTTGCCATAGACCGGGCAGTTCACCGTGTGCTCCAGATAGGCGGCCATCCTCCCTGCGTCCGGTCCCTCCAGCATGGCCAGGCTGGCAGATTTATCGCACTCCCCTCCCAGCTGCTGCTTCATCCTGCGCTCCATGGTGCGCAGTCGGCGCTGGTTGAAGTAGGACAGCCGGTTCCCCCCCAGCAACAGGTAGGCCAGCGAGCCGAAGGGGATCAGGGCCAGTACAATGATGATCCATCCGATCTTATAGCCAGGATTGCTGGGGCTGCCCACGATCCACATCACAGCCAACACGGACAGAGTCAGGGCAAGGCCCCAGTATACCCCGTAATACTGGGTATCCTGGAGCCACAGCAGGCCCATCACGTACAGAACGATCTGCGCCACGATCAGGGTCATCATGACCCCCATGCGGTGAAACAGCAGTTTTCCGATTTTGCTCAGCAGTTGATACATGGGTATTCCTCTCACATGATTTCTATCTACGCTTCCTTCAATACCACATTTCCCTCGCCCAGCACCTCATGGAGTTCGGCCAGCAGCGCCTCATGGATTAGGCATCGGGTGCGCAGCTTTCGCCTGCTGTCTGCCAGGTATACAATTGCGCTATCCGCTCCCGGGAACATGTTCAGCAGCTTCTTCAGCCAGGTGAAGGGCTCGCCGCCGTCCGTCAGCCGGATCCACAGGATCTGCTCCGTCCCTTTATCCCGGCCCGCTTCAGCAGCGCCCAGGGGAATGACCCGGTCCACCATCAGCTGGGGCGCCTTCTCATCCCGGACGGACACCCGGCCGGTTACCACCAGGGGCTGGCCCGCCTTTAGATATGGGCCGCACTCTGCCAGCACCTTGGAAAAGACCAGCAGTTCTATGGAGCCACTGGCATCCTCCAGGGTCACATAGGCCATCAGGGAACTGTTCTTGGTGGTCTTGGTCCGGGCCGCAGACACTACCCCGGCCACGTTCAGCCGCTGCCCGTCGCCATACCGGCCGTCCCCCTCCTCGCCGCCGGCGTTGAGGATAGCGGCAATGGGCACCGTATTGTATTTTTGCACCTGCCGGCGGTATTCATCCATGGGGTGGCCGGACAGGTACAGCCCGGTCACCTCCTTCTCCATCTTCATTAGCTCCCCCCGGGGAAACTCCTCCAGGTTGGGCAGCACCATTTCCGGAATTCTGCCTGTGGTCTCCTTTCCGCCGAACAGATCGAACTGACCCTCCAGGTTCTGTTTCCGATCCCGGGCAATGGAGTCCAACACCTGCTCGTACACCGCCAGCAGCTGGCTTCTCCGATAGCCCATGCTGTCAAAACTGCCGGAGCGGATCAGGCTGTCCACCACCCGCTTGTTCATATCGGAGACATCGTACATCCGGCTGCAAAATTCGGGGAAGGAGGTAAAGGGCCCTCCCTGTTCCCGCTCTGCCAGCAGGGCGTTCACAAAGCCCCGGCCCACCCCCTTCAGGGCGGCCAGACCAAAGCGGATATTCCCGCCGGACACGGTGAAGGCCGGCCCAGACTCGTTGATATCCGGGGGCAGCAGGGCGATGCCGCTGTCCCTGCACTCGGCGATGTACTCGGCCACCTTGTCCTGGGAGTCCAGCACCGAGGTGAGTAGAGCCGCCATATATTCCCGGGTATAGTGGCACTTAAACCACGCCGTCTGGTAGGCCACGATGGCATAGCTCATAGCGTGGGCTTTGTTGAAGGCATAGTTGGCAAAGTCGTAAATCTCGTCATAGATGGACTGGGCCACCTCCTCCGGGATGCCGTTGGCCATACACCCGGCGATGTTGCGCTGTGGATCGCCGTGGAGGAAGGTCTCCCGCTCCCGCTCGATGTCCTTGACCTTTTTCTTGCTCATAGCCCGGCGCACCAGGTCAGCCTGGCCCAGGGAGTAGCCCGCCAACCTGCGGAAGATCTCGATGACCTGCTCCTGGTAGACGATGCAGCCGTAGGTGACGGACAAAATGGGCTCCAGCAGAGGGTGCTTATAGGTCACCAGCTTAGGATTTTGAGCACAGGCCAGAAACTTTGGAATGGAGTCCATAGGACCTGGCCGGTACAGGGCGATGATGGCGGTGATGTCCTCAATGCTCTTGGGCTTCAGCCCCACGCACACACTGGTCATGCCCGCCGACTCCATCTGGAACACCCCGGAGGTGCGCCCCTCGGAGAGCATCCGGAACACTTCCGAGTCGTCATCCGGAATGTCAGAGAGCTGGAAATCCGGCTGCTGCTGCCGCACCATCTTTACCGCGTCGTCCAGAATGGTCAGGTTCCGCAGGCCCAGAAAGTCCATCTTCAAAAGGCCCAGTTCCTCCAATGTGGTCATGGTGTACTGGGTGACGGTGACGTCGTCATTGGTGGCCAGGGGCACATATTCGTACACCGGCTTGCGGGTGATGACCACGCCGGCGGCGTGGGTGGAGGCGTTGCGGGGCATGCCCTCAATCTTCCGGGCCATATCCACCAGCCTCTTGACCTTCTCATCCCCCTGATACAGGTCGGAAAGCCCCTTTGACAGAACCAGGGCCTTGTCCAAGGTCATTTTCAAATCAAAGGGCACCTGCTTGGCGATGGCGTCTACCTCAGCATAGGGCAGGTTCATCACCCGGCCCACATCCCGGATGGCCGCTTTGGCCTTCATGGTGCCGAAGGTGACGATCTGGGCCACATGATCCTCCCCGTACTTCCGGGCCACATAGTCGATGACCTCCTGCCGGCGGCGGATGCAGAAGTCGATGTCGATGTCCGGCATGGTCACCCGCTCAGGGTTTAAAAACCGCTCAAAGTACAAAGAGTACTTCATGGGGTCGATGTCGGTGATGTTCAGGCAGTAGGACACCATGGAGCCCGCCGCGCTGCCCCGGCCCGGACCCACGGGGATACCCTGGCGCTTGGCATAGCCGATGAAGTCGGACACGATGAGGAAGTAGTCCACAAACCCCATCTGCCGGATGACCCCCATCTCCATCTCCAGCCGGTCCAGGTACTCCTGTCCGGCGTTGGGGTATCGGCGGTCAAAGCCCTCCCGGCACAGCCGTTCAAAATAGGCGTCCCCGTCGGTCTCCCCCTCCGGCAGTTTGAACTCGGGCAGCTTGCGCACGCCGAACTCAAACTCCAGGTTGCAGGCATCCGCAATCCTCTGCGTATTTTCCACCGCCTCGGGGCAGTTGGGGAAGAGGGCGCGCATCTCTTCCTCACTCTTCACATAAAACTCCTGGGGCTCATAGCGCATGCGATTGGTATCCTCCAGCAGTTTGCCCGTCTGCACGCACAGCAGCACATCCTGCATCTCTGCGTCCTCCCGGGTGAGGTAGTGGGCGTCGTTGGTGCACACCAGTGGGATGCCTGTCTCCTCGTGCAGGCGCAGGATGCCCGCCATCACCTTCTGCTGGTCGGGCAGGCCGTGGTTTTGCAGCTCCAGATAGTAGCCGTCCTGGCCAAACAGCGACCGCATCTCCATGGCATGGGCCTTGGCCCCCTCGTAGTCCCCACTCAGCAGCCGCCTTGGGATCTCGCCCCCCAGGCAGGCGGACAGGGCGATGAGCCCCTGGCTGTGCTCCCGCAGCAGGTCCATGTCAATCCGGGGTTTGATATAGAAGCCCTGGGTAAAGGCCATGGACACCATGTAGGACAGATTCCGATATCCCTCCTCGTTCCGGCACAGAAGGATCAGATGCCGGGCGCCGCTGTCCAGCTCGTGCACCCGGTCAAACCGGGTGCGGGGGGCCACATAAACCTCGCAGCCGATGATGGGTTTAACCCCGGCGGCCTTGCAAGCTTTGTAAAAATCAATGGCGCCGTACATCACGCCGTGGTCGGTGATGGCCACCGAATCCTGGCCCAGTTCCTTCACCCGCTTCACCAGCTCCTCAATGCGGCAAGCTCCGTCCAGCAGGGAATATTCCGTATGCAAATGAAGATGTGTAAAGCCCATATCCTTGCCTCTTTCTCTATCGGATCTGCTCCCCATATTCTACCAGCCTACGCAGCCGGTGGTTCAGGGCAGATTTGCTCACCGGAGGGTCGCACAGTTGGGCCAGTTCGCTCAGGGTGAGCTCGGGATTGTCCAGGCGCAGCCGGGCAGTCTCCTGGAGCCGGGCGGGCAGGGTGGCCAGCACCCCCGCTCCCTCCAGGCGGCGGATAGCCTCGATCTGGCTCTGGGCCGCGGCCACCACCTTGTCCAGATTGGCCGCGTCGCAGTTCACCCGGCGGTTGACGCTGCCCCGTAGGTCCCGCTCCAGCTTGGCCGTCATCACTGCCATGGCGGACACCGGCGCGCCGATCTTGGTGAGAAAATCCTCAATGTGGTCAGATTGCTTGAAGTAGGTGATGTAGTTGCCCTTCCGGGTGGTGTCCTTGGGGGAGAAGCCCACCTCCCGCAGCAGGGCGGGCACCTCCCTGCCCACATGGTAGTGGGAGGTGGCCAGCTCCAGGTGGTAGCCCTTCATGGGGTCCGTCACCGAACCGCCGGCCAGAAACGCCCCCCGGAGAAAGGCCACCTGACAGTGTTCCTCCTCCAGATGGGCGAAATTCACATGGATGGACACCGCGCTGTCCGCCTCCAAGCCAAAGGCCGCAAAGATTACCCTCAGCTTTTCCGGATCTTCGATCAGGAAGGTGCCCTTCCCCTCCTCTTCCCAGGGAATCTGGTCAAAGTTCAGGCGAAAGGCTTTTCGAAACAGGACGGGCAGCCGCCGCTTGAGCTGGGGGGATTCGGTGATGATCCGTACCTGGCGGCTGTGAAAGGTGTTGCAGAACAGCAGGATGCCGTAGGCCTCCGCCTGGGCGCAGCAGCGCCGGTTCAGAGGCTGCTTGCACAGCTCCTGCTTGACCTGGGCGGAAAAGGTCATGGCCAGTTCCCCTCTCTTGTCAGAATATCTTGGTGTCCGCCATCTGATGGTAGAGATCCATCACCGCCTGGGCCACCTTTACCCCGGAGTGGCGGGCGTAGTTGGAGCGCTCGTCGGTGAGGGGGCGCATCACCACTTCCGCCCCCAGCAGCTCCACCTCCCGGCGGTCCACCCGCATGGGTTCCGCATCCTCCAAGGAGTAGCGCTCCAGCAGGGAACCGCTCACCGGCGCGGAGTTGCAAAGGCAAATCTTCACCAGGCCGGGGCCCCCGTGCTCCAGCAGGGCGGCCACATGGTCCGCCGCGCTCATGCCCTCGGTCTCCCCGTCCTGGGTCATGATGTTGCACACATAGATCTTCAAAGCCCGGCTGTCCTGAATGGCCTCGGAAATGCCGTCCACCAGCAGGTTGGGGATCACGCTGGTGTATAGGCTACCAGGGCCCAGCAGGATGACGTCCGCCCGGCGGATGGCCTCCACCGCTGCGGGCAGGGCGGGGGGATTTCCCGGCAGCAGGCGCACATGGTGGATGCGGCAGTTCTGCGCCTTCTTGAAGGCGAAAATTTTGGACTCTCCGCACACGCTGGTGCCGTTTTCAAAGATGGCCTCCAGCTGCACGTTGGCGTTGGTCACCGGTAAGATGCAGCCGGTAATAGCCAGCACCTGGCTCATACGGGCCACCGCCTGGTCAAAGGAGTCGGAGATGCCGGTGAGGGCCGCCAGCAGCAGATTGCCAAAGGCCTGCCCCGCCAGCCGCCCCTCGGTAAAGCGGTAGGCCAGCAGATTCTGCATCAGCGACTCAGTGTCCGCCAGGGCCTCCATGCAGTTGCGGATATCCCCGGGAGGGGGCATGCCCAAATCCTCCCGCAGCACCCCGGAGCCGCCCCCGTCGTCGGCCACGGTGACAACAGCCGTCAAATCCTCGGTATACAGCTTCAGCCCTCGCAGAATGGCGGACAGGCCGTTGCCGCCGCCCAGGGCCACAATGGCCGGTCCTTTCTTCCTCTCGTCCGTCATGTTCATCCCCTTGTCATGTCCCGGTGGTTCTCGCTGGCCGCATAGCCCAGCTCCCGGATGTGCCTGGCCAGGGCGTGGGTAACCGCCACCGAGCGGTGATGTCCTCCGGTGCAGCCAATGGCGATGACCAACGCGCTCTTCCCCTCCTCCACAAACTGGGGGAGGAGAAAATCCACCAGGCCAGTCAGGTGTTTCATGAACTCCTGGGCCTGGGGGTAGCTGAACACATAATCCCGCACCCCGGCGTCCAGGCCGGTCTGAGAACGCAGTTGCTCCACATAGAAGGGATTGGGCAGAAAGCGCACGTCGAACACCAGGTCTGCCTCCAGGGGAATGCCATACTTAAAGCCGAAGGAGGTCACAGCGATGCTCATCTCATATCGGCGCTCCCGGTCCGGCAGGCAGGTCTCCAGCACCCGGTCCCGCAGCTTCTTGGTGGACAGAGAGGTGGTGTCAATGAAGTAGTCCGCCCGCTGCCGCACCGGATCCATGGCCTGGCGCTCCCGCTCCACCGCCTGGATCAGGTTGACCCCGTCAGCCATCAGGGGATGGCTGCGCCGGGTCTCCTGATAGCGCTTGATGATGGTCTTGGTGTCCGCCTCCACAAAGAGAATCTGATAGGCAAACTGCATCTCCCGCAAGGTGTCCAGCGCCTCGAACAGGCCGTCGAAGTTCTCGCCCCCCCGGATGTCACAGGCCATGGCCACCCGCTCATAGGTCCCGGTGCCCGCCAGACACAACTCGGCGAACTTGGGGATGAGCAGCGGCGGCAGATTATCCACACAGAAAAAGCCGCTATCCTCCAGCACGGACATCACCGTGGACTTCCCCGCGCCAGAAAGTCCAGAAACAATCAAAAAGTCCATGTTCCACGCCCCCTACTTCACGTACTTCACTTCTGGCTCCAGCTCCACGCCGGTCTCCCGAAGCACACGCTCCCGGACCTGGTCGATGAGGGCCAGGATGTCCCGGCAGGTGGCCCCGCCGGTATTGATGATGAAACCGGCGTGCTTTTCCGACACCTGGGCGCCCCCCACCCTCAGCCCCTTCAGGCCGCACTGTTCAATGAGGGCCGCGGCAAAATGCCCCTGGGGCCGCTTGAAGGTGGACCCGGCGCTGGGGTACTCCAGGGGCTGCTTCTCTTTGCGCCGGCCCATCAGGTCCTCCATCCGGGCGCGGATGGCCTGGGGGTCCCCCGGGGACAGCCCCACCGCCGCCCCCAGGATCAGCCAATCCCCCTGGGAGAACAGAGAGTGCCGGTAAGAGAAGGCGCAGTTCTGCCCCGTCAGCTCCCGCACCCGGCCCTGGGCATCCACGGCCCGCACCAGGCATATCACCTGGCACATCTCGCCGCCGTAGGCCCCCGCGTTCATCACCACTCCGCCCCCCAGACTGCCGGGGATGCCGTGGGCAAATTCCAGTCCCGTAAGGGAGCGCTTGGCCGCCTGCGCCGCCAGCTGGGCCAGGGAGATGCCCGCCCCGGCATACAGGGTAGTTCCATCCGCCTCCACCCGGCTCACCCGGGGGGCGGTCTTGATCACAAAGGCGTCCACACCCCGGTCGGCCACCAGCAGGTTAGAGCCGTTACCCACAAGCAGAGGAGTGACCCCCTCGTCCAGTGCAGCCTGAGCCGCACCCAGCAACTCTTCTTCATCTCCGGGCAGCACCATCATGGCGGCGGGCCCGCCCACCCGGAAGGTGGTGTGCCGGCTCATGGGTTCCCCCCGGCGCAGCTCCAGATTGGGGAACTCCCGGCGCAGGCGGTTCTCGATCTGATCCAGTTTTGTCATGTCGTGCCTCCTGGGCAGTTTGGTCACCGTCCTGCGGCCTGCCGCCGGCGGAGACAAATCGCGCTGCCTGTAGCGCAGCACTCGCAGATATTATACCAGAATCCCACGAAAAAGAGAATAGCTTTCCAAAATTTAAGGCCCCGGCAGGCATATGAGCCAGCCGGGGCCATTCCCCGCTTCTTTCCCCGCCCAGGCCGTAAACCTGGAACAGCGCCTAGGCAGGGATGGGGCACCCTGTTACGTCATCCGCCCGCACCCCGTGGCCGGGCGGGTCTCACCCTTACCTCAGCAACACGCCCCGAAATTCTTGGTCTCCTGATAGCTCTCCGGCTGGGGGGTGGTGTTGGGCGGGAAGAACTCATCCACAGGGAACTGCACCTTCCGGAAGACAGCGCAAGGATCCTCCTCCCCGCTGCCCGGGCACTCCTTGCTGGGCACGCAGTAGTCATAGGCGGGGATGAGCAGCTGGCTCTCCCGCTCCAGGCGGATGATGGAGAACTGGCCCAGGGTGACGTATACCCGCTTGCCCTCGCCGGACATGGACAGCTCCCCAGGGAAACAGCCGGTGATGGCCGTGGGGATATCCGAGGCGTCGCAGCAGTCCCGGGCGGGGGGATCGCAGGCGTCCACCAGCTTGATGCCCAGGATGAGCGGATCCACCGCGTCCACCACGGCCACGGGCAAATTGGTGCGCATCAGGTTCTGGGAATCCAGGTCCCCGCAGGACAGGTTGGAGGAGAACACCTTGGCGGAGCCCTCGCTACCAAACAGGATAGCCCGCTTGTCAAACACCACCAGCCCGCTGATGGACACCGGCCGGGCGCCGCCCACAAAAGCGTCAGCGGTGACCCGGTAGAAGTAGCGCACATCTACGGTGTAGAACCCGCGGTTGAAGCTCACAGGCTCTACGTCAATGTAAGCGTACAGCAGCTCGGCCCGTCCCGCCTTTAGGCTGATGGCCCGGTCGATCACCGCCTGAGAGCTGGCAGTGGGATACAGGCGCAGATCCTCCACGCAGTCCTTGTCGCGGCAGCTGTCGTAAATCTTTCGGGTGTGGATGCATACGGCCTCACGGATACCGGCGGTATCGGAAATGGGGCCCGGCTCAATGAATTCAGCCATAATCGTACCTCCCGATGGTTGATGGGGGAATGGAAAAGGCAATCGCGCTTTTCTTCCATTCCCATTGTATGTCTGAGCCCCACGTTGGTGCCAAAGAGGGGTATGGCCGCGCCATTCCCCCGGCATTCTATGCCCGCAGCTCCGTCAAGCTGTCTCTCTGAGCATAAAACAGGCGGCGGCATTGCTGCCACCGCCTGTCAGGCTTATTTACTTGCGTATCGCGTTTTCATGGCGCTCCGGCCCGGTGGACACAATGGTGATGGGCACCCCGATTTTGGATTCCAGGAACTCCACATAGGCCTTGGCCTGGGCGGGCAGGGCATCGTAGTCGGTGACCCCCCGCACATCGCTCTTCCAGCCGGGCAGGGTCTCAAACACCGGCTTGGCCCGCAGCAACCTGGGGGTGACGGGGAACTGGTCGGTGACCTCCCCGTCGATCTCATAGCCCACGCACACCTTGATCTCATCCAGGTAGCCCAGCACGTCCAGGCAGGTCAGCGCTACCTGAGTGGCCCCCTGCACCATGCAGCCGTACTTAGTGGCCACCGCGTCGAACCACCCCACCCGGCGGGGCCGCCCTGTGGTGGCGCCAAACTCGCCCTTGTCACCCCCCCGACGGCGCAGCTCGTCCCCTTCGGGGCCGGTGAGCTCGCTGACAAAGGGCTCTGTCTTGGAGCCCACGCTGGAGGAGTAGGCCTTGGTGACGCAGATCACATCCTCAATGGCGGTGGGGGGCACCGGAGCGCCCACACAGCCGAAGCCCGCCAAGGTATGGGAGGAGGTGGTCATGGGGAAAATGCCCAGGTCCGGGTCCTTCATGGCCCCCAGCTGTCCCTCCAGAAGGACGGTTTTGCCCTCCCGCAGGGCCCGGTGGAGAAAGCCAACCGCGTCCCCCACATAGGGGCGGATCAGCTCCCGGTACTCCAGCAGCTGGGCGTACAGCTGCTCCACGTCCAGCTTGGGCTTGTGGTACAGGTGCTCGAACAGGACGTTCTTCACGTCCACCGCCCGCTCCAGCCGCTCCCGCAGCCGGAACTTGTCGTACAAATCGCACACCTGGATACCGGTCTTGGCGTATTTGTCGGAATAAAACGGGGCAATGCCGCTCTTGGTGGAGCCGAAGGCCTTGCCCCCTAGGCGCTCCTCCTCATAGGAATCCTGGAGGATATGGTAGGGCATGAGAATCTGGGCCCGCTCAGAGATGATCAGGTTGGGGGCTGGGACGCCCTGGCCGGTGATGCTCTTGAGCTCATCCACCAGCTTGATGATGTCCAGCGCCACGCCGTTGCCAATGATGTTGGTGACATGGGGATAGAAGGTGCCGGAGGGCAAAATGTGCAGGGCAAACCGGCCGTAGCCGTTGATGATGGTGTGCCCCGCGTTGGCGCCCCCTTGAAAACGGACCACCACATCGGAGGTCTCCGCCAGCATATCAGTGATTTTGCCCTTTCCCTCGTCGCCCCAGTTGGCGCCCACGATTGCTTTAACCATTGTATTACCTCCGCGGCCCGGGATTCGCAACCGCCTACACGGATTTGCCTTTTCCGCCGCTGTGTGCTGCCCGGCAGCTTTTTTATTATAGCCGCTCCCCGTGAGAAAAGCAACTCTTTTCCGGGAGGAAATCCCCCTTCTTTTCCCCTCGCGCCGGCACTTTTGAGAAGAACGGCCCGCCCAGATTGGCGGCGGTTCTCCCCTTTGTCCGCCCGCTGCGGACATTTTTTCCGATTTTCTTCCCTTTTTCTCTTTACTTCCCTGAAGCAAAATAGTACAATATAACATGATTCCCCAATTTCTTTCCCTGTGCGGCGGATCCTTCCAGAGGACTCCTCCCGCCGGGAACATTTCAACCATCGGAGGAACTAAACTATGCAAAAAAGCGACCAGGGACAATTTGATATGCTCTACCAGGCCGTTCTATCCCTGACCTCCCCGGAGGAATGCCGGGCCTTCTTCCAGGACCTGTGTACCATGGCGGAGCTGCGGGCCATGGGGCAGCGCCTAGAGGTGGCCCAGATGCTGGACGCCGGCATGATCTACAATGACATCCTGGAGCGCACCGGCGCCTCCAGCGCCACCATCAGCCGGGTCAACCGGGCGCTGCAATATGGGGCGGGCGGCTATAAGGCCGTGCTCCCCCGCCTGGAGAAGTGATGGAGGCATACACTACGCTGGCCAGATATTACGACCAGCTCACCGGCGACGTCCACTACGGGAAATGGGCAGACTATCTCCAGCGCCACTTCCACCGTCACAAAGGGGAGATCCGTTCTGTGGCCGAGCTGGCCTGCGGCACCGGTAGCCTGGCCAAACTGCTGGCCCAGCGGGGCTACCAGGTGACGGCGGTGGACCGCTCGGCAGATATGTTGTGCCAGGCGGATCAGAAGTGCCAGGGGCTGGATGTTCTTTTCCTGTGCCAGGATCTCTCCCAGCTGCGGCTGCTTCAGCCGGTGGACGCAGCGGTGTGCTGCCTGGACAGTCTGAACTATATCACCCGCCCCGCCCAGCTGCGCCAGGCCCTTCGCCGGGTGCACCAGGCCCTGAAGCCAGGGGGGCTGTTCCTGTTTGACGTCAAGACCCCTGAAGCCCTGGAGGGTGCGGACGGGCAGATCTATCTGGACGAGACAAATGAGGTATACTGCGTGTGGCGGGGGGAATACTTTCCCCGCCTCCGGATCTGCGGCTATGGCATCGACCTGTTCGTCCGTCAGAGCGACGGCACCTGGCAGCGGACCGGGGAGTATCACCAGGAGTACGCCTACACCATGCAGGAACTGGAAAGCTGGCTGGAAGAGGCGGGCTTCACCCGCATCAAACAGTATGGAAACCTGCGCATGACCCCGCCCCGACGGGGGGAAGAGCGGGTCTTTTTCACCGCAGAAAGGAAAGGACTATAACTTACTATGGATCAATTGGTTAGAGCAATTGCAAAGGACGCCCCCGTCAAGGCCATGGCCATCTCCGGCACCGGCCTGGTGGAGCGGGCCCGTCAGATCCACGATACCTGGCCGGTGGCCACCGCCGCCCTGGGCCGGCTGCTCATGAGCGCGTCCATGATGGGCAGCATGCTCAAGGAGGACAACGGTTCCGTCACCCTGCGGGTGAAGGGCAGCGGCCCGCTGGGCACCCTTTTGGCCGTCTCAGACAGCCAGGGCAATGTGCGCGGCTATGTGGAAAACCCCGCCGTGGATGTGCCTCGGAAAGCCCACGCCAAGCTGGACGTGGGCGCTGCGGTGGGCCCGGACGGCAGCCTGACGGTGATCAAAGACCTGGGCCTGAAGGAACCCTATGTGGGCGCGATCCAGCTGGTGGGCGGCGAGATCGCCGAGGACATCGCCGCCTACTTTGTGGAGAGCGAGCAGATTCCCACCGCCTGCGCCCTGGGCGTGCTCATCGCCCCGGAGCAGACCGTGCAGGCGGCGGGGGGCTATCTCATTCAACTGCTGCCCAGCGCGGATGACAGCGTCATCACGGCCATCGAAAAGGGCATTGCCAAGGTGGGCGCGGTAAGCGCCCAGCTGGACCGGGGGCTCGGCCCCGTGGAACTGCTCCGGGAAGTGCTCTCAGACTTCCAGCTGGAAATTTTGGAGACCTCCCCGGTGGAATACCGCTGCTACTGCTCCCGGGAGCGGGTGAGCCGGGCTCTCATCAGCATCGGCCCGGCGGAGCTCAGGTCCCTGATTGAGGAGCAGGGCGGCGCGGAGCTGACGTGCCAGTTTTGCGATAAGATATACCGTTTCTCCCGCTCTGACTTGGAGCGGCTGCTGCAAGAGGCAACCATCTGACGCATTGCGGGGGAGGGCCTGCCCTGGCGCTCCCCTCTTCCCCGCCCGGAAATCGGACACAAAAAATTCAAATTTAGTATTGACAGTTTGAGGCTGTTTTTGCTATAATAGCTTTCGCCGTCTGACAAGCGGAACACGCCGTTGGGGAGCATAGCTCAGCTGGGAGAGCACTTGCCTTACAAGCAAGGGGTCACAGGTTCGAGCCCTGTTGTTCCCACCAACTCCTTTTGGAGTTCTCATCTGTGGCGCGGTAGTTCAGTTGGTTAGAACGCCGGCCTGTCACGCCGGAGGTCGAGGGTTCAAGTCCCTTCCGCGTCGCCACATTATGCCTCTGTAGCTCAGTTGGTAGAGCAGCGGACTGAAAATCCGCGTGTCGCTGGTTCGATTCCGGCCGGAGGCACCATTTGCGAGTGTAGCTCATCTGGTAGAGCGCCACCTTGCCAAGGTGGAGGTAGCGAGTTCGAGCCTCGTCACTCGCTCCAAATTTTCAAAAAGAAGTGTGATATCACACTTCTTTTTGGAATATAATCAAACATCCGGCGCCATAGCCAAGTGGTAAGGCAAGGGTCTGCAAAATCCTGATGCCCCAGTTCAAATCTGGGTGGCGCCTCCAAAACAAAAGGACATCTGCTTTGCAGGTGTCCTTTTGTTTTGCCCTGCCCCCTTCCATAGGTTGCAACGCCTGTCCCCGGAAAAATTGGCGGGGACAGACGCTGTCTGTGTTTCCATCCGGTTCAGGTGGCGGCCTGGGCAGAGGGGGTCAACTGGACTTCGGGCATCAGCTCCTGCCCGATGACCGTGAGCATTTCCTCCAGCTTCTCGCACTCTGCCGGGGTAAACCGCTTCTGAATCCGCTCCATGACCGTGCGCAGGTAGTCGTTGCTGATGTTGTAGTAATGGATATACTTCTCCGTTACCTTCAGATGGTGCTCCCGCTTGTCATGCTCAGACTGGACCTTCTCCACATATCCCTTCCGGATCAGGCTGTTGATTTTATAGGCCGCATTGGAGGAAGAGATACGCATGAACGAGGCAAACTCGTTGACCGTGGGTGTACCCAGGGCAAGAATGGTCTCCATGGCAAAGGTCTCCACCGTGGTCAGACTGGCCTCCCGGTTCTGAAATCTGGAAAAGATCTCCTGGTAAAAATGCAATTTAAACTTGGTATACACCGCTTCAAACTTTTCCTCCAGCATCTTTAATACCCCCGCACGTTTCGTTCTTTCCTTGTATCATATCAAAAAATTAAGGCGCACATAGGGTTTTACACATTTTTGCTCAGGGCAAAGGTCAGCTCCGCCGTCACGGCCTCCTGGCCGTTCACCAGGGCCTTGGCCTCGGCGATAGCCACCATCCCCTTCTGCCGGGTGATGGTGCACTCCATCTCCAGCACGTCGCCAGGGGTCACCTGGCGGCGAAAGCGGGCGTTTTTAATCCCGCCCAAAAAGCCGATCTTGCCCCGGTGCTCGGGCATAGACAGCATCGCCACCGCCCCCACCTGGGCCAGCGCCTCAATGATGAGCACCCCGGGCATCACATGGTACTGGGGGAAATGGCCCTGGAAAAAGGGCTCGTTGACGCTGACGCACTTGATCCCCTTGGCCCACCTCCCCTCTTCTCCATCTACAATCCGGTCCACCAGGGCAAAGGGATAGCGGTGGGGCAGGATAGCGGCGATCTCATTGGAATTGTATTGCATCATGGCTCATCCCTCCACTTCTTCAGCAGCACGCAGGCATTGTGCCCGCCAAAGCCCAGAGAGTTGGACAGGGCATACTCCACCTGAGCCTCCCGGCCCTGGTTGGGCACATAGTCCAGGTCGCAGGCCGGGTCCTTCTCCTGATAGTGGATGGTGGCGGGCAGAAAGCCGTCATGCAGAGCCATGGCGGTGAAAATGGCCTCCACCGCCCCGGCGGCCCCCAGCATGTGGCCGGTCATGGACTTGGTGGAGCTCACCGCCAGCTGGTAGGCGTGAGGCCCGAATACCGTTTTGATAGCGGCGGTCTCCCCGCTGTCATTGAGCTGGGTGGAGGTGCCATGGGCATTGATATAGCCCACCTGCTCCGGTGCCACGCCGGCGTCGGACAGAGCCTGGGCCATGGCCCGGGCCCCTCCCTCCCCGCCGGGAGCGGGGGCCGTCATGTGGTAGGCGTCGCAAGTCGCCCCATAGCCCACCACTTCCGCATACACCTTGGCGCCCCGGGCCATGGCGTGCTCATACTCCTCCAACAGGAGCACGCCGGCCCCTTCGCCCATGACAAAGCCGCTGCGCCGGGCGTCAAAGGGCACGCTGGCGCTGTCCGGGTCATCTCCCACATGAAGGGCCCGCATGGAGGTAAACCCGCCGATGGACAACGGCGTGATGGCCGCCTCCGCGCCGCCGCACAGCATCACATCACCGTAGCCGTCCCGGATATAGCGGAAGGCGTCGCCCACGGCGTTGGTGCCGCCGGCGCAGGCGGTCACCGGGCAGGTACACATCCCCTGAAAGCCAAAGGCAATGGCGATGAGCCCCGCGCCCATGTTGGCGATGGTGGTGGGAATATAGTAGGGATTGGCCCGGTCAAACCCCTTCTGGGCGCAGCGGGTCTGCTCCTTTTCCGTGATACGGATTCCCCCTACGCCGCTGGATACAATGACCCCGCACCGGGTGCGGTCCAGCCGTTCCAGGTCAATACCGCTGTCGGCCACCGCCTCCTGGGCGGAGGCAACGGCCAGTTGAATAAACCGGCTCATGTGGCGGTGGTCCCGGCCGGCCAGGACCTCGGCAGGGTCCCAGTCCTTGACCTCGGCTGCCAGGTGCACCTTCTGGGCGGAGCAGTCATATTGGGTGATGGGGCCGATGCCGCACACCCCCTCCCGGGCGGCCTGCCAGGTCCGGGGCAGATCGTGGCCCAGGGGATTGACCGTCCCCATGCCGGTGATCAATACTCTGCGTTTTTCCATAGTCGATCTAACTCCTCTTACATTTCATGCGCAAATTGTTCCCGCGCGCCGGTTTCCACTCTGATGCACTGTCATACATTTCTTGTTCACGACGGCTCCGCGCTTCTTATCACATCGCCATGCCGCCGTCCACGCACAGCACCTGGCCGGTGATATAGGCCGCCTCGTCTGAGGCCAGAAAGGCCACTGCCCGGGCCACATCCTCGGGCTGGCCAGGCCGGGAGAGCGGGATGGTGTCCAGCATGGCCTGCCGGGCGCTTTCCGGCATAGCCGCGGTCATGTCCGTGTCAATAAAACCCGGAGCCACCGCGTTGACAGTGACGCCCCGGCTGCCTAGCTCTTTGGCCAGGGACTTGGTCATGCCAATGAGCCCCGCTTTGCTGGCGCAGTAGTTGATCTGCCCCGGATTGCCCCGCAGGGCCACCACAGAGGTCAGATTCACAATGCGGCCATACCTGGCCTTCATCATGGGACGGGCGGCCTCCTTCATACAAAGGAAGGCCCCCTTCAGATTGGTGTCCACCACAGCGTCGAAGTCCTCTTCCTTCAAGGTCATGGCCAGGCCGTCCCGGGTGATGCCCGCGTTGTTCACCAGGATATCCAGGCTTCCCAGCTCCTTCATGGCGGTGTCGATCAGGGTCTTTACAGCCTGGGCATCCGCCACATCCCCCTGCAAGGCAATGGCCTTTACCCCCAGCTCCCGGAGCTGGGCCAGAGTCTCTTCCGACGCGGAGGTATTGCCCGCGTAGGAGAATAAGATGTTGGCCCCCTGCCGGGCCAGCTCCAGGCAGATGGCCCGGCCGATGCCCCGGCTGCCGCCGGTGACCACAGCGTTTTTTCCTTCCAGTCTCATCTGCCATCCTCCTTCAAAGCGGCGGCCAGCGCCTCCACGTCGGCGCAGGTCTCCACCGCGTAGGTCCTGATCTCCGGAGCGGTCTTGCGCACAAAGCCGCTCAGGGCTTTGCCGGGACCGATCTCCACAATGGTATCCACCCCCAGCTGAGCCAGGCGGTGGATGGTATCCTCCAGATAGACGGAGGACTGCACCTGCCGCTCCAGCAAGGCGGGGATGGTATCCTCCGGCCCCATCTCCCGGCCCAAGCAGTTAAACAGCACCGGGAAGGCCATGGGGGCGAAGGTGGTCTCCTGGAACTTCTTCCGCAGAGCGTCCCCGGCCGGGGCCATCAGGGAGGTGTGGAAGGGCCCGCTTACCTTCAGGGGCAGGCAGCGGCGGGCACCGGCTTCCTTGGCCAGGGCAGCCGCTGTATCCACTGCCGACTGGTCGCCGCCGATGACCAGCTGTCCGGGGCAGTTGTAGTTGGCGATCTCCACCACACCCAGGCCAGAGGCCTGGCGACACGCCTCCTGGAGCTTCTCCCGGCCCAGGTTCAGCACCGCCGTCATACCGCAGGGGCGGCCCTGGGCGGCTTGAGCCATTGCCTTGCCCCGGAAGGCCACCAGGGAGATTGCCTGCTGGGGGGTGAACACCCCGGCAGCCTGGAGGGCGGAATACTCGCCCAGACTCAGCCCCGCGGCGTAATCCGGGCGGATGCCCAGTTCATAGAGGATGGCGGTCATCCCAGCGGCAAAGGCCACCATGCAAGGTTGGGTGTATTCGGTCTGGTTGAGCACCCCGTCCAGGTCGGAGAACGAGACGGTTTTCAAGTCAAACCCCACATCCGCACCGTCCAACACCCCGCGGAACACGGGGTACCGTTCATAGAGGTCCGCACCCATCCCAGGGTGCTGGGTGCCCTGTCCGGCATAGAGAAACGCGAGACTCATTGACACTGCTCCTTCCGTACAGACTCATAGCCCGCCATGAGCTCCTCAAAAATCTGCCGCAGGGGCTTGATGCCGTGGACCATGCCGGCCACCTGACCGGCCATGAAGCTGCCGTTGTCCAGATCCCCGTCGAACACCGCCCGGCGCAGGGAGCCCAGAGTCAGCCTCTCCAGCTCCTCCAGAGGGGGGCTGTTCTTCTCCAGGCGGAGGTAGGACTGGGACATCTTATTTTTCAGCACCCGCACCGGCGCGCCGGTAGTCCGCCCCGTGACCACGGTGTCGTTGGCCTTGGCCTTCACCACCGCATTCTTATAGTTTTCATGGATCGGGCACTCTACGCTGGCCAGCAGGCAGGTGCCCAACTGCACGCCGCAGGCCCCCAGGGCGAAGGCGGCGGCCAGCTGGCGGCCGTCGGCGATGCCGCCGGCCGCCACCACAGGCACGCGCACCGCGTCCACCACCTGGGGCACCAAAGCCATGGTGGTCATCTCCCCCACATGGCCGCCGCTCTCGGTGCCCTCGGCGATGAAGCCGTCCACCCCGTAGCGCTCCAACCGCTGGGCCAGAACAGGGGCCGCTACCACGGGAAAGACCTTGATACCCGCCTCTTTCCAGGCCGGGATATATTTGCCCGGGTTACCCGCGCCAGTGGTCACCAGGCTCACCCGCTCCTCCAGCACAACCTTGGCCAGCTGGTCGATGTGGGGATTCATCAGCATCAGGTTAACTCCGAAGGGCTTGTCCGTGCCCTCCCGGGCGGCGCGGATCTCAGCGCGCAGCGCCTCGGCATCCATACCTCCGGAACCCACCAGACCCATAGCCCCCGCATTGGAGACGGCTGCAGCAAAAGCCCCGGTGGCGATATTGGCCATACCGCCCTGGATGATGGGAAACTCGATGCCCAGAATTTCGTTGAGTTTCATAGCAAACTCCTTTTATATGCTCATTTTTATGATTTCACGCCGCGGCATTCGCGGCTCGCGCCCGCTTTTGGGGGGTTACGCCAATTCTAATAATGCGCCCGCCCAGGTCAGACCCCCGCCGAAGCCCACGCACAGGGCCCGCTGGCCGGAGCGGAGGCTTCCCCCCCGCACCAGTTCGTCCAGCAGCAGGGGCACGCTGGCCGCAGAGGTGTTACCCCTGCGGGCAATGTTGCCGGTACACTTTTCCACCGGCAGCTTCAGCTTTTTCACCACCATGTCGATGATGCGCTGATTGGCCTGATGGAACACGAACCGGTCCACGTCGTCCAAGCTAATCCCCGCTTTGTCCAGTACCTGGGTGATGCACTGGGGCACCACTTCCACGGCGAAACGGAACACCGGCTGCCCGTCCATATGGATGTAGCTGGGCACGCCCACGGCCACGCCGGGGATGAGCAAGGACTCGGTATTGCCCCGGCAGCCCAGCACTGCGTGGATGGAAGGATAGTCCTCCCGCCATTCCACCACTGCCGCGCCCGCCCCATCCCCGAACAGCACACAGGTGCCCCGGTCGGTATAGTCAGTCACCCGGCTGAGCACCTCCGCCCCCAGTACCAGTCCGTACTTCCTGGGGGCGGCGGCCAGCAGGCACTGGGCGGTGTACAGGGCGTAGACGAAGCCGGAACAGGCCGCGTTCAGGTCAAAGCACACCGTATCCTCCCCCAGCCCAAGCTCCTTTTGCAGCACGCAGGCGGCAGCCGGCGTCAGCCGATCAGGAGTCAGGGTGGCTACCACACACACACCGATCTGCTCGGGGTTCAGCCCCGCCCGGTCCAGCGCCTGCCGGGCAGCGGTCAGGCACAGCTGGGTGTGGGTCTCCCCCGGAGCGCATCGCCTCCGGCTGGAGATTCCCGTCCGGGTGGTGATCCACTCGTCTGAGGTGTCCACCAGTTTTGCCAGATCATCGTTGGTCAGTATCTCGCTGGGCACTCCGGAACCGGTACCCAGTAACTTCAATCCGCTCATGTGCGCTCCTTTCTCAGGGCATTGGCGCCCATCTTACGGAATTTTTGATAGCGTCCGGCGGCCAGGGCCGACGGGCGCAGCTTTTCCAGGCTGTCCAGCTCCCCGATCAGGGCCCGGTCCAGCTCATGGTATAAGGTCTGGGGCGCCAGGTGGGCTCCCCCCTCCGGCTCCGGGATGATGGCGTCGATCACGCCCAGCTCCAGAAGGTCCCCAGCGGTAAGCTTCATCACCTCACAGGCCTCGGCGCTGCGGGAGGAATCCTTCCACAGAATGGAGGCAAACCCCTCCGGGGACAGCACCGAGTACACCGCGTTTTCCAGCATCAGCACCCGGTTGCCCACGCCCAGGGCCAGAGCGCCGCCGCTGCCCCCCTCTCCTGTGACCACGCAGATCACCGGCACCGTGAGGGCGGACATCAGCGCCAGGGTGCGGGCGATGGCCTCACCCTGGCCCTTGGCCTCCGCCTCCAAACCGGGGTAGGCCCCCGGGGTGTCAACGAAGGTGACGACAGGCCGGTGAAACTTCTCCGCTTGCTTCAAAATCCGCTGGGCCTTCCGGTACCCCTCCGGATTGGGCATGCCGAAACGATAGGCGATATGCTCCTCCAGGGTGCGCCCTTTCCGGTGCCCCAGCACCGTTACCGGCCGTCCATGGAAGAAAGCGATCCCTCCCAGGATGCTGCCGTCCTCCCCGCAGAAACGGTCTCCCCGCTGCTCAAAAAAGTCGGTAAACAGCGCGGAGATAAACTCTGCCGTCCCGGGGCGGTCCTGGTGCCGAGCCAGCGCCACTCGCTGGGCGGCAGTCAGGTCATGGTTAGCCATGACTCTCCCCTCCTTTTCCATGGAGGGCCAGCAAACGGATCAGCGTGGCGCGCAGCTGCTCCCTGGGCACGATGGCGTCCAGGAAGCCGTGCTCCAGCAGATATTCCGCACTTTGAAAGCCCTCAGGCAGCTTCTCCCCAATGGTCTGCTCAATTACCCGGGGCCCTGCAAAGCCGATAAGGGCCCCCGGCTCGGCCAGCATTATATCCCCCAGGCTGGCAAAGCTGGCCGTCACCCCTCCGGTGGTGGGGTGGGTAAGCACCGAGATGTACAGCCCACCCCGCTGGGAGAACTGTTCCAGCGCCGCGGCGGTCTTGGCCATCTGCATCAGGGACAAAATTCCCTCCTGCATCCGGGCCCCCCCGCTGGCAGAGAACAGGATCAGGGACAGCTTGCCCTTTCCCGCCTGTTCCACCAGGCGGGTCACCTTCTCTCCCAGAGCAGCGCTCATACTGCCCATGAGGAAGCGGCTGTCCAATACGCCCACGGCCACCTTCTGTCCGCCGATGCGGCCCAGGGCGGTGACCACCCCTTCCCCGGTCCCCGTGCGGCGCTTCGCCTGCTCCAGCTTGGCCGAATAGCCCGGAAACCCGAGGGGGTCATTGGACGCCAGATTGGCGTCCAGCTCCCGGAAGGTCCCCTTGTCCAGCACCATGCTCAGCCGGTAGTAAGCGCTCACCGGATGGTGATAGCCGCACAGGGGGCACACATACCGGTGGTTGGCCAGCTCCCGCCGGGACACCGGCTTGGCGCACCCGGGGCACACCTCCTGGGTGTGGACCGGCACATGGGGGCTGCTGCGCAGGGCTTTCATGGCCAGCAGCTTCTGCCGACGCTGCGCCAGGATGCTGCTCATGCCTGCCCCTCCTCTCCGCTGCCGCTCCAGGCCAGAAGCGTCTCCAGATGATCCTCCAGAAATCCGGTGTTGTAGTTGCCCCGCACGAAATCGGGGTGATGGAGGATCTGGTGGAGCAGGTCGGTGTTGGTCGCCGGCCCCTCAACGATCAATTCCTCCAGGCTTCTTCGCATCCTGCGAATGGCCTCCAGCCGGGTGGGGGCGTATACGATGATCTTGGCCATCAGGGAATCGTAGTACGGCGGTATCTCGTAGCCCGGGTACAGCCCCGTATCCACCCGCACCCCGAAACCGCCGGGCAGGTGGAGAAACCCCACCCTGCCCGGGCTGGGCTGGAACCCTTTGGAGGGATCCTCCCCGTTGATGCGGCACTCGATGGCATGGCCTCGGAGTTGCACCTGGTCCTGGGTGACGGACAGGGGCAGGCCCGCTGCGATGCGGATCTGCTCCCGCACCAAGTCCAGCCCCGTGGTCAGCTCCGTCACCGGATGCTCCACCTGGATACGGGTGTTCATCTCAATGAAATAGAAGTTGTTCTCCTGGTCCACCACAAACTCGATGGTGCCGGCATTCTCATAACCGGCGGCCCTGGCGGCGGCCACCGCCGCCTGCCCCATTCTCTCCCGCAGCTCCGGGGTGAGGGCCTTGGAGGGGGACTCCTCCAGCAACTTCTGATTGCGCCGCTGGATGGAGCAGTCCCGCTCCCCCAGTTGGATCACATGGCCCCCCCGGTCCGCCAGGACCTGAAACTCAATGTGTCGGGGACGCAGAATCAGCTTTTCCATGTACATCTCGCCGCTTCCAAAGCAGGACACCGCCTCCCGGCGGGCCTCCTCAAACAGGGGCTCCAGCTGTTCCGGTTCAAACACCCTGCGCATGCCCCGGCCGCCGCCCCCGGCGACGGCCTTGATGAGTATGGGATAGCCGATGGCGTCCGCCACTTCTCTGGCTCGCCGGGCGCTTTCCACCGCCCCGTCGGAGCCGGGTACCACCGGCACCCCAGCCTTCTGCATCAGTGTTCTGGCCGCGGCCTTGTTGCCCATGGCCCGGATTACGCTGCCAGAGGGGCCGATGAAGGTGACGCCCGCCTGCTGGCAAGCGTCGGCAAACTCCGCGTTTTCCGACAGGAAACCGTAACCGGGATGGATGGCGTCACAGGCGGCAGCCTTGGCCACTGTAAGGATGGCGTCCATGTTGAGATAGCTGTCTGAAGATCTGGCCGGGCCGATGCAGTAGGCCTGCTCCGCCAGCTGCACTTGCAAGGCCTCCCGGTCCGCCTGGGAGTAGACCACCACCGGCTCAATCTCCATCTCCCGGCAGGCCCGGAAGATCCGCACGGCGATTTCCCCCCGGTTGGCAATCAAAATTCGCTTGAACATAGCCTTACCCTTTCCGATAGCGCACCAGAGGCTCTCCAAAAGAGACCAACACCCCATCCTGTGCAAGGATCTCCTCAATCACACAGTCGCAGGGAGCCTGCACCTCGCTGAGCATTTTCATAGCCTCCAGCAGGCCCACCGTCTGCCCTTTCTTTACCGTCTGCCCCGGCCTCACGAAAGGCTCTGCTCCCGACTCTGAGGCGATGTAGAAGGTGCCTACCAAGGGCGCTGTGATACAGGGTCCCTCTGTCTCCGAGCTCTCGGCCACAGGAGATGCGGCGTAGGCCTCAGGCCCGGGAGCGGGCCCCGCCGCTGCCGCTGTCCCAGTTCCTTTTTCCAGTTCCAGGGAGAAATCTCCCATGGTCAGTTTCATCCTCGTTGCCGTACCAGTCTCAAATCGGGAAATCAGGTCAAAGATCTCTTGCTTATCCATATTGTCTCCTCTCGGAAAAGGGCATCGGTAAACACCGATGCCCTAGGCTTCTTATTCCGCGTGCGCGCTGATGTAGTTGGCAAGGTCGGCCACCGTCTTCATGTTGGGCAGATCCTCGTCGGCGATGGTAACATTGAACTCCTCCTCCAGCGCCATAGATAGCTCCACAGCGGCCAGCGAGTCCGCCCCCAGATCATCCATCAGACTGGCCTCCATGGTCACTTTCTCCAGATCACAGTTCAGGGTCTCCGCAATGATCTCACGCATTTTATCAAAATTCATGCTGTACACTCCTCATTATAATTCACGTTTCCTTTAACTAAAATAATTTAGCTAAAAATTTTGAGGTATTTGCGATGAGCATATTGTATCAGAATCGTACCGTTTGTCAAGAGAAAAACAAACTTCTTTTTGTCGCATTCATTTTTTTGGAAAAATAGCAGCTTTCTCTGCTCCATTTTCCTCTATATTTGTGAATATTATCTGCCATTCACCGCAAACCGCGCCTGTTTCTAACCTATTCCCTCGCTCCCCGCTTAGGTCTTGACAAATCAGTCTCGTATCCTTATAATAATGTGTACGCTTTCGGGGTGTGGCGAAGTTTGGTATCGCGCTTGGTTCGGGTCCAAGAGGCCCCGGGTTCGAATCCCGGCACTCCGACCAAAACCGCTATCTGTTGAGTATCAATGGATAGCGGTTTTTTCTTTGCACTGCAACGGATTGACGGTTTCTATAATTGTTTTGTGGTTGTGAATCAAGGAA
Organism: Candidatus Enterenecus stercoripullorum; assembly: GCA_018716015.1. Lineage (GTDB taxonomy): Bacteria > Bacillota > Clostridia > Oscillospirales > Oscillospiraceae > Enterenecus > Enterenecus stercoripullorum. Next base: position 4,343 of record DVKM01000022.1, on the reverse strand, counting down.
TCAAAATTACAAATAAAGGACTGAAATTACAGATGAGAAGGGGTCCCAATGCGGGGGCCTTTTTCTCGTCTATTTGGACTCTTCACTTACGCTCTCTCCGTTCAGGCCCAGGGCATTAGATCACACGGCCTGTCAATGAAATTCGCCGCCCAACTTGGGCGGCGAATGCGGAATCAGCCATCTGGCTATAACGCTGGCAGCCGTTATTAAAGATAGGTTTGGAAGAAACTTTCCAGCTTGTGGAAGGGGATGGCGTTCTTTCCGCCCCCGTCGTACAGATCGGTATGCACCACGTCCGGGAGGATGAGCAGCTCTTTATTGTCCGGGCAGGGATTGCCGTTCATCATACTGGCAAAGGCGTCCCGGCTGAAGTAGCAGGAGTGGGCCTTCTCCCCGTGCATCACCAGCACCGCGCTGCGGATCTCGCTGCTGTACTGGAGAATGGGCTGGTTGAGGAAGGACATGCAGCCCGTCACATTCCAGCCGCCGTTGGAGTTCAGGGAGCGGGGGTGATAGCCGCGGGGAGTCTTGTAGTAGTCATAGTAGTCCTTGACGAAGAAGGGTGCGTCCTCAGGCAGGGGATTCACCACGCCGCCGCCCAAGGCGTAGGAGCCGTGTTTATAGTCCTCGATCCGCTGGGCGTTCAACGCCTTCTTCTTTTCATACCGAGCCCCCTCGCTGTCCTCGGCGTCAAAGTAGCCCTTGGCATTCACTCTTGCCATGTCGTACATGGTGGCGGCTACCGTGGCCTTGATTCGGGTGTCCAGAGCAGCCGCGTTCAGGGCCATGCCACCCCATCCGCAGATGCCGATGATCCCGATTCTCTCGCTGTCCACATCCTCCCGCAGGGAAAGGTAATCCACGGCAGCCTGGAAGTCCTCCGTGTTGATGTCCGGGGAGGCCACATACCGGGGCACTCCACCGCTCTCGCCAGTGAAGGAGGGATCAAAGGCCATCGCAAGGAACCCCCGCTCCGCCATGGTCTGGGCGTACAGGCCGGAGGCCTGCTCCTTCACCGCGCCGAAGGGACCGCACACCGCGATGGCGGCCAGCTTGCCGACGGCCCCCTTTGGCTTGTAGAGGTCAGCTGCCAGGGTAATGCCATAACGGTTGTGGAAGGTCACTTTAATGTGCTCCACCTTTTCGCTTTGAGGGAAGGTCTTATCCCACTGCTGGGTCAGGTTCAGTTCTTCTGACCGCACCATTTATCATCCGTCCTTTCTTCGTCATATCCGCCAATTGAGTTTCATTGCGGCTTTCCTTCAATATTTGTAGGCCGTCTGTGCCCGGACAGGCCGAATCACCCGGGCCGGCACGCCACCCACGATAGTGTTGGGCGGTACATCCTTGGTGACCACGGCGCCTGCGGCGATGATGGCTCCGTCCCCGATGGTCACACCGGGGGTGATGGTGGCGTTGGCACCGATCCACACGTTTTTCCCAATGGCAATGGGGCCGGGAATGGTCTCGCTGCGGCGCGCCGGGTCCTCATCGTGGTTCAGGGTGGCCAGCACCACATTGTGGCCGATCTGGGTGCCGTCTCCGATGGTGATGCCGCCCTGGTCCTGGAAATGGCAGCTGGTGTTGAGGAAGACATGTTTGCCGATGGTGATATTCTGCCCATAGTCGGTGTAAAAAGGCGGGAATAGGCAGAACCCCTCCCCCACCGGCTTGCCGATCAGCTCGGAGAACAGGTGGACGACTTCCTCCGGTTCATGGTAGGTAAAATTCAGTTCGGCCGTCAGCTTTTGCGCCCGCTGGGCGGCGATGCGCTGGTACTGGTAGACAGGCAGGCCCATCTCCTTGGCGCGCTGTTCCATTTCTTCATAACCCACTAAGAGATCCCTCCGATTCAAGCAGAAAAAATTCTTGTGTCCATTGACGAAATCAGTGTGCGGCCTCATGTCCTCAATACCAGCCAAACAGGGTCCGCCCGCCACCTAGTCCGCCAATTTTATCCAGATCCGCGCTGTCCAACGTGAAATCCAGGCTGTCCAGATTCTGCCGCATCCGTTCCGGGTGGACGGATTTTGGGATGACGGCAATGCCGTTTTGGGTGAGATACCGCAGCGCCACCTGGCCTGAGGTCTTCCCATGTTTGGCGCCGATCTGGTTCAGCACCGGTTCCGCGAAGATATTCTTGCGCCCCTCGGTGAAAGAGGCCCAGGACTGCATCCTCGTCCCATGGGACTCCAGCAGCTCTTTTAACGCCAGCTGGGGAAAGTACACATGGGATTCCACCTGGTTCACCGCCGGAACCACACCGCAGCTCTGGAGGAATTTCTGATACCGGTCAGCGTCAAAATTGGAGATGCCAATAGCCCGAACCTTCCCTGCCTGGTACGCTTCCTTAAATGCCTCGTACATTTCCAGGGCATTCTCGTAGGGCTCATGGATGAGCAGCAGGTCAATATAATCAGTTTGCAGCTCGTTCAAAGATTTCTCGATTCCCGCCCTGGCCTTTTGGTAGCTGGTGCTGGGACTATACAGCTTGGTGGTGAGAAAGACTTCTCGCCGGGGCAGGCCGCTCTCCCTTACCGCCCGGCCTACGATGTCCTCGTTGTTGTACATCTGTGCCGTGTCAATGAGCCGGTAGCCCGCCTCCAGGGCTTTCAAAACAGCCTGCTGGCCTGCCTGGCCCCGGACGTCCCAGGTGCCAAAGCCCACCAGGGGCATGGAGATGCCGTTGTTCAAACGGACAAATTCCATTGCGCTTGTGCCTCCTTTGCTTTTTCAAGGCAAATACCGCCCTATATCTGATCGTTCTCAATCTGGTAGGTCAAATAGTCCAGACAGCCGATCCTCCGCTCTTCTGCGTGGCACCGGTCCAGCAGAACCTGCCGGTGCTTCCCCAACAGGTTCAGCCCCTCCCGGCGCCGGCCGTCCTCCCAGAGCCGCACAAACTGCCGGATCAGATCCTCGCCGCACCCGGCGTCCCGCAGATTCTGCATCACCGATTCCCATTTGGCCTCACTTTGCGCAGCCATGGACTCACCTCCCGCGGCTTTTATTATACAGGAGGCAGATAAAAATATCAAATATGTATTTTATATTGTTTTCCATACTTGTACAGTATGGTTTCCTGTGATATACTGTACCCCAAGGAGGGGATTCCATGGATATTCGTGTCCTGCAATATTTTCTGGCCGTCGCCCGGGAGCAGACCATCTCCGGGGCGGCCGAGGCGCTCCACATGACCCAGCCGCCCCTCTCCCGGCAGCTGAAGGAGCTGGAGGAAGAACTGGGCAAACAGCTGTTTGTCCGAGGCAGCCGGAAGATCGCACTGACAAAAGAGGGGATGCTCCTGCGGAAACGGGCAGAAGAGATCATCTCCCTGGTGGAAAAGACCAAATCCGAGGTGAGGGCCTCGGATGAAAGCGTCAGCGGCGATATTTATATCGGCAATGGGGAGACAGAGGGGATGCGCCTGCTGCTCCAGACGGTCCGGCGGGTGCAGCAGCAGTATCCAAACATCCGCTTTCACTTCTCCAGCGGGGACGGCTACGACGTGATTGACCGGCTGGACCGGGGACTCATTGATTTTGGCACCCTGATCGAGCCCATTGATATGAGCAAATATGACTATCTGCGCCTGCCCCGCCCCGACGTCTGGGGGGTGCTGATGCGGAAGGACCATCCCTTGGCTCAGCTGGATCGCATCCGCCCGGCGGATCTGCGGGATGTCCCACTGATGGTTTCCCGGCAGATGGAAAAGGAGGGCGGCCTGTCCGGCTGGCAGGGACACGGCAAGAAGGAACTGCGGGTGGTGGCCACGGGAAACCTGGTTCACACCCTGGCTATGGCCGTGGAGGAAGGGGTAGGATGTCTTCTGACCCTGGATCAGCTGGTTGATCTCTCGGGAGAGAGAGAGCTCTGCTTTCGCCCGCTGGAGCCTAAGCTGGAGTCCTGGATGTACCTGGCCTGGAAGAAATACCAGGTGTTTACCAGCGCGGCGGAAGTTTTTGTGGCGGAATTAAAGCGGGACCTGTCGGAAGCGTCCGCTTGACCCACTCTTGACGCCTTCTCTCTCGCTCACTAAAAAAGCCCCGCCCCCTGTGCCGGTTGGCACAGGGGGCGGGGCTTTTCTTTTGGGAATCCCTCAGAGGGATTCCGGAGATCTGGCGCTGCTCAGTTCACACCGGTCCAGACTTCATCCCCGTTGGTGTGGGTGAAGCCGTGGCCGTTGACTGCCTCCATGATCTGGTAGTAGGCCCAGCCAACCACGTCGCTGAACTGCTTCAGCTCGCTCAGATGGCTGTTCACATACGCCTGGTCCGCCTCGCGGCCCAGCATCCGGTTGGCGATGGTGGTCACCTCCGCCCGGGTGATGCTCGCGTTGGGGG
>DVKM01000021.1 GCA_018716015.1 Candidatus Enterenecus stercoripullorum | reverse complement strand
GTGCCCGCCGCAGCGTTGCCGCCGTCCAGACGGACGCCGAAGCCGCCGCCGGAGCGGTAGGCGGTGATCTTGCCGGTGTCAGGGGCGAAGTTGTTGGCCGGGTCCTCAGTGGTCACCCGGCACTGAATGGCGTAGCCGTTCATGCGCAGGTCATCCTGGCTGGAAAGGCCGATGGCCGGGTGGGACAGGGGATGCCCCTCGGCAATGAGGATCTGGGCCCGCACCAGATCCACCCCAGTGACCATCTCGGTCACGGTGTGCTCCACCTGGATGCGGGGGTTCATCTCGATGAAGTAGTGCTGGCCGGTCTTGCCGTCTACCAAGAACTCCACAGTGCCGGCGTTCACATAGTTTACGTGCTTGGCAATCTTCACCGCATCGGCCCGCAGGGCCTCAATGGTGGCCTTGGGCACCGACCAGGCGGGGGCGTACTCCACCACCTTCTGGTAACGGCGCTGGAGGGAGCAGTCCCGCTCCCCCAGGTGCATCACGTTGCCGTGCTCGTCGGCCAGGATCTGCACCTCGATGTGCTTGGGCTGCACCAGGAACTTCTCGATAAAGATATCCTCGTTGCCAAAGGCCTTCTTGGCCTCGTTCTTCACCAGCTGGAACTCCCGGCGCACGTCTTCCTCGTTGTCGCACCGGCGCATGCCCCGGCCGCCGCCGCCGGCGGCCGCCTTGAGGATGATGGGGAAGCCGTAGCTCACCGCCATCTCCACCGCCTCATCTGCGTCCTTCAGGGGCTTGGTGGAGCCGGGGATGATAGGCACCCCGCAGGCGATGGCCGTGGACTTGGCCGCCAGTTTATCCCCCATTTGGGCCAGGATGTGGGAGGGTGGGCCGATGAACTTGATGCCGTTTTGCTCACAGGCCCGGGCGAAGTCGGCGTTCTCGCTGAGGAAACCATAGCCTGGGTGGATGGCCTCCACCCCCCGGCGCCTGGCCAGGTCAATAATGCCCGGGATGTCCAGATAGGCCCCCAGGGGGGACTGGTTCTCCCCGATGAGGTAGGCCTCGTCCGCCTTGATGCGGAACAGGGAGTTAATGTCCTCGTTGGAATACATAGCCACAGTGTGTACACCCAGGTCGTAACAGGCCCGGAAAATGCGGATGGCAATCTCGCCGCGGTTTGCCACCAGCACCTTGGAAAATTGTGCGGGCATTCAAACGCCTCCTTGTTTTGTAAAGTTGCGCGAAATCTTCTACAATTATACCTCTGTAAACGCTTTAATGCAATGTAGGAAATGTCCCGGCGGGCAAAAATCGGCGTTACTGCCATGAATTTTAGGCTCGCCGTGCCCAGTTTGCTCAAAAAAGACGAAAGTACGCCATAGGTGGACAGTCCTTCCCAGTCCTCTCAGCCGCCGAACCAGAGCCGCACCGCCCAGCTGGCAGCCAGAAAGCCCACCACATCCCCACACAGGGCGGCGGGGATGGCGTAGCGGGTTTTGGCGATTTTGGCTGCCCCAAAGTACACCGCCACGGTGTAAAACGTGGTCTCGGTGGAGCCCAGCATCACCGCCGCCGTCCGCCCCACGAGGGAGTCGGGGCCGTAGACGGCCATCAGCTCCGCCCCTACCCCCAGGGCGGCCGAGCCGCTCACCGGCCGTACCAGCAGCAGCCCGATGGTCTCGGTTGGGATGCCCACCGCGGACAACGCCGGCTCCAGAACTTGGCCCAGCAGCTCCAGGGCTCCGGAGGCCCGCAGCATGTACACCGCAGTGAGCAGGCACACCAGGGCCGGGGCAATGCCCACGCACACCCGCAGTCCCTCTCCCGCCCCGTCCACCAGGGCGCTCCACAGATCCACCTTCCGCACCAGTCCCCACAGGGACACGCCCAGCATCAGTCCGGGCACCACCATGGCCAGCAGCAGTTCCATTTTCCTCACCTCCACACCCGGGCCATCAGCTTGGCCGCCAGCACCCCCGCCGTCACCGACAGCGCGGAAGCCAGCCACACAGCCGGCAGGATGTCAAAGGGGGTGGCACACCCCGCCGCCGCCCGGAGACTGGCCACCGTGGCGGGGATGAGCTGGATGGAGGCGGTGTTGCACACCACCAGCATGCACAGGCTGTCCGAGGCCACCCCCGGCGAACGTTTGGCCATAAGCCGGGCGGCCTCCAATCCTAGGGGGGTGGCGGCGTTGCCCAGTCCCAGCAGGTTGGCGGACACGTTGGCGCTCACCGCGTCCATCACCGCTCCATCCCGGGCAAAGTCGGGGTACAGCCGCCGCAGTACCGGCCGCAGCAGCCGGGACAAGCCCCTGGCCAGCCCGGACCGGCGCATCACCTCCATCACTCCCATCCACAGGCACAGCGCCCCGGCCATAGTCAGGCACAGCTCCACCCCGGCCCCCGCCCCATCCAGGGCGGCGGCAGCCACCGCCTCGCCCCGGCCGGTGGCCAGCCCACACAGGATGGAGGCCCCCACCATCACCGTCCAGATCACCGCCATCGCCATACGCAATCCCCCTTCTTGTCCCGTTCTCTTTCCACTATACGTTCCTCTCCAGGAGATCATGTCCAAAACAGCGCGGTTTTTCAGCTTTCGCCATGAGCTGTCATAAAGTTCTATTTTTCCCCATTTTCCGATTGACAACATTATACAATATGTTATAATGAGTATTGTTCTATCAATACAAGCCATCCATTGTTCCACAACAAGGAGGAAACTCACATGAAATCTACTGGAATTGTAAGAAAAGTCGACGAATTGGGCCGGATCGTGCTGCCCATCGAACTGCGCCGCACGCTGGACATTGCGGAGCGGGACCCGCTGGAAATCTATGTTGACGGCTCATCCATCATTCTGAAAAAGTACCTGCCCGCCTGCATTTTCTGCGGGGAGTCCCGGGACGTCACCCACTTCAAGGGCAAGAACGTGTGCCCCGAGTGCCTCAAGGAGCTGTCCCAGGTTCAAAAATGAAATGCTGATCTCCATGAAAAAAGACCGCGGATGATTTCCACGGTCTTTTTTTGACATATTTCGGGAAAAGTTGACCAAAAAATATACACAGTGTTATCTTTTCCCTACAGTCAGATCATACAGCTCCCGCCGCCTGCACCCGAACTCCGCCGCCGCCTGGGCGGAGGCCTGCTTCAGGGAAAGCCCCTGGGCGCGCAGCGCCTCCACCCGGGCCAGCGCCCCGTCCAGATCGGCTTGCTCCTCTTCCTGGGGCGGGGCGCCCTCCACCACCAGCACAAACTCCCCCCGGGGCTCCCGCTGCCGGTACTCCGCCGCCAGTTCCCCCAGGGTGGTGCGCAAAATTTCCTCGTGGAGCTTGGTCAGCTCCCGACACAGCACCGCCCGCCGGTCTGCCCCAAGTACCTGGGCCAGCTCCTCCAGGGTGGCGGATAGCTTATGGGGCGCTTCATAAAACACCATGGTCCTCTCTTCCTCCCGCAGCGCCTCCAGTCTGGCCCTGCGGTTTTTCTTATTTTGGGGAAGAAAGCCCTCAAAGGTAAACCGGGCGGTGGGCAACCCCGCCACCGACAGGGCGGTGGACAAAGCGCAGGGGCCGGGGATGGCGCACACCTGCACCCCCGCCCCGGCGCACAGGGCCACCAGGTCCTCCCCGGGGTCGGAGATGGCCGGGGTGCCGGCGTCAGTGACCAGGGCGCAGCTCTCCCCCGCCAACAGGCGGTTTAGGACAGCCGGGCCCGCCGTATCCAGGTTGTGCCGGTGATAGGCGGTCATGGGCTTTTTGATCCCCAGGTGGTTGAGCAGCTTCACCGTCACCCTGGTGTCCTCGGCGGCGATAAAGTCCACTTGTTCCAAGGTATCTGCCATTCTCTGAGAGATATCCCCCAGGTTGCCGATGGGGGTGGGGACTAAATATAAAGTTCCGCTCATAGAAATCCCTCCAAATGAGAATTCCGTCCCGAGGGGCGGAGAAACATGCCAGCTGCCCGGCACAGTTACACCTGATCCTTCCGCATGGTCAGGGAGATGCGCTTGCGCTTCTCGTCCACTTCCTTGACCCACACGGTGACCACGTCCCCCACCGAGAGCACCTCCGAGGGGTGCTTGATGAATCGCTCACAGATCTGGCTGATGTGCACCAGGCCGTCCTGGTGCACCCCGATGTCCACGAAGGCGCCGAAGTCGATGACGTTGCGCACTGTGCCCTTGAGCTCCATGCCCGGCTTCAAATCCTTCAGCTCCATCACGTCGGTGCGCAGCAGTGGGGCGGGCAGCTCGTCCCGGGGATCCCGGCCAGGCTTTCGCAGCTCGCCGGCCACGTCCAGCAGGGTGGGCACCCCCACGCCGCATGCCTGGGCGGCCTTCTCCAGGCCGTAGCCCTCCAGGCGCTGCTTTAGGTCGGGCAGCTTACCCGCCGCCACGTCGGCCATGGTATAGCCGCACAGCGCCAGCAGCTTTTCCGCCGCCTGATAGCTCTCCGGGTGGACGGCGGTGTGGTCCAGCACGTTCCCGCTCTCCGGCACCCGCAGAAAGCCCGCGCACTGCTCATACGCCTTGGGCCCCAGCTTGGGCACCTTCAAAATTTGTTCCCGGGCGGTAAAGGGGCCGTTCTCCTCCCGGTACTTCACGATGTTTTTCGCCGTGGTGGCGGTGAGGCCCGCCACCCGGGTGAGCAGGGGGGCGGAGGCGGTGTTCACATCCACCCCCACGGCGTTGACGCAGTCTTCCACCACCCCGTCCAGGGCCTGGCCCAGCCGGGCCTGGGGCATATCGTGCTGGTACTGGCCCACGCCGATGGATTTCGGGTCAATCTTCACCAGCTCCGCCAGGGGGTCCTGGAGCCGCCGGGCGATGGACACCGCCGAGCGCAGGTTCACGTCAAAGTCAGGGAATTCCTGGGCGGCCATCTTGGAGGCGGAGTACACCGAGGCCCCAGCCTCGTTGACGATCATATAGCTCACCCCGCCCCCGATCTGGCGGATGAGCTCCACCGTCATCTGCTCGGTCTCCCGGCTAGCGGTGCCGTTGCCGATGGCAATGTGGGCCACATGGTGCTTGCGGATGAGCCGGGAGAGCTTGGCGATGGCCTCCTGTTTCCCCCGCTCTCCATGGGTGGGATAGACCACCGTGGTGTCCAGCACCTTGCCGGTGGGGTCCACCACCGCCACCTTGCACCCCATGCGGTAGCCCGGGTCCAGCCCCATGGTGACAAAGCCCTTCACCGGGGGCTGCATGAGCAGGGGCTTCAGGTTCAGGGCGAACTGGCCGATGGCCCCCTCATCCGCCCGCTGGGTGAGATCGCTGCGCACCTCCCGCTCCAGGGAGGGGGCGATGAGCCGGTCGTAGGCGTCCTCGGCGGCGGCCTTCACAAACTCCATGGCCGCCGAGCCGGGGCGCACCACCCCCCGGCGGACGGCCACCAGGGCGGCCTCCCGGTCCATGTCCACGCCCACCTTCAAAATCTCCTCCCGCTCTCCCCGGTTGATGGCCAGCACCTGGTGGCCCTGCACCTTGGAAATGGGAGCGGAAAAGTCATAGTACAGCCGGTACACCGTGTCCTCCGGCTCTTTTGCCGCGGCCGCGGATACCAGTCTTGCCTTGCGCTGGTACAGTTCCCGGAGAGTCTTACGGATGGCCGCGTCGTCGGAGATTATTTCCGCCACAATGTCGGACGCCCCCTGGAGGGCGTCCTGGGCGGTGTCCACCCCCTTGTCCGGGTCGATGTATTTGGCCGCCTCGGTCAGGGGGTCGGGGCAGTCCCGCTCCTGGGCGAAGAGCAGCAGGGCCAGGGGCTCCAGCCCCTTCTCCCGGGCCACCGTGGCCCTTGTGCGCCGCTTCTGTTTGTAGGGGCGGTACAGGTCCTCCACCTCCGCCAGGGTGGCGGCGGCGTCGATGGCCTGGGACAGCTCCGCAGTGAGCTTGCCCTGGTTTTCAATGGCCCCCTTCACCTCGTCCCGGCGCTGCTGGAGCTTGCGCAGATATTGCAGCCGGTCGGCCAAGGCCCGGATGCGCTGGTCGTCCATCCCCCCGTGGAGCTCCTTACGGTAGCGGGCGATGAAGGGGACGGTATTGCCCTCGTCCAGAAGGGTGATGACATTTTCCACATAGCGCGGGGGGCAGTCCAGCTCCCGGGCCAGAATTTGAATGATGGATTCCATGGGTTCTCCTTTTTGCAATCGTGATATGGGCCCCGCTCACTCCAGGCCGGTCTGGCGGCACAGCCAGTCCATGCACCCGGCCAGGATGCCGTCGCACCGCACCTTTTGCTCGGGAGTGTGGCGCTGCAGGCCGTTCAGCAGAGCGTCGCAGTCCATGTACCCGTGCCTGGCCTGGAACTCGGCGATGAGCTCCTCCCGCTTCTCCTGGGGCAGGCCCAGGCCGCCCATGGCCATGAGGGTGCCGGTGAGAGCCCCGCAGGTCCCTCCGCATCCCATGCCCGCCCCGAAGTCCAGGGCAATGGCGTTGGCCTGCTCCTGGGTGATGCCGATCTCCCCGGCAAAGGGGATGAGCATGGACTGGGCACAGTTGTAGTGCACCTGGGGGTCATTGCGCAGGGCATAGAGTGTTTCTTTCTTGGTCATTTTACCCTCTCCTTCCAAAGACAGCTCCATTTGAAAATATACCATGTCGGTAAGCTGACGGCCACCCTCCACGATAGGGTGGTCGTAATGCTCCAAAAAGAAGTTGGGCACCCGGTATGCCTCCCGGAAACCGCAACTTTCATAAAATGGAACAGTCAACGGACTGTCCCCGGTGCCCGTCAGGAGCGTGGAGCAGATGGGGGAATAGGTCTCCGCCACGAAGTCCACCATCCGCCGACCCAGGCCCCGGCGCTGGTGCTGCGGGTCCACCGCCAGGTTTTTGATCTCCGCCGTCCCCGGTTCCGGGTGGGTGACCACGCAAACTGCCAGGGTCTTTCCCCCATCTTGCAGGGCATACAGCTCGCCGTCCGCCAGATAGCGGTCGATCATGGACTCCTGCTCGTCTCCCAGCAGGAGCAGGGGCAGGAAGCGCTTCTTGTGCTCCTTGATTTCTATGATTTCCATGATGGACCTCCTGGTCTGATCGTTTTCCCGGAATGCTTGGGGGCTTCACCCCTAAGCCCTATTTTAAGGTCGTCGGGTCCCGCCTTGCTAATTGAAGATCTCCGGCTCCTCTTGGAACATCTGCCCCACCCGGCGCAGCAGCGCCTGGTGCTCCGGCCATTCCAGCCCCGGGTCGGAGGCCACCAGCTCCTCGGCGGCCTGCTTGGCCTCCCGGAGCAGGGCCACGTCGGAGGCGAAGTCCGCCACCTTCAGCTGGGGCAGGCCGTGCTGCCGCCTGCCGAAGAAGTCTCCCGGCCCCCGCAGCCTCAGGTCCTCCTCGGCGATCTGGAAGCCGTCGTTGGTGGCGCACAGGGCCCTCAGCCGCTCCCGGGCGGCGTCGCTGCGGCTGGCGGTGACCAGCACGCAGTAGCTCTGATGCTTTCCCCGGCCCACCCGGCCCCGGAGCTGGTGGAGCTGGCTTAGTCCGAACCGCTCGGCGTTCTCAATGATGATTAAAGAGGCGTTGGGCACGTCCACCCCTACCTCCACCACGGTGGTGGACACCAGCACGTCCAGCTCCCCGTTG
>DVKM01000020.1 GCA_018716015.1 Candidatus Enterenecus stercoripullorum | reverse complement strand
TGCCTCCTTACTTCGCGTTGCGGCGCTTGACAATGAACTTGTCAGTGCGGTTCTTCTTCTAGCGGGTCTTGTAACCCATGGCGGACTTGCCCCAGGGGGTCACAGGGCCAGGACGGCCCACGGGGCTCTTGCCTTCGCCGCCGCCGTGGGGGTGGTCATTGGGGTTCATCACCGAGCCGCGCACGGTGGGCCGCCAGCCCATGTGGCGCTTGCGGCCAGCCTTGCCGATGTGGATGTTTGCCCAGTCGGTGTTGCCCACCTGGCCGATGGTGGCCCGGCACGCCTCGTGCACCAGGCGCACCTCGCCGGAGGGCAGGCGGATCTGCGCCATGCCATTCTCCTTGGCCATGAGCTGGGCGGCGGTGCCGGCGGAGCGCACCAGCTGGGCGCCCTTGCCGGGGTGCAGCTCGATGCAGTGAATCATCTCACCCACGGGGATCTTGGAGATGGGCAGGCAGTTGCCGGGCAGGATGTCGGACTCAGGGCCGGTCATGATGATGTGGCCGGCCTTCAGGCCCACGGGGGCCAGGATATAGCGGCGCTCGCCATCCTCATACTCGATCAGGGCGATGTTGGCGGAGCGGTTTGGGTCGTACTGCAGGTTGATGACAGTGGACTTGCCCTCTTTGTCCCGCTTGAAGTCGATGATGCGGTACTTGCGCTTGTTGCCGCCGCCGCGGTGGCGCACGGTGATGCGGCCATAGCTGTTGCGGCCGGCGCTCTTCTTCAGGGTTTCCAGCAGAGAGCGCTCAGGCTTGGCCTTCTTGTCGATGCCCTCGAAGGCGGACACAGTCATGTGGCGGCGGGAGGGCGTTGTGGGCTTATAAGTTTTAATCGCCATTTCTCGTTACCTCCTTACACCATGCCTTCAAAGAACTCAATGGACTTGGAATCCTCAGTCAAGGTGACCATGGCCTTCTTCCAGCTGGCCCGGCGGCCGGCGGGATAGCGGCCCAGGCGCTTGGCCTTGCCATACATGTTCAGGGTGTTCACCTTGGCCACCTTCACGCCGAAGATCTCCTCCACCGCCTTGGCGATCTCGATCTTATTGGCGTCCTTGGCCACCTCAAAGGTATACTTCTTAAAGGTGGCGGCCTCCATGGACTGTTCGGTGACGATGGGGCGCTTGATAATGTCGTAAGCGGTCTTCATTACGCGAACACCTCCTCGATGGTGGCCAGCGCGGCCTTGTCTACGATGAGCTGGTTGGCGTTGACAATGTCATAGACATTAATCAGGTTGGCGGGCGTGGTCACCACACCGGGGATATTCCGGGCGGACTTGACCACGTTGGGGCAGGCGGTGACCACCACGGCCTTGCCGGCGCCCACGTTGTTCAGGAAAGTCTGGAAGGTCTTGGTCTTGATCTGGTCCATGCTCAGGCCGTCCACCACCAGAACGCTGCCGGCGGCAGCCTTGGCGGACAGCACGGACTTCAGGGCCAAGCGGCGCACCTTCTTGTTCAGAGTGTAGCGGTAGGAACGGGGCTTGGGGGCGAACACGATGCCGCCGTGGGTCCACTGGGGAGCCCGGGTAGAGCCCTGGCGGGCGTGACCGGTGCCCTTCTGTCTCCAGGGCTTGCGGCCGCCGCCGGACACCTCGGCGCGGGTCAGGGCGGACTGAGTGCCCTGACGGCAGTTGGCCAGGTGATTCTTGACCACATCGTGGACCACGTACTGGTTGGGCTCAATGCCGAAGATGGCCTCGGAGAGCTCGACCTCGCCGATCTGCTTACCGGCCATATCATAAAGGTTCGCTTTAGGCATTTGTCATTCTCTCCTTTCTCACTTGTTACGCGCAGAGGCCTTCTGCGGGTTGACACGGGCGGAAGCCTTCTGCGGGTTGACGCGCCCGGAACCATCGGGCCCCTTCTTCTCCGCCAGCTTCTTGACGCTGGAGCGCAGGGCGACCACGCCCCCCTTGGGGCCGGGGACGGCGCCGCGCACGGCGATGACGCCCAGCTCTTCGTCCACCTGGATGACGTCCAGGTTCATCACCGTGACCTGCTCGTTGCCCATCTGGCCGGCGCCGATGTGTCCCTTAAAGACCCGGGAGGGATCGGTGCTGGAGCCCAGAGAGCCGGGGTGGCGGTGCACAGGACCGGAACCGTGGGTCTCCTTCAGGCGGTGGGCGCCGCAGCGCTTCACGGCGCCCTGATAGCCGTGGCCCTTGCTGATACCGGTGACATCCACCCGGTCGCCAGGGGTGAACACGGTGGCGGTGATCTCGTCGCCCACGTTCAGGTCGGCGGCGTTATCCAGCTTGAACTCCTTCAGAACCCGCAGGATCTTGCCGGACTTCTTGCTGTGGCCCACTTCGGGCTTGCTGAGCTTGCGCTCGGGGACTTCGTCAAATCCCAGCTGGACGGCGGTGTAGCCGTCCTTTTCCTCGGTCTTCTTCTGCACCACGGTGCAGGGGCCCGCCTGGATGACGGTGACCGGGATGACCTTGCCGGCTTCATCGAAGACTTGGGTCATGCCCACCTTCTTGCCGATAATGGCCTTTTCCATGTGTATTCCTCCTTAAAGGTTATTGGTCGGGAGAGTTACCCATTGGGCTGGTATTGCTCTCACGACTTGACCCGTCCATCTCAAAACGCGATGGACCGCGGTGCTTCCTCGTCACAAAGTCCGCTTCGCTTCATTTCCCCCGGACTCGGGGACAACTTCGCTGCGCTACCTTGTTCCTCGTCTCCAAATCAAACCCGCTTCGCTGGGCTTTGATTTGGCAGATGAGCTCGTTGCGTGAGACCCTGCTTTTCAGTTTACCTCTGGTATCACGCCTCGCCTGTTCGCGATGGCTCAGGCGCTTACAGCTTGATCTCGATCTCCACGCCGGCGGGCAGTTCCAGGCTCATCAGGGCCTCCACGGTCTTGGCGGAGGGCTTGACCACGTCGATCAGACGCTTATGGGTGCGGCGCTCAAACTGCTCCCGGCTGTCCTTGTACTTGTGGACGGCGCGAAGGATGGTGACAACCTCCTTCTTAGTGGGCAGGGGGATGGGACCGGAGACGGTGGCTCCGCTGCGCTTAGCGGTGTCCACGATCTTCTCGGCGGCCTGGTCGATGAGCTGATGGTCATAGGCCTTCAGGCGGATGCGGATCATTTCTTTCTGTGCCATTTGGGTTTTCCTCCTTAAAACATACGAAGTTGACGATTGGTGGGCCGGGGAATGGCCCGCTGTCCTGTCACGCTGGAGCCCTCTATTTCAAGGGGATCACGCCTCGCCTGTTCGCAGCGCGCGGCTTCCCTCCAGCTCGAAACGCAAACATCCGGGCCTTCGCCCCTCCTTGGTTTACATTCCTCGTTTCGGTCCATCCGCGCTGCTCACGACGGCTCGGCGCTTCTACTTCAGCGCTTCTTCGTACGGTGAGAGATTTTCAGCACACGCTTTCGTGCGTATCACTCCTCGGCATGAAGAAAACCGGCGCAAAGCTGGCCGGTTTCACCCACGCGCGGCGATATACGCCATGCACGAGTCTCTCAGCCGCCCGATCTTACGGACATACTCCGCGGAAGTTACCTCGCTTTGGCGAGCAATCTCCCGCATCATCGCAATGCGCCTACACAGGCGCTCGATTATTGTACAACAAAGTTTACTCTAAAGTCAAGCACTTTTTCCCGCCGGTTTTCACGTTTTTTCAATGGTTTTCCGGCCTCACAAGGTCTTGTGGTTGTGCGTTTTGACCAGCACAAGTTTTTCCGCCCTCTTTTCACTTCTTCCGCATTTTCTCTTGACGGAATGGCCCGTTTGGGGCACAATCAAGGCAGCAACATCTTGCGGAGAGGAGTTTTTTCATGAAGAAGCCTGTTGAGATCCGGGATTTCCTGTCCTTCCGGTTTATCAGCCATCCAACCTGGTCCCCCGGAGGGGCCCTGTGCGCCTTTGTTGTACAGCAGGCAGAGGAGGCAGACAATCAATATACAGCTGACCTGTACTTATATGAGGCAGACAGCCAAAAGGTCCGTCGGCTCACCGCCCTGGGCGATGCCAAAACCTATTGCTGGACGAATCAGAGCACCGTGCTCTTTCCCGCGGCCCGGGACAAAGCAGACCGGGAGGCCATCCAGGCGGGCGAGCTGCGTACGGTATATTATGAGATCAATCCCCATGGCGGCGAAGCGGTCAAGGCCTTCACACTCCCCATCACAGCCACCAGTTTGACCCAGCTGGAGGATGGGCGCTTTGTGGTGTCCGCAATCCATGATTTAAATTATCCTGAGCTGGACGGTCTTTCCGGAGAGGAACGTGCCAAGGCGCTGAAGAACTATCTCCACCCCTCCGCTGAGGTGTTTGATGAGCTGCCTTTCTGGGGCAACGGCATGGGCTATACCAGCGGCAAGCGCAGCCGCCTGTATCTCTATGACCGGGAGCGGGACAAGCTCACTCCCATCACCAAGCCCGGCTGGGACGCCTCCCTGTCCCACGCCGCCCTGGGCAAGCTGGTTTTCCGGGGCGGCCCCTGGAAGGGTGTGGCCCCCTTCTACGACGGACTGTACGTCTATGACCTGTCAACGAAGAAAACCACCCGGATCATAAAGCCCGGCAGGATGAAAACCGGCCCGGCGGTGCTCCTGGATGAAAATAAGTTGCTGCTGGCCGCTACCTATGGCGAGAATTACGGAACAGAGGAATACTGCCAATTCTTTATTGCCGATATCCCAACGGGCAAGCTGACCCGCCTGGCCGACTATGAGGCCTCTATCGGCTACTCCACCGTGGGCAGCGACGCCCGTCTGGGGGGCGGCCGGGGCTGTAAGCTGGACGGTAACCAGTTCTGGTTTATCTCCACCGTGGGCGACCAGGCCAACCTGATGAGCGTCACTCCGGAAGGGATACTCACCACTCACTACGCCAGGGGCGGCTCCGTAGACAGTTTTGACGTGAAGGACGGCAATATCATCTTTGCCGGGTTCCAGGGACAAGGACTCACCGAGCTGTTTGACGGTGACGGCAATCAGCTGACCCATTTTAACGACCACTATCTGGCCACTCACGATATCTCTGCCCCCATCTGCCACTCCTTCACCGCCTCCGACGGATTTGAGATCCACGGCTGGGCCGTGAAGCCCCACGGATACCGCAAGGGCAAAAAGTACCCCGCCATCCTCCATATCCACGGCGGCCCCCGCACAGTGTTCGGCGACGTATTCCACCACGAGATGCAGGTGTGGGTGAGCGCAGGCTACTTCGTGTTCTACTGCAACCCCCGGGGCAGCGACGGCCGTGGCAACGAATTTGGCGACATCTCCGGAAAATACGGCACGGTGGATTATCAAAACCTGATGGACTTTATGGACGAGATGCTCCAGACCTATCCCCAGGTGGATCCCAAGCGGGTGGCCGTGACGGGAGGCAGCTACGGGGGGTTCATGACCAACTGGGTCATCGGCCACACCAACCGCTTTGCCGCCGCCTGTTCTCAGCGGTCCATTGCCAACTGGGTGTCCTTCGAACACACCACCGACATCGGCTACTTCTTCACCCCCTCCCAGATCGGGGCAGATACCCGCACTGATGTGGAAAAGCTGTGGCGGCACTCCCCCCTGAAGTACGCCCCCAACGCCAAGACCCCCACCCTGTTCATCCATTCTGAGCAGGACTACCGCTGCTGGATGAGCGAGGGGCTGAGCATGTTCTCCGCCCTGAAGCGCAACGGCACTGAAACCCGGCTGGTCCTCTTCCACGGGGAGAACCATGAACTGTCCCGCTCCGGCAAACCCCAAAATCGCATCCGCCGGATGGAGGAGATTTTGCGCTGGTTTGACCAGCATCTGCAATAAGGCAGCCAGTCTCTTTTTCACAAAGCGCCCCGTCGGACAGGCGGGGCGCTTTTTCGTATAGGCGTGGACGCCATCCAGGCCCCAGTTTCCGCACAATTCTGCTTTACGCCTCTCTGTAAGGCAAAATATTATTGTATTACGATAAATTTTTATTGACTTATTTTCTTTTCCGTGTTATGGTGAAGCCAGCCAAATCTAAGGAGGGGTCGAAGACATGAATCAGAAAAAATTTTCCAACTGGCTGAAGTGTATCCTGGCCGTGGTGGGCCTGTGCGGGCTGATCCTCTATTGCGCTGTGATGCCCATATACGGCAACCACTTGCGTACGTTATACCCTGAGTTTGCGAATCGTTTTCTCCCCTGGCTTGTCTTCCTTTGGATTTCAGGCGTTCCCTGCTTCATCACACTGGTTTTCGCCTGGAAAATTGTGGTCAACATCGGAAACGACTGGTCTTTTTCCTATGAAAATGCCCGGCTGCTCCAATGGATCTCCCATCTGGCCGCCGGGGACGCCATTTTCTTTTTCGTCGGAAATATTCTGTTGCTGCTGCTCAATATGAGCCATCCAAGCGTTGTTCTCGCGTCCCTTGCGGTGGTATTCGTGGGCATTGCCATCGCCGTGGGATCCGCGGCCCTGTCCTACCTGGTCAGGAAAGCGGCCGTGTTGCAGGAGCAAAGCGATCTGACCATATAAGGAGGAGCCCCCTATGGACGGAGAAATCATTTTTAACATCGATGTCATGCTGGCAAAGCGAAAAATGAGCGTTACAGAGCTGGCGGAGCGTGTGGGGATCACCTTGGCCAATATTTCGATCTTGAAAAACGGCAAGGCGAAAGCGCTGAAAATTTCCACGCTGGCCAAACTGTGCGCAGTCCTGGATTGCCAGCCCGGCGACCTTTTGGAGTACCGAAAAACGAACTCAGGGGAGGTCAAACGATGAGATCATTCCTCTCTGTAACCTGGGCCTGCCTCTCCCTCCTGCTCTGCCTCAGCGCCTGCGGTCCAAGCACTGGAAAGGACCTGGTATCAGGCTCTCTGGGTCTCGATGCCTCCCAGGCCGAAGAGATCGTCTACACAGATGACCATGGCGGATGGCTGGGAGATGGGCTGACCCACATCGTCCTCACCTTCCCAGAGGGTGGACTGCTGGGGCAGCTGCGGCGGGATGCCCGGTGGAACCTCCTGCCCATGGACGGGACCACCCAGGCCCTCCTGTCCTACGTAAACGGTGAGGAACTGGTCCAGATTCCCCAGGGCTATTTCCGCCTGATCGACCGCCACTCGGACACCCAGACCCCCATCCTGAGCCGGTACTCCTACAACTTCACCCTGGCCGTCTACGACGAGCAGCAGCGCACCCTGCACTATTTTGAGCTGGATACCTGATTTCAACCCGCATCGCTCTTTCAATCGTAAGCAAAACTTAAAGCGGCCCGCCGGGTTCCACATCTGGAGCCCGGTGGGCCGTTTCTTACTCTTCATCCAATTTCAGGACAGCCATAAATGCCTCCGTGGGCATCTGCACCTTGCCCAGGGAGCGCATCTTTTTCTTGCCCTCCTTCTGCTTCTCCAGCAGCTTCTTCTTTCGGGTGATGTCGCCGCCGTAGCACTTGGCCAGCACGTCCTTGCGCAGGGCCTTGATGGTCTCCCGGGCAATGATCTTTCCGCCGATGGCCGCCTGGATGGGCACCTCGAACATCTGGCGTGGAATGTTCTCCTTGAGCTTCTCGCAGATGCGCCGGGCCCGCTTGTAGGCCTTGTCCCGGTGGGCGATGAAGCTCAAGGCGTCCACCTGGTCGCCGTTTAAGAGCAAATCTACCTTCACCAGATCGGAAGGGCGGTACCCCTCCAGCTCGTAGTCCAGGGAGGCGTAGCCTTTGGTGCGGGCCTTCAGGGTGTCAAAGAAATCATAGATGATCTCGTTGAGGGGCATCAGGTAGTGGATCTCCACCAGGTTGGTGTCCAGATACTGCATATCCTTATATTCCCCCCGCCGGTCCTGGCACAGGGGCATGATGTTGCCTACGTAGTCCGGAGGCGAGATAATGGACACGTTCACATAGGGCTCTCGGGCCTCAGAGATGGAGCCGGGATCGGGATAATTGTGCGGGTTATCCACCTTGACGACAGTCCCGTCTGTTTTTGTCACCTCATAAATCACAGAGGGTAATGTGGTGACCAGGTCCAAATCAAACTCCCGCTCCAGCCGCTCCTGGATGATCTCCATGTGGAGCATCCCCAGAAAGCCGCACCGGAAACCAAAGCCCAGGGCAATGGAGGACTCCGGCTCAAAGGACAACGAGGCGTCGTTGAGCTGGAGCTTTTCCAGGGCGTCCCGCAGGTCGGGGTATTTGGAGCCATCCTCGGTGTACACGCCGCAGTACACCATGGGCTGCACCGGGCGGTAGCCGGGCAGGGCCTGGGCGGTGGACCGGTTGGCCTCGGTGATGGTGTCGCCCACCCGGGTATCCTTTACATTCTTAATGGAGGCGGTGAAGTAGCCCACCTCGCCAGCGGCCAGCTCCTTGGCCGCCTCCATGCCCAAGGGGCGCAGGTAGCCCACCTCCAGCACCGTGTGCTTGGCGCCGGAGGCCATGAGCAGCACTTCCATACCCGGTTTAATGGCGCCCTCCATCACCCGAAAGTAAACGATGACCCCCAGGTAGGGGTCGTACTGGCTGTCGAATATCAGGGCCTTCAGAGGGGCGTTGGGATCCCCGTTGGGGGCAGGGACATTGTGGACGATGTCCTCCAGCACCGCTTCAATGTTGACGCCCTGCTTGGCGGAGATCTCCGGGGCGTCCATGGCAGGCAGACCGATGACGTCCTCGATCTCCTGCTTGACCCGCTGAGGGTCGGCCGCCGGCAGGTCGATCTTGTTGATGACCGGCCGGATCTCCAGATCGTGGTCTAGGGCCAGGTAGGTGTTGGCCAAGGTCTGGGCCTCCACCCCCTGGGCGGCATCCACCACCAGCACCGCCCCCTCGCAGGCGGCCAGAGACCGGGACACCTCGTAGTTGAAGTCCACATGGCCCGGGGTGTCGATGAGGTTGAGGCAGTAGGTCTCCCCATCCCGAGCCTTGTAGTCCATACGCACCGCCCGGGCCTTGATGGTAATACCCCGCTCCCGCTCCAGCTCCATGTTGTCCAGCAGCTGGGACTCCATCTGCCGCTGCTCCACCGCGCCGCAGATCTCGATCATCCGGTCAGACAGCGTGGATTTGCCGTGGTCAATGTGGGCAATGATGGAAAAGTTGCGAATTTTGGATTGATCGGTCATAGTCTGAAAGCCTCCGTGTCGCTTCCCCGCCGCTTCAGCGCCGGGCGGTCAGGGTTCCGAGTAGTTCGTCAGTTCCTTGTTCAGCCGCTCCCCGCACACATGAATGATCTGAAGCAGGGACTGGTAGGTCCCGGGATAGGCGCTGGTCATGGCGTCGTGGGACATATCAGGGAACTGCTGGGCCTCCTTGCGCTGGCCGGCCAGGGTGGCCACATACTCTGTCTCGTTGAGGATCATGTCCGCCCGGGGCAGTCCCGCCACAAAATGCTCCCTGGAAACGGAAAAAAAGCCGTCGTTCCCATCCGGACTGGACTGGAACAGGTGCCGGTACAGGGTATATAGAGCGGTGGACAGATAGTTGGACGCCGCTTTGATCGCCTTTTTGTTTCCCAGCCGTCCCAACAGGTCAAATAGTACCCCTGTAGAATTGACGATTAGCTTCTTGCTCAGGGTAGCCATCACCGAACCCTTGAGCACATTGTCCCGCTCATCGGACACATCATAGAGCGTCTCCGCGTCCAAAATGGTGGTGCCATCCCGGCTGAGGGTCCGGCCCAGCAGAAAATCCGCCGACACATTATAAAAATCGCAGGCCTTGACCACGAAATTTAGGCCGGGCTCCCGCACGCCATTCTCATAGTGGGAGAGCAGCGCCTGAGAGATGCCAAGGGTCTCGGCGGCCTGCCGCTGGGAAATGCCCCGTTCATGCCGCAGCAGGGCCAGTGTGCGCGCGAAATCAGCGTTCATTTGTCTAGTTCCTCTCTATATCATTCTCTTTCATCAGTCTGGACCGGCATCCGGCCGCTCATGACAGCAAGTATTAGTATACCGTTAGGAATACCAGTTGTAAAGACGTTCTTCCCACAGAAACAGATGCCAGATTCCCCCTGCTTTTTGTGAATTTGTCCATTCCCAATTACTTCGTGCAATCCCCTTGCAAAGGTGAAGAAAACGTGTTACATTTACCCTATCCAAACCTTTCCCGGTATAATTACATCACACGGAGGTAATGATTTTTATGTTTGGCAAACTGATTGAAAAGCTGAAGGCAAACCCCAAGCGCATTGTCTTCACCGAAGGCACCGATTCCCGCATTCTGGAGGCCTCTGCCCGGCTGCTGTCCGGAACCTTTCTGACCCCTGTCCTGGTGGGCGACCCCGCAGAGGTCCACGCCGCCGCGGAGAAAGCCGGCTTCAACATCCGCGGCGCGGAGATCATCAACCCCGCCACCTATGAAAAGATGGATGAGATGGTGGACACTATGGTAGAGCTGCGCCGGGGCAAGATGACCGCCGAGCAGTGCCGCGAGCTGCTTCAGAAGGGCAACTACTTCGGCACCATGCTGGTGAAAATGGGTGTGGCCGACTGCCTGCTGGGCGGCGCCACCTACTCCACCGCCGACACCGTCCGTCCCGCCCTTCAGCTGATCAAGACCAAGCCGGGCAATAAAATCGTCTCCTCCTGCTTCATCCTAGTGCGGCCCGGCGCTTCCGGCGGCAATGAGGCGCTGGCCATGGGCGACTGCGCCATCAACATCGACCCCACCGAGGACGAGCTGGTGGAGATCGGCCTGGAGTGCGCCAAGTGTGCGAAATCCTTTGGGATTGACCCCAAGGTGGCCTACCTGAGCTACTCCACCCACGGTTCCGGCAAGGGCGAGACCGTGGACAAGATGCGCAACGCCTGCCAGAAGGCCAAGGCCGCCGCCCCCGATCTGGACATCGACGGCGAGATGCAGTTCGACGCCGCCGTCTCCCCCACCGTGGGCCAGCTGAAGTTCCCCGGCTCCAAGGTGGCCGGCTACGCCAATACCTTCATCTTCCCCAACATCAACGCGGGCAACATCGGCTACAAGATCGCCCAGCGGCTGGGCAAGTTTGACGCCTACGGCCCCATTCTGTTGGGCCTGAACGCACCCATCAACGACCTGTCGCGGGGCTGCAACGCCCTGGAGGTCTATTCCATGTCCATCATCACCGCAGCCCTGGCTTAAGCGGAAGCGCGGCGCCGTGGTGAGCAGCCCGGATGGACCAAAGCGAGTGCGAGAACCCAGGGACCGCGTCGCAGTCCTGTTTTGAGCCCGATGCGAAAGGAAGCCGGGCTGCGCAACAGGCGGCATCCAGGGCCTGGACGCCCTGTCCACAGGAGCACCCCTCGGGGTGCTCCTGGTTTTTTCTGCCCATTTTGCCCTCTTCATAAAATCTTATAAATTTCTTATGGATTCTCCCCTTTCTTTTTTATGCTCCCGGTGGTATCATAACTGTACCAATATAGTTAATACATTTAACCTGCCGAAAGGCGGAGAGGAGTCTATCTATGTCGATTCTGGAAGTCAGCCATCTGAAAAAGATCTATACCACCCGCTTTGGCGGCCAATCGGTGGAGGCCCTCACCGATGTGTCCTTTGCGGTGGAAGAGGGGGAATTCGTGGCCATTATGGGCGAGTCGGGCTCCGGCAAGACCACCCTTTTGAATATTTTGGCCGCGCTGGATCGGCCCACCGCCGGCACTGTACACCTGGCCGGAAGAGATCTGTCCTCCGTCCGGGAGAAGGACATGGCCGCCTTCCGCCGGGACAACCTGGGGTTCGTGTTCCAGGACTTCAACCTGCTGGACACCTTCTCCCTCCGGGACAACATCCTGCTGCCCCTGGTGCTGTCCGGGAAAAAATATCCCGAGATGGAAAAGCGCCTCGCCCCCCTGGCGGACACCCTGGGCATTGCGGAGCTGCTGGACAAGTATCCCTATGAGGTGTCCGGCGGCCAAAAGCAGCGGTGCGCCGTGGCCCGGGCCCTCATCACCCAGCCGGAGATCGTGCTGGCCGACGAGCCCACCGGCGCCCTGGACTCCCGGGCCGCCGACAGCCTGATGGACCTGTTTGGCCAGATCAACCGGGCGGGGCAGACGGTGCTCATGGTCACCCACTCCACCTCCGCCGCCAGCCATGCCGGCCGGGTGCTGTTCATCCGGGACGGGGCGGTGTACCACCAGCTGTACCGGGAAAATCGGGGAGACGGGGAGATGTATCGGCTCATCTCCCACACCCTCACCCGCCTGGCCGCCGGAGGTGAGCAGGGTGCGTAACGGACTCTACCCCAAGCTGGCGGCACAGAATATGAAGCAGAACCGCCGCTTTTATGTGCCCTATCTGTTGGCCCTTATCGGGCTGTCCGCCGCATTTTACGTCATGGCCGCCCTGGTCTTTGACCCCGGTGTCCAGCAGCTGCGGGGGGCCAACTACGTCCAGGTCATGATGGGCATGGGCATGTTCATCGCCGGCGTTTTCTCCGCCATCCTGCTGCTGTATATCAACAGCTTCCTCATGAAGCAGCGCAAAAAGGAGCTGGGCCTCTACAATATCCTGGGCATGGGCAAGGGGAACATCGCCCTGCTCCAGTGCTGGGAGAGCCTGTATACCGCCCTCATCGGCATCGTGGGCGGCATCCTGTGCGGGATAGTCCTCCATGCCCTAGCCACCGCCCTGCTCACCCGCCTGCTGCGTTTTGCCATTCCCTTTTCGGCGGGCCTGTCCCTGCCCGCTGCGGCCCTCACCGCCGTTCTCTTCGGCGCGCTGCTGGCGCTGGCCCTGCTGCTCAACCTGGGCCGGGTGCGGATGGTCAGCCCCATCCAGCTGCTCCGGGGCGGCCAGGTGGGGGAGAGAGAGCCCAAAACCCGCCGGCTCACCGCCCTGATCGGCGCGGTCTGCCTGGGGGCGGGTTACGCCATCGCCATCACCACCACTGATCCCATGGCCGCCATCGCCTTCTACTTCCTGGCAGTGCTGCTGGTCATCGTGGGCACCTACTGCCTGTTCACCGCCGGCTCCATCGCCCTGCTGAAGGCCCTGCGAAAAAGCAAGCGGTTCTACTACCAGACCAGCCATTTCATCGGCGTGTCCGGCATGCTCTACCGGATGAAGCGCAACGCCGTGGGCCTGGCCAACATCTGCATCCTGTCCACCATGGTGATGGTGATGATCTCCGGCACCCTGTCCCTGTACCTGGGCACCGGGGAGATCATCGACACCCAGTATCCCGCCGACTTTCAGATCGAGGTGCGCTACGGGGAAAACCAGGAGGAACCTTTTCATCCCCAGGCTGTAGTGGCCCTGGCAGAGAACTTCGTTCAGGAGCAGGAGATCGCCATTCAGAGCATCCGTACCCTGCAGTACCTCCCCCTGACAGCTACGGCGGAGGAGGGCGGCTTCCGCATTGGTGTCAACGGGGAGCGGAACGAGCGGCGGTCCCTCTATCTGCTAACCGCGGAGGACTACGTCTCGCTGACCGGAAATGCTGCACCGGCGCTGGAAGCAGGTCAGGCGGCGGTGTGCGGAGGATTGCCCCAGGGGATGGGCAGCAATCTGACGATCCGGGGCACCGCCTACGGGGAAAACGAGGCGGGGGCCATTGTCATGCAGCAGGTGGAAACGCCCCTGGAACTCCAGATCGTTCAGACCCTGTCCGCCCTTCCCTATTTCACTGACACCTTTGATACCTATGAGACGGTGTGCCTGCTTCTGCCAGACCGGGAGACGTTGTCTACGTTCTATCAGCTCCAGCATTCCGTGCTGGAGGAGGTCGCGGCGAACTACCGTTTTATGATCTTCATGGATCTGGACTGCACCCAGGAGCAGGCGCTGGAGCTGGAAACCGCCTGGTACGACTACAACCGGGGGGAAAGCGCCTACGAGGGCACAGGCAGTTGGGACTACCTCTCCGTGTCCACCCGGGCCCGGATGGAGGTGGATGGCTACTCCATGGCAGGGGGCTTCCTGTTCCTGGGCATCCTGCTGGGCGTCATCTTCCTGCTGGCCACGGTGCTCATCATCTACTACAAGCAGGTGTCCGAGGGCTATGAGGACCAGGGCCGCTTCGAGATCATGCGCAAGGTGGGCTTGGACGAGGGCCAGGTGCGCGCCTCCATCCGCAGTCAGATACTCACCGTGTTCTTTCTGCCCATCGCCGCGGCGGCCATCCACATCCTGTTCGACTTCAACCTGGTGGTTCAGCTGCTCACTCTGTTTTCCATCCGGGGGGTGCTTACCACCGTGCTGTGCACCCTTGGTACACTGCTGGTATTCTGCCTGGTATACGGCATCGTGTACCTGCTCACCGCCCGGACCTACTATAAAATTGTAAAGTGAGGAAGAACGATCTGGAAAGGAGTTGTGTTTCATGCGCCGTATTTTGCCGCTTGCCATTGTGTTCTGCGGTTTATTGGGTGGGCTGGCGGAGCTGCGCGCCCTGCGCAGGCACAGGGGCTGACCGCCGCCGTCCGACCGGGTTTAGCCCCGCCCTTTGCCCCAGCCACTGCCCTGCACCTCTTTTCCGCCAGCGCTTCGGAATGGGTCATTCCGAAGCGCTGGCCCTTTTGGCCGGGCCTTTACATTTCCGCTTGACAGAAAAGGCACATCCATTTACAATAGGATATAGATAATTTTGAAAAACCGGGCGGCTTTCGCCTGTTTGAGCGGTTATGGCGCTTTTTAGCGCGTTTTCATATATTTTTATCTACCACTACAATATATGACACTCAAATACCAGACCCGAAGGCGGGCGGTTTTTCAGTTATCGCGGTGTGCCGGCGTGCGCATCGCGTCTTATTTTGTAAATTCCCAAAATAACCCACTGTTTTTAGGAGGTGTGGAACCTGACATGATGTCTATTATTTTGGCGGTGGTCCTCATGGCGGCCTGTCTGATCATCGGCGCCGCGGCCGGAGCCGTCATCGGCTACTCCCGGCGCAAGGCCTTTGCCGAGCGGGAAATCGGATCGGCCGAGGAGGAGGCCCGCCGCATCATCAACGAGGCCATCAAGAGCGCGGAGAACAAGAAGCGGGAAGCCACCGTGGAGGCCAAGGAGCAGATCTTAAAGGAACGCAACGAGTTTGAACGGGAAGTCAAGGACCGCCGCAGTGAGCTTCAGCGCCAGGAGAACCGCTTAAACCAGAAAGAGGAGAACCTGGACCGCAAGACAGAAAACATGGAGCGCAAGGAGGAGCTGCTCTCCGCCCGGGCCGCCGAGCTGGACCGGGACAAGGAAGAGCTGGAACAGCTCAAGCAGAGCCAGGTGGAAGCGCTGGAGCGCATCTCCGGCCTGACCACCGAGGAGGCCAAGCGCTACCTCATCGAGCAGATCGAGGACGAGGTCACCCACGAGGAGGCCCTCAAGATCAAGGAGATCCAGGCCCGCTTCAAGGAAGAGGCGGATACCTATGCCCGGGAACAGATTGCCCTGGCCATCCAGCGCTGCGCCGCCGACCATGTGGCCGAGGCCACCGTCTCCGTGGTGCCCCTGCCCAACGACGAGATGAAGGGCCGGATCATCGGCCGGGAGGGCCGGAACATCCGCACCCTGGAAACCCTCACCGGGGTTGATCTGATCATCGACGACACCCCCGAGGCCATCACCGTGTCCTGCTTTGATCCGGTGCGCCGGGAAATCGCCCGGCTGGCCCTGGAAAAGCTCATCCTGGACGGCCGCATCCACCCCACCCGCATTGAGGAAATGGTGGAAAAGGCCAAGCGGGAGGTGGACGCCACCATTAAGGCCGAGGGTGAACGGGCGGTGTTTGAGACCAACGTCCACGGCCTGCATCCGGAGCTCATTAAGCTGCTGGGCCGTCAGCACTACCGCACCAGCTACGGCCAGAACGTTCTGAACCACTCCATTGAAGTGGCTCACCTGGCCGGACTGATGGCCGCCGAGATCGGCGCCAATGTGGCCGAGGCCAAGCGGGGCGGACTGCTCCATGACCTGGGCAAGGCCATCGACCACGAGGTGGAGGGCTCTCACATCCAGATCGGCGTGGAGCTGGCCCGGAAGTATAAGGAGAGCGAGGGCGTCATCCACGCCATCGAGGCCCACCACGGGGATGTGGAACCCCACACTATCGTAGCCTGCCTGGTTAAGGCGGCCGACGCCATCTCCGCCGCCCGCCCCGGTGCCCGGAAGGAGAACGTGGAGTACTATATCAAGCGTCTGGAAAAGCTGGAGGAACTCACCACCTCCTTCCCCGGCGTAGAGAAGGCCTACGCCATCCAGGCCGGCCGGGAGGTGCGCATCATGGTCAAGCCGGAAGAGGTGTCCGAAGACCGGATGGTCATCATGGCCCGGGAGATCGCCAAGAAGATCGAGGATGAGTTGGAATATCCCGGCCAGATCAAGGTGAACCTGATCCGGGAGACCAAGGCAATCGAATACGCCAAATGAGTATTGGGCCCGCTG
Source organism: Candidatus Enterenecus stercoripullorum (assembly GCA_018716015.1). GTDB lineage: Bacteria > Bacillota > Clostridia > Oscillospirales > Oscillospiraceae > Enterenecus > Enterenecus stercoripullorum. The sequence continues at coordinate 4,177 of DVKM01000020.1, read as the reverse complement.
CCAAAGCAGCGGGCCCTCTTTTTGTGTTGCGCTTTTCCTACATATATGCTATGATAATGCGTGCTGAATGACTCTCATTTTACCCCCGGGGCTGTGCCCCGCAAAAGAAAAGGATTTGAGTGCATGGATACCTTCCGATGTCCCGAGCCCTCCGACCGGCAGTGGGCCCTCCCCCTGTTGGCCGCCGAGGGCAGTATGGGCTGCGAATACAACTTTGACAACATCTATCTGTGGAGCCGGGCCTATCCCCAGAAGATCGCCCGGGACGGGGACCGGCTGCTGGTGCAAATCCAGGGCAGCCTGGGCACCAGCTATCTGTATCCCGCCGGCAGCGGCCCCCTGGAGCCCTCTCTGGACGCCCTGCGGGCAGACGCCGCCGCCCACGGCGTCCCCCTCACCCTGGTGTGCGTCACTGGGGAGCAGCGCCGGCGGCTGGAGGAGGCGTTTCCCGGCCGGTTTGCCTGGCAGGAGGACCGGGACGGCTGGGATTACCTCTACGACATAAACCGGCTGGCCGACCTGGGGGGCAAAAAGCTCCACGCCAAGCGCAATCATATCCACCGCTTTGACGAGCGGTTCCCTGACTGGATGTTTGAGCCCATCACCCCGGCCAACATCCCGGAGTGCCTAGAGCTGGAGCGGGCCTGGTCCGCCCGGCGCAGCCAGGATGAGCCCCAAGCCGGGGAGGACACCCTATCTGAGGAGACGGTGGCGGTCATCGAGGCCCTTTACCAGATGGAACCCCTGGCTCTGGAGGGCGGCCTGATCCGGGCCGGCGGCCAGCCTGTGGCCTTCTCTCTGGGCAGCCTCACCACCCCGGAGTGCTTCGACGTGCACTTTGAAAAGGCGGACGGGGAAATCCAGGGCGCTTACGCCATTATCAACCGGGAGATGGCCCGCATGGTACGGGATCGCCACCCCCAGGTGAGCTGGCTCAACCGGGAGGACGACCTGGGCCTGGAGGGGCTGCGCCGCGCCAAGCTCTCCTACTATCCAGACATCCTGTTGGAGAAATTTACCGCCCGGGAGGTGTGACCGCCATGCTGGAACTGCGTCAGGCACAAGGGGAGGAGCTGGCCCAGGCGGAACGGCTTTGGACTATGGTTTTTGAAGACGCCCCTGATTTCCAGCGGGAGTTTTACGCCCTCACCGGCCTGTCCGGCCCCCTGGTCCTTCTGGAGGACGGACAGCTTCAGGCCATGCTGGCCCTGCCGGAGGTGGCCCTGAACTTTTCCGATGGCTGGAGGGTCAAGGGCGGCTATATCTACGCCCTGGCCACCCGGCCCCAGGCCAGGGGCAGGGGCTATGCCGGGCAGCTGCTCCAGTATGCCTGCCAGGTGCTGCGAAGCCAGGGCGCTGACTGCATCCTCACCGTCCCCGCCCAGCCCTCCCTGTTCTCCTTCTTTGCCAAAAACGGCTTTGCCTCCGCCTTCTATCATCGCCGGGTCATCGCCCAGCCTGCCGCCACCCACGCCCGCCCCATCTCGCCCGAGGAATATGACGCCCTCCGGGAGACTCTGCTGGCAGGCGCCACCCACGTGGTTCAGGGCCACGCACAGATGGAGCTCCAGCGCCGCCTCTGCCCCCACCCCGGCAGCGGCCTGTACCGGCTGGAGCTGGTCCACGGCCCAGGGTGCGCCGCGGTGGAATGCTGGCCGGGCGCCCCCGTGGTCAAAGAACTTCTATGCCACCCCCAGGACGAGGCTCAGGGCACGGCCGCGGCGGCAGCTCTTTGCGGTGCCCCGGCCCAGGTACGTCTGCCCGCTCTCCACGGGAACGGCCAACCCTTTGGCGCCATCCGTTGGCTGTACGGCGCCGCCCCCTCCCGCTGGCAGCGCTCCCCCCGGGGGTATCTGGGCCTGGCCTTTGACTGAATCCTGGACAAACATTCTGCATGAAATTGAATATACATTCATATTCTGCTGGTCATTTTCTCCAAAATCCCGGAGTTTTTAAATTCCCTCTTGCATTTTATTCATATCAGAGGTATAATTACCTCATTCCAGAACTTCTGGTTGATTCTGATCTATGGATAGGAGATAGAGGAAAATGAAAGCAATGAAGAAACTTCTGGCCGTGCTGCTGACCCTGGGCCTGGTGTTTGCCCTGGCCGCCTGCGGCAACGGGGACAGCGAGAGCAGCCAGACCCCCAGTGAGACCGTAACCGCGTCCCAGGAGCCCGTCGCCTCCGACGAGGGCGGCGCTACCGGCGACTACGGCGAGTTCACCACCATTGAGGAGGGCGTGCTCATCATGTCCACCAACGCCGCCTTCCCGCCCTATGAGATGACCACTGACGACGGCGGCTACGAGGGTATCGACGTGGAGATTGCCCAGGCCATCGCCGACAAGCTGGGCCTGGAGCTGCAGATCGACAACATGGACTTCACCGCCGCCCTGGAGGCCGCCCAGTCGGGTATGAGCGACATGGTTATGGCGGGCGTCACCGTCAATGAGGACCGCCTGGCGGTCATGGACTTCTCCGAGAGCTACGCCACCGGCATCCAGGTGGTCATCGTCAAAGAGGGCTCCGACGTGACCCTGGACAATCTGGGCGAGCAGATCATCGGCGTGCAGAACGGCACCACCGGCTGGCAGTACTGTACCGATGACTTCGGCAACGACCATGTGGCCGCCTTTGACAACGGCATCACCGCTGTCCAGGCACTGATGCAGGACCAGGTAGACTGCGTGGTCATCGACCAGGGTCCCGCCCAGGTGTTCGTGTCTGAGAACGCGGGCCTGACTATTCTGGACACCGAGTACACCGTGGAGGACTACGCCATCGGTGTGCGGAAGGGCAACGAGGGCCTGCTCAACGCCATCAATACCACCCTGGCGGAGCTGAAGGCAGACGGCACCATCCAGTCCATCATCGACAAGTACATCACCGCCGAGTAAGCTTGGCGGCTATCCCGCGAGAAGGGGCGGCGCAAGCCGCCCTTTTTGCCATGAGACGAGACAGAGAGGAGAGACGGCATGGATTTGGCGCAACTCTACGAGGCGTGGAAAGCGATTTCCGTCTCAGGCGGAGATCTGACCTGGTGGCAGGATTTCTTCGTCAAGTTTTACCAGGCTTTTATTGAGGCAGACCGCTGGCTGCAGTACTTAGAGGGGACGGGGACCACACTGGTGGCCACCGCTCTGGCCCTGCTCATGGGCGTAATTTTGGGCATAGCGGTGGCCATGGTGCGCACCGCCCACGACCAGCAGCGCCCCGGCCGAAGAAAGAACCCCGTTCTGGGCGTGGTCAACGCCATCTTCAAAGTATACGTCACCGTCATCCGAGGCACCCCCATGATGCTCCAGCTGATGATCTGGGCCTTCGTTGTGTTCAAGAGCCGGCAGTACACCTTAGTGGGCATCTTCGGCCTGGGCATCAACTCGGGGGCCTATGTATCCGAGATCATCCGGGGCGGTCTGATGGCGGTGGACAGCGGCCAGATGGAGGCGGGGCGCTCCCTGGGCCTGAACTACCTAGATACCATGCGCTTCATCGTGGTGCCCCAGGCCGTCAAAGCCATTCTACCTTCCCTGGGCAACGAGTTCATCATCCTGCTCAAGGACACCTCCCTGCTATCCGTCATCAGCGGGCAGGAGTTGATGTACTTCGCCCAGGCCATCGGCACCCGCAACTACGCCTTGATGTTCCCCCTGTTTGGGGCGGCCTGCATCTATCTGGTGCTGGTCATCATCTTCAGCTGGCTGCTGGGCAAGCTGGAAAGGAGGCTGCGTCAAAGTGATCGACGTTAAAAACCTGTCCAAGTCCTTCGGCGGCCATCTGGTACTGGACAACCTCTCCGAGCATATTGAAGAGGGGGAAAAGGTGGTCATCATCGGCCCCTCCGGCTCGGGCAAGTCTACTTTCCTGCGGTGCCTGAACCTGCTGGAGACACCCACCGCCGGCACCATCACCTTTGACGGCACCGTCATCACCGACCCCAAGGTGGACATCGATGGGGTACGCCGGCAGATGGGCATGGTGTTCCAGCACTTCAACCTGTTCCCCAACATGACCGTCCAGCGCAACATCACCTTGGCTCCCATCCGCACCGGCCTGATGAAGAAGGACGAGGCCGAGGCCGAGGCGGAAAAACTGCTGCGCCGGGTGGGATTGCAGGACAAGGCGGAGGCCTATCCCGCCCAGCTGTCCGGCGGCCAGAAGCAGCGCATCGCC
>DVKM01000019.1 GCA_018716015.1 Candidatus Enterenecus stercoripullorum | reverse complement strand
CCCGTGGGCTTGTGAATGAGCCGGACGGCGGAGGAGGTCTTGTTGATGTGCTGGCCGCCGGCGCCGGAGGAACGGTAGACCTGCATCTCGATATCCTCGGGACGGATGTCCACCTCCACGCTGTCGTCGATCTCGGGGGTGACCTCCACGGCGGCAAAGGAGGTCTGTCTTCTCGCGTTGGCGTCAAAGGGGGAGATGCGCACCAGCCGGTGCACCCCGTGCTCGCTCTTCAGGTAGCCGTAAGCGTGGGGGCCCTCGATGCGGATGGCGGCGGACTTGATACCCGCCTCGTCCCCGTCCTGATAGTCCAGAATGGTGTAGGTCATGCCGTGGCGCTCCGCCCAGCGGGTGTACATCCGGTAGAGCATTTGGGCCCAGTCCTGGGCCTCGGTGCCGCCGGCCCCGGCCTGGAGGGAGACGATGGCGGGATTGTCATCGTACTCCCCGCTGAGCAGGGTTTCCAGCCGGGCGTTTTCCATGTCCTGCACTAGGGTCTCATAGCCCTGCTCCACCTCGGGCACCAGGGAGGAGTCCTCCTCCTCGTTGCCCATCTCGCACAGCACCAGCAGATCCTCCAAGCTGGACAGGCGCTTTTTCTGGGCGTTTACCTTTCCCTCCAGCTGGCTGATGCGCTGCTGGACTTTTTGGGCCTTATCCACGTTGTTCCAGAAGCCCTCGGAGGCGGACTCGGCCTGGAGCATGTCCAGCTCCCGCGCCGCGCTGTCCAGGTCCAGGGAATTCCCCAGCTGCTCCAGCTCGGGTTCCAGATTATGGAGCTTGACCTTATACTCATCAAATTGCAGCATGAAATGTCATCCTTTTTCTGCCATTCCGGCATAATCTCATAGTGTACATTATATAAAATATTCCGCCGGTTGTAAAGGGGCGGAAATGGGAAAAGGGGCTGCCTAAAGGCAGCCCCCGCTTATCGTTGACTGATGCAAGGGTCAGTCTGGCCCGAAAAAATGAGATCGTCGATGTCCTGGGAAGGCGTATGGGGCTCCTGCCGGACGGTGTTCTCTGTCATAACGCATCGCTCCTTTTTCTGTTTCACGTAGGCTCTGAAATTAGCCGTATACAGAGCATTATATGCACGAAGGGGTGCAACGATGCGGGAAATCCGGCGGCAGGTTTAAAAATTTTGGGCCTGCCGCAAAGCGGCAAGCCCGAAAAATGCGATGGGTTATTCGGCGGAGATCATGTAGTAATACACGGGCTGTCCGCCGCACAACAAGGTGATCTCGGCGTTGGGACATAGCCGCTGGAACAGCGCCAGAGCCTGATTGGCGTCCTCCTCGGATACATCCTCGCCGTAGAAAATGTTGATGAAGTCCGCCTGCTGCTGGCTGTCAGCCAGGGCCAGCTTCTCCAGAAGGTCGGTCAGGGCGTGGGCGGTGCCGAACAGCTGGCCGTCGGCCAGGGCCATATAGTCCCCCTCCTTGATGGCAAAGCCGTCAAAGTCGGAGTCCCGGGCGGCGTAGGTGACCTCGCTGGTGCGCACGTTGCCCATGGCAGACTTCATGGCGTCCGCATTGGTGTCTACATCGGCATCGGGGTCCATCACCAGCATGGCGGACACCCCCTGAGGGACGGTGCGGGTGGGGATGACCACCACCTGCTTGCCCTCCACTAGGCCCACGCACTGCTCGGCGGCCATGATGATGTTTTTGTTGTTGGGCAACACGAACACGATCTCCGCCGGGGTGCGGGAAACCTCCCGGAGGATGTCCTCGGTGGAGGGATTCATGGTCTGCCCTCCGGAGATGATGCCGTCCACCCCCAGATCCCGGAACACGGAGGCCATGCCCGCCCCGGCGCACACGGCCACCACGCCGTACTTTTTCTCGGCGGGGGCGATACCAGACCCCTCCTGACCGGACTGTTCCACAGCGGCCTCTGCCATGTCCAGATCGTCCGTGCTCTGGGGGGCGCGGCCGGCGGCCACATCCTCGTATTGGGTGCGCATATTCTCGATCTTGGCCAGCTCCAGGGTGCCGTACCGCTGGCCCTCGGTGAGGGCGGCGCCGGGGATGTCGGTGTGGACGTGGACCTTGAAGGACTCGTCGTCCTCGCCGATGACCAAACTGTCTCCGATACCGTTGAGGTAGGAGCGGAAGGGGGCCAGGTCCACATTGGGGGTGTGTTTGCGCACGATGAACACGGTGTCAAAGGTGAAGGTGATCTCCTGGTCTCCCAGGTGGGCAAAATCCGCCTTCGACTGGACGGCGCCCTCCTCAGGGGTCTCAGGGGCGGGAATGCCCCGCAGCTCGTCCAGCATCCCCTGGAGGATGATGAGGTAGCCCTTGCCGCCGGCGTCCACCACCCCCGCCTTTTGCAGCACGGGATTCTGGTTGATGGTATCGGCCAGGGCCACTGCTCCCTCGGCGATGGCGGCCTCCAGCACGTGCTCGGCGCTGTTCTGCTCCTGGGCGGCCTCCGTGGCCCGCTGGGCACATAGTCGGGAGACGGTGAGGATGGTGCCCTCGGCGGGCTTCATCACGGCCTTGTAGGCGGCGCTGACCCCCTCGTTCAGCGCCGCGGCCAACACCACGCCGTCGGCGGTGTCGTGTTCCTTCAGAGCCTTGGACACCCCCCGGAACAGCAGGGAGAGGATAACGCCGGAGTTGCCCCGGGCGCCCCGCAGCAGGGCGGAGGCATTGGTAGCGGCGGCCTGGCTGATGGCGTGGGCTGGCTTCTTCCTGGCCTCGGCGGCGGCGGTGGCGATGGTCAGGGACATATTGGTGCCGGTGTCTCCGTCGGGGACGGGGAACACGTTCAGTTCGTTGATACTCTGCTTTTGAGCGCCAATGGACGCGGCGGCATGGATGACCATGCGCTGGAAAAGGGAACCGTCAATGATATCGATCATAATTCGGATATTTCCTTTCTGTCTGTCCCGGGATCACCCGATGACCATAAAATCCACGCAGACGGTGACGCTGCGCACCTCGATGCCGGTCAGGCGGTTGACGTTGTATTTGACCTCGCTCTGGATGGAGCGGCTGACCGCCATCAAATTCACGCCGTTGTCCACAATGATATGCAGTTCAATGGAGATGGAATCATCCTCATGATAGGTGATCTTGACGCCCTTGGACATGGACTCCCTGCGCAGCAGGTGGACCAGCCCGTCGGTCTTGGAGCGGAAGGCCATCCCCTTGACGCCGTAGCAGCTGGTGGCCACCGCGCCGGTAATGCAGGTGAATACGTCGCTGGCAAGGCGGATGCGGCCTTTCTCGGTTTGTATCTTCATGGAACCCTTCCTTTCTATGGGGTGATCGGGAAACACACGGGGTCTCATTTGTCCCTTCATTGTATTCCATTTCAGCGGAAAAAACAAGGGGGTTTTGCGGCGGGTGGGGGTGGACACAGGACGGCCGGCCAAAAAGAGGGGGCGGATCAAAGCTCGGACTGGGGGTAGAGCGGGAAGGGAAAGGCCGGAACGGACCGCCCGGGAAATTTCAAAGAATACTTGTAATTTCCACCGTAATCGTGTAAACTATACACTGACCATGAAACGCAAAAGGAGGAACCGAAATGAAAGCTGCCCGCTGCATCCTGAAAGCCGCCGCGCTGGTCGCTGTGCTGGGCGCCGCCATCTGTGTCATTGCGGCCTATTGGGACAAGATCGTGGACACGTTCTATGCCATTGCGGATAAGGTGGAGGAGAAAAAGGCCAACTGCTTCTGCTCCTCCGAGTACGATGACTACGACGACGGAGAACTGTAAGAAAAATCGCGGTGAAAAATCCCCGGCCGGCTGGCCGGGGATTTTCGCATCATTGCCTGGAGCGCTCCAGGGCGGCTGCGGCCGCCCTGGCCATTCTGTCCCGGTCCAGGGGGCGGTCCAGAAAATGCTCCAGGGCCAGCACCGCCTGGTGCAGCAGCATGGGCAGGCCATTGCAGGCCCGCAGGCCCCTTGCTCTGGCCTGGGCGAGCAGCTGGGTCTGGGCGGGGTGGTAGATGAGGTCGAAGACCCCCGCACTCTCAGGCAGGGCGTCCAGGAAAGAGAATGCCTCAAACTGACCGCAGCCTGCCATGCCCAGGTTGGTGCAGTTGACCACCAGCTGGGCCTGGGTGCACAGCCGGGTCAGCGTCTCCAAGGAAAAATCCGCAGGGGTGAGGACGCCACCGGGGCCGGCAGCCGCCAGGGCCTGGGCCTTGCCCGGAGTGCGGTTGCACACCCACACCTGCCGGGCGCCGCAAGCGGCCAGCTTCAGGGCCACCGCCTTGGAGGCCCCGCCCGCCCCCAGCACCACGACCTGGTCCCGGGGCCACAGTCCGGCCTGCTCCAGGGCGATGAGGCAGCCCGCCCCGTCGGTGTTGTGGCCGATGAGTTTTCCATCCCGAACGCAGACAGTGTTCACCGCGCCGATGCGCCCGGCGTCCTCATCCAGCTGGTCCATGAGGGGGACCAGGTCCTCCTTGTGGGGCATGGTGGCGTTGAAGCCGATGACATGGTGGGCTTTGGCCCAGGTGAGATAACCCGGCAGACCGCCCTTGGGCACTACGTGAGGGGTATAGGGGATGTCCAAGCCTAACTCAGCGAGCATGGCGGCGTGGATGACGGGGGACTTGGAGTGCAGGACCGGGTCCCCGATGACCTGCAGCCGGGGGGCGCTCATGTGCGCCCCTCCAGGAAATGGTCCATGGCCATGAGATAGCCCTGAAAGCCGTGGCCATACAGCTGGCCCACACAGGCCGGGGCAGTGACGGAGACAGCCCGGAAGGGCTCCCGCTGGTCGATGTGGCTGATGTGCACCTCGTAGGCGGGGACGCGCACCGCCTTCAGCGCGTCCAGGATGGCGTAGCTGTAATGGGTGTAGGCCCCGGGGTTGAGGATGATGGCGTCGTACACCCCTTCGGCGGCCTGGATTTGGTCGATGATGGCCCCTTCGTGGTTGGACTGAAAGCACACCGCGCTGGCGTTGTGAGCCTGGGCATGGCCCCGGATGAGATCGCACAGGGCGTCATAGGTCTGGTCCCCGTAGATGTCCGGCTCCCGGCTGCCCAGCAGGTTCAGGTTGGGCCCGTTGAGGATGAGAAAGCGCATGCTGTATCGGGAGAGCTTTTCCAAAATCTCTTCCACTGTGGCCTGGGGGGTGGAGAAATCGGACGCCACAACGTCCGCCGCGGTCCGGTAGGCGGGCAGCCGCCGGGCAAAGGTGTCCAGAAAGGCATGCTTGCCCCCCTGGGCCAGGGGCCGGTTCTCTGTGGTTAGCGTGTCATAGATCTCGTCCGCCAGGCGGTGGAGGAAGACAATGAGGCCGTTTTTCCGCAAAGCGGCCACGTTGTCCTGGCGCAGGATGGCGCCGCCGCCGGTGGCAATGACCAGGCCCTCTTGGTTGGAGAGCTCCAGCACCGCCCGGTGCTCCAGATCCCGGAAGGCCCATTCTCCCTGGGTGGAGAAGATCTGGGGAATGGTGCGGCCGGTGGATTTTTCAATGAGCGCGTCGCAATCTACAAAAGGGCGGCCCAGGCGGTTTGCCAGCAGCTGGCCGCAGGTGGTTTTGCCCGAGCCCATCATACCGACGAGCACAATGTTTTGGTTGGAGTTCATACGGGGGCCTCCTGTCTGCCCGCCGGACAGGGGATCCGGGGGCGCGTATTTTCTCCATTATAATGCGTGCCCGGCAAAGCCGCAAGCAAAAATGGGACGGCGGCGGTTTTTCCCGCGGAGTCTGAACGCTGGCAGCCGTGGGAGCGGCATGGCGATCCGGCACGAGGGGCGGCGGGCACCCCTCATAATCCCGCTACCGGGCGCATATAGATTCCCCAGGACGCCAAGAGCGGGGAGTTGTTGCCATTGTGAAAGGGAACATTGAGGAACGGGCCTGCCGCATGGCCCAGTACATCATTGAGAACAGGACCACCGTGCGGGCCGCGGCCCGGGCCTTTGGGATCTCCAAATCCACCGTACACAAAGATTTGGCCGAGCGCCTGCCCGCCTTCAACCGGGCCTTATACCTGCAGGTGAAGGCGGTGCTGGACGAGAACAAGGCACAGCGGCACATCCGGGGGGGCATCGCCACCCGGAAAAAGTACAAGGGAGTGTGAAGTGGGCAGCGCTCACAAAACAGCATACAATTGTTTTCGGGAAACGGCGTAGCCTCGGCTATGCCGTTTCTCCTTTATGCGGATCATTCAGCAAAGACGCAGGGGTAGTCCCGGTTCATATATCCTTTGATTCCTCATCATAAACCAAAATGTCAGAAATTACTTGACAACATTCAACAAGTGGAATGGAATGCCTATATTCCACTTGTTGAATATATAATTTTGTGAGAGGAGAAAGTCTTGCTATGCTGAAACACGGAATATTGGGATTGCTAAACTATGGGGATATGACGGGCTATGAAATCCGCAAAGCCTTTTAAAACTCACTAAATTTCTTTCTTTTGGCTGGCTCAAACCAGCCAGATTTATCGGGAACTTACTGTTTTAGAAAAAACAAATGGATTGTAAAACAAACTGTGGAACAATACGGTAAACCAAATAAAAATATCTGCTCAATTACGGAGGAAGGGCGGAAGGAGTTGCTGCGTTGGCTAAGAGACCCAGATGTAAATGTCGATATGCGCTCTCCCACTTTAATGAAAACTCTTTTTATGGGCGAATTACCTGTTGCAAGTAGTTTGAATTTTTTAAACAGTTTCATGAAAAATACCGCATTGGTTTGGAGGCGCTCCAACAGACAGACGCTTCTATTCCATCATATCAAGAAATGATATCCGATAAAAAAGTGCGTTATTCTGGCAAATGACTGCCGACCTTGGAAAGCGATATGCGCAAATGTATCTCGAATGGATGGAACACTGTATGCACCTTTTGAAAAATATGGAGGAATGACAATGAATATTCTTGTACTCAATGGAAGCCCGAAGGTGAACGCAGCAATACGCTTCAGCTTACCAACGCCTTTTTGGAGGGAATTTGTGATACGCAGAAAGATTGCTTGCCTAACATGGAAAGGCTTCATATTGCGCAGATAGATATTAACTCCTGTCTTGGGTGCTTTGCCTGCTGGAAAACCACGCCCGGTAAATGCTGTATTTGCGACGATATGCAGACGGTTCTTGAAAAGTTATTGTGGGCTGATCTCACAATTTGGAGCTTCCCATTATATTATTTCAGCTTGCCCAGCAAGTAAAGACTGTAATGGACCGGCAGCTTCCGTTAACGCTGCCTTTCATGTTACCTCATGCAGAGGGCGGCGGCCACTCTGCCAGACATGATATGAGCGAAAAGAAGACCGTTTTAATTTCTACTTGTGGCTTTTACAGGGCAAAGTCAAATTACGATAGTGTAACAGCACAATTTGATAGGATTTGCGGCAAAGGAAACTATACCACTTTGTTTTGCGGAGAAGGCGAACTGTTCAGAGTCCCGGAATTATTAAACCGGACAAAAGAATATCTTGCAGTTGTTCGAAAGGCAGGGCAGGAGTATATTTCCGGTGGTATAGGAGCAGAAACAAATGCAAAACTGCAAGAATTGCTATTTCCGAGAGACGTCTTTGAGCGCATGGCAGATGCGAGCTGGGGCATAACGCAAACCGGCGAAAAAGAAGAGTCCTCGTTAACTTTTACCAAGCAAATGGCCGCTCTTTATAATCCGGAAGCGTATGGTGGAACAGATATCATTTTAGATATGGATTATACAGACCTTGGAAAGCGGTATCGCATTGTTCTGGGGAAAATACAGAGCCGTGTCGTGGAAGAGTTTGATGAAAACCCAACCATGGTAATTCATACGCCCTTTCGTGTATGGAAATCTATCCTTCGTCCCACGGTCCTTCCAAGATCGGCAAAGCCCGCAAGAATGCGGCCAGTGTCTCCGGGTTTTTGGTGATCGATTTAAAATTAGTCACCGCGCAAAACCTCCTTGCAAATTTCCCGCAGCTGAAACTCTCCTGAACCCGCTGTTGCACAAGAACGGGGCTATACGCCCGCCGTTGGTTGCGGTCCAGCCCTCCGGTTTCCCCGCGCTTCAACTCGCGGTACACCGTCGCCGCTGTCACGCCCAGCCCGTCGGCTATGTCGGCCACGCGGTCGCCGTTCAGGTATCGGGTTGAAATCTGCTTCCGGTCCTGAAAGGTTATATACCTGTACTGCCGCACCACGTTTTACCCCCGTTTCGCTTGCATTTCACGGCTTTTCTTAATATAGGAAAATAAATTCGATAGAACTTGCACCCGTCGCTCGACGTGGTGTTTGTTCTTTCGTATTTATTATTACAAGGCGTGAAAGAGCTTCGCAGAGCAAAATCTCCTTGTCCTGAGACTGAATCAATGGTATAATAATACGATTCACCCATACAAACAGAAAAGGGAGTGCGGGATATGACCTATCAGGAAGAATTCATCCACTTCATGGTGCGCTCCGGCGTACTCACCTTCGGGGATTTTATCACCAAATCCGGGCGGAAGACCCCCTATTTCGTCAACACGGGAAACTACAAGACCGGCGCTCAGGCTGCCCGGCTGGGGGACTACTACGCCGCCTGCATCCAGGAGCATATGCCCCAGGGGATCACCGCCCTGTTCGGCCCCGCTTACAAGGGCATCCCCCTGGCGGTGACCGCCGCGGCGTCCCTGTACCGCAACTACGGCCGGGACCTGCCCTATTGCTTCAACCGCAAGGAAGTCAAGGACCACGGCGAAGGGGGGGCCATGGTGGGGTACAAGCCCCAGGACGGGGACGACATCGTCATTGTGGAGGACGTGGTCACCGCCGGCACCGCCGTGCGGGAGTCCATTGAGCTGTTCCGGCACGTGGCGGATGTGAACATCAAGGCCCTGTTCGTGTCGGTAGACCGGATGGAGCGGGGCACCCGGGACTGCACCACCCTGGACGAGCTGCGCCAGGACTACGGCATCCAGGTCTATCCCATCGTCACCATCCGGGAGATCATCCGGTGCCTGCACAACCAGCCGGTGGACGGCAAGGTGTACATTGATGATGGGATGCGGGGGCGGATGGAGGAGTATCTGAGCACCTATGGGGCAAAGTAAGCGGGACAGCCTATCCATCCACACCGGGCACAGGAAGCGGGCCAAGCAGGAGTTTCTCGCCCGGGGCCTGAACGGCATGGCCGACCACCGGGTGCTGGAGTTGCTGCTGTTTTATGCCATTCCCCAGGGGGACGTAAATCCCCTGGCCCACGCCCTGGTAGAGCGGTTTGGTGGGCTGGTGGGGGTGTTCAACGCCACCTACGAGCAGCTCAAGGAAGTGAAGGGCATCGGCGACAACGCCGCCTGCCTGCTGCGGCTCATCCCCGCGGTGGCCGCCAGGTATATGGAGCTCAGCTCGGACGTGTCCGGCCAGCTGCTGAGCAACTGGCAGTTTCAGGAGCTGCTCCTGCCCCTGTTCTTCGGGGCCCGCAACGAGCTGGCCTACCTGGTGTGCATGGACGCCAAGAGCAAGCTCATCGCCTGCCGGCAGCTGGGGGAGGGCATCCTGGACCAGGTGGGGGTGGCCAAGCGCAAGGTGGTGGAGACCGCTTTGGCCTGCAACGCCAGCCGGGTGGCCCTGGCCCACAACCATGTGTCCGGCGTGGCCCTGTTCTCCCCGGCGGATGTGAGCACCACCCTGGCCCTGCGGGAGCTGCTGCGCCAGGTCCATGTGGAGCTGGTGGACCACTTTGTGGTGGCAGCCAATGAGATGGTCTCCATGGTGGCCTCCGGGTATCTGAACGGAAAATAGGAATTGACGAAGAACAAACGTTCCAATATAATGGGCCTGAGCAATCGGCCGGGATGCCCGAAAGGATACGGCTTTCGGGCATTTTCCCGCCTGCGGGCGAACAGCGGAAAGGATGAGGCGTAGTATGCCGAAGTTTGAGGTGGTCAGCGAATACACCCCCAGCGGCGACCAGCCGGCGGCCATTGAGGCCCTGGCCCGGGGCATTGAAATGGGGCTGAGCGAGCAAACCCTGCTGGGGGTCACCGGCTCGGGCAAGACCTATACCATGGCCAAGGTCATTGAACAGGTACAGCGGCCCACCCTGGTGCTGGCCCACAACAAGACCCTGGCCGCCCAGCTGTGCACCGAGTTCCGGGCGTTTTTCCCGGAAAATGCGGTGGAATACTTCGTCAGCTACTACGACTACTACCAGCCCGAGGCCTATATCCCCAGCACCGACACCTACATTGAAAAGGACAGCGCCAT